>JABFSL010000062.1 GCA_013140605.1 Anaerolineales bacterium
CGGCATTCTGCTGGGGCTTACAGGTATTATGGGCATGCTGATCGGGAGGTATTTAATATGAGCACCGAAGAGCAGAAAAAAATCCAAGCGCATGACCGCTTCGATAAAATGATCACCATGATGATCGCATCCGTGGCGATCTGGGTGGCCATCACTGTCTATTTTCAAAACTACGCCGCAAACATTTCAGAACAAGCCCGCCGCCGCGCGCAGGAAAATGCCGTCGCCGCCACAAAAAGGGAATTGAACGGCACGATCCAGTCCAGCTATGAATGGCAGGGAGCGTTTCAAACCTGGCGCGAGATCGGATTACAAATTACAGCGGCTGATCAATCTGGCGATACTGCGGCTGTGGAACGCTACACCAGGCTGCAGGAGCGGATTGCAGCCCTAAGTGAAATGCTCGGCCCCGAATATTTCGATTCAACCCTCGGGTGGCCTGATACGTACAAATACGAAGCGGATACCTACCTTGTAGAATCCACACGCCTGAACGAAATCTATTTTGCAGAATCAGAACTTGGCCGCGCGACAGATGAAACCGCAGACAGCCTGGTTGTACAAATCACACTGCTCACAGTTGCCCTGTCACTGTATGGCCTTTCAACCACGTTAAAGGGAAACGTGCGCTGGCTGTTCGTTCTGATTGGATCTGGAATTGTGGGACTGTGTGTGCTGTGGCTGAGCTGGTCCATGATCGAATTGCTGGCCCGCCCGGAGGTCAACACTTCGGCGATTAACGCATACTCCGAGGGCGTGGGGCTTGCCCATCAGCAAAAATTCGATGAGGCAATTGCCAAATTCAATTTTGCGGTCGCAGAAAAACCCGACTACGGAAAAGCCTACTACCAACGCGGATTTGCCAACTTCGATAAAAATGATATTGTGGCGGCCATCAGGGACTTTGAGTCAGCGCGCGAGGCAGGTTTTGACGGAACCAACACGAATTGGAATCTTGGCTGGGCCTATTACATTAGCGGACAATTTCAGCAAGGCATTGAAGCCGATGAAAGGGTCTTGAGCCAAGATCCGCGCGTTCTAGGTGTTCGCATGAATGAAGCCATCACTTATCTTTCGATGGGAGATATGACCAACTCACAAAGGCAATACGACTTGCTGATTCAGGAGGCCGAAAGGCAGGTTAACGAAGCGCGCAATAACAACACACAGCCATCTGCTTCTCTCTGGTTTTATATGGATGCCGGCACCATTGATCTGCGGAACCTGATCGACCAATTGGAGAGTAACCCCAAACCGTGGACGGAAGCGCCGACCGCAGACATGATCAGCGGCGACCACACAGTCATCCGTGATTTCGCTTTTCAACAAATGGTACGCCTAAAACAAACGATCGTCGCGCTTGAATATACCGGTCAACTGCCCACTTCACAGGAAGTCATGCAAGTCCAGCCGTTCGCCTTTGGACAGATCACCGGCACAGATGAACAGGGACTGGTCACAAATTTTGAAGTTTCACCGGATGCCAGATTTCCATTTACAACAGAATCCGTTACTGTGGAATTTAGCTACAGCGGCCCGCCTCCACAGCAGGTTATCTGGAAAGTATATTCAAACGGCGTGGAAGACCAATCTCTGCGCGTGGTCTCATATGAAGACATGAGTTCAAACTCGGTTTGGTATCGGACGTTCGGATATGACTACACCAACGTGTTCGTCCTCACACCCGGTGAATATGTTGTGGAACTATACGCGGATTCCAAACTGGTGCAAAGCGGAACATTTTACGTTGATGAATAGGTAAATCCCACAAATATCCCCTTTACGCAAAGCGGCTGTCAGGGTATACCAATCCTGATGGCCGCTTCTCAAATTCGTCACTTGCTTTTCGATCTGGGTGGAACACTCATGCATGCCCGCGAAAATTGGGCGCCCATTCTCGATTCCGCAGACCATAATCTTTCCGCCAAACTGCGCGAATATGACATTATGCTCGAAGGCCATATCTTTCGCGCGAGACTGCTGCAATACTACCAACAGCGTGATAAAGACCTGCAGGAAACCAGTTATCACTTCGTTTTGCGCGAACTGCTCAAAGAGTTGGGATATGCCGAAATCGCAGAATCAGTTCTCAGGTCCGCGCTGGATGCGATGTATTCGGTCACGCAAAAAAACTGGGTGCTGGAAGATGACACATTCGACACCATCCAAAAGCTCAAGGCCCAAAATTATCAGCTTGGTATTTTTTCAAACGCGGGCGATGACAAGGATGTGCAGGAACTTATCGAAGGTTTTGGAATTCGCCCCTACTTTGATTTTGTGCTCACCTCTGCCGCGTGTTTTTATCGCAAACCGCATCCGCGCACATTTGAGATCGCGCTCGCGCAATGGAGCATCCCGCCTGAAGACGCGGCCATGATCGGTGACAGCCTGCAAGCAGATATGTACGGCGCGAAAAATTTAAACATGCTCACGATCTGGCTCACACGCCGCGCACAGCTTCATGTGGATGAAGATACAGTGCAGCGCATCCAACCTGACTTTAGCCTGCCCAACCTTAATGAGCTTTTACCCACCCTTGAGCAGATCAACCTAACACGCCGCTGACAAACTTCCCCGCAGTGCTGATACAATCTCTCGATGCAAAATAAATTCGTTCCATACATCGCGCTCGCGGTCGGTATCAGCGCGCTCAGTCTTTCCGCCATGTTTGTGCGCTGGGCTGAAGCGCCCGGTCCCATCACTGGATTCTATCGTTTGTTGATCTCCACGATTCTTTTTACACCATTATTCATTCGGCAGCAAAAACAACTTGAACCGATCGATAAAAAATATTTGATCTTTCCATTATTAGCGGGGATCTTCACCGCGTTCGATTTTGCGTTTTGGAATTCCTCTTTGAAATATACAACCGCCGCCAACGCCACATTGCTTGGCAATACATCACCTTTATGGGTGGCGTTGTTTGCGTTTTTCATCCTGCGAGAAAAACTACGCGGCAGCTTTTGGTTCGGACTGTTCATCGCACTCGCGGGCGCAGCGCTCGTGATGGGCAGTGACTTCCTTCTTCACCCCACCCTCGGGCTGGGTGACCTGATGGCAAGCGCGGCCGCGATCTTCTACGCATCCTATCAACTCACCACCCAGCGTGGAAGAAAGCACATTGACCCGTTCCGTTATATCTGGCTGATCGGAGTCAGCGCGACATTCAGCATGTTCATTATGAATTTATCATTGGGAAATTCATTCACTGGTTATTCCACCCAGACATGGGTCATCTTTTTTGTCACCGCCATTGTTTCTCAAATGATCGGTTACCTCGCCATCAGCTACGCGTTGGGACATTTGCCCGCCTCGGTCGTATCGCCCACGCTGATCGGTCAGCCCATTCTCACCGCCATTCTCGCCATTCCCATGCTGGGGGAAATTCCAAATCCCATTCAATGGATCGGCGGGGCGATTGCGTTGGCGGGAATCTACATGGTGAATCAATCCCATCTGCAAACTCAGGAAGAATTACCAAACGCCTGAAACCATCAGCATCTCTTATTGTTATAATCTGTCCATGTCTCAGGACCTTTTCGACCATTCCATGCACGAAAGACTGAAAAGCGAAGCGCCGCTCGCCGCGCGAATGCGTCCGCGCTCTTTGGATGAATACATCGGGCAGGAACATATCGTAGGCGAAGGCAAACTTCTACGCCGCGCCATCGAAGCGGACAAACTTTTTTCATCCATTATTTTGTGGGGACCTCCAGGCACGGGTAAGACCACGCTCGCACAAGTCATTGCAAACACCACCAAGAGTCACTTCACCACCATTTCCGCAATCCTCGCAGGCAAAGCGGATTTGCGAGTTGTCATAGACGAGTCGCTTGAACGTCGAAGACTGCACAACATCCGCACGATTCTTTTTGTGGATGAAGTCCATCGCTGGAACAAAGCCCAACAGGACGCGCTCCTCCCCCACGTTGAAAACGGGACATTTACCCTGATCGGTGCGACCACAGAGAATCCATATTTTGAAGTTATCAAGGCGTTGATCTCCCGCTCGCGCGTTTTTCAATTACGAAATTTGAATCAAACCGAAACGGGGATTTTGATCGACCGCGCGCTGACCGACAAAGAACGTGGCTATGGCAATAAACGCATCAACCTTGACCTGGATGCCCGCACCCATTTAATTGAAGTTTCCAGCGGCGACGCACGCAACGCCCTGAATGCAATTGAACTCGCAGTTGAATCCACCGCGCCAGACAAAGACGGTGTGATCCACGTTACTTTGGATGTCGCACAGGAATCCATTCAACGCCGCGCAGTTCTATATGACAAGGATGGTGATGCTCACTACGACACCATTTCCGCATTCATCAAATCGGTGCGCGGAAGTGACCCAGACGCCGCTTTGTACTGGCTCGCAAAAATGATCTACGCAGGCGAAGACCCAAAATTCATCCTGCGCAGGTTGATCATTTTGGCTGGCGAAGATATTGGCCTCGCTGACCCGATGGGACTCGTAGTAGCCAATTCAGCCGCGCAAGCATTCGATTACATCGGCTTGCCCGAAGGGATTTATCCCATCGCCGAAGCGACGTTATATCTTGCCACAGCACCCAAGTCCAATAGTGCCGGTGCATATTTCAAGGCGATGAAGAAGATCGAGGAAGAGGGGCAAGTCTCCGTGCCGCGTCACCTCGCGGATGGAAACCGAGATGCCAAAGCCACGGGTCAAGGCAAGGATTATGTTTATCCGCACGATGCAGAAGGTCACTTTACGCCGCAGCAATATCTGCCGAAGAGATTGCTCGGCACATATTTTTATGCGCCATCGCAAGAGGGATACGAATCACAAGTGACCGCCAGATTGGAAATGTGGCGCGAAGCTCAACGCAAGGCATTAGGAATTGAACGCAGGGAAGATGTCCCCGCAATGAGTGAAGATGAAATCAAAGAGATGAAGAGGAAGATCAAGTAGGTCGAAATTTATTTCGACTTTATGCCCAACAAAAAGAAATGGCTGACTACTATCGCTGCAAACTCCCGCATTGGCATCCCAAAGGACAGATGTTTTTCATCACCTTTCGGCTTGCCAATTCCCTCCCCATTCATATCATTCAGGCGCTGAAAGAGGAAAGCGAGCGTGAGCGGCAGCACATTCTGTCAGCATTTCGCGGCATACAACAACAAGATGAACTCTATAAACTGGATAAAAAGGTCTTTGGTCGCTATGACAAATGGCTCGACCAATGCTTGGAGGAAAGTCCACGTTGGCTGGCGGAGGAACAAGTCGCAAGCATCATCGCAGAGGAACTTTATGCCCTGAATGGTAAACGATACCGCATGATTGCGTCTTGCATCATGTCAAATCACTGTCATATAGTGATCGACACGTTTGAATACACATTTGCCCCCAATCATAACGGAGTCACTGCGCCATATCCGTTGGCAGATACATTAAAGCTTCTGAAAGGCCGTACCGCTCGTTTTTGTAATCAGACGCTGGGAAGAAGCGGCGCGTTTTGGCATCATGAAAGCTATGACCACGTGATCAGAGATCAGCAAGAATATGAACGAATCGTTTGGTATACAATTAACAACCCTGTCAAGGCTGGTTTAGCAAAAAACTGGGATGATTGGAAATTTACATTTTTAAGCCAGGAGGCATAAGTCGAAATAAATTTCGACTTACATTACAACATGACCTTATTACTTCTCATCCGTCACGGCGAAAACGATTTTGTCAAAACAGGCAAGATGGCGGGACGAACTCCCGGGGTACATCTCAATGAACGGGGGCAGAAGCAGGCCCAGGCGTTGGGCGAAGCGCTGAAGGATGTCCCGATCAAAGCTATTTATTCGAGTCCGCTTGAAAGGGCGATGGAGACCGCTGCGCCAATCGCATCCGCAAGAAAATTGCAGATCATTCAGGAGCCTGATCTGATGGATGCGGATATCGGAAAATGGCAGGGCAAATCATGGAGAGTTTTGAGCCTGACAAAAGTTTGGAAGATCGTGCAACATGCCCCCTCCCGTTTTCGTTTTCCTGAAGGCGAATCTTTCCCTGAAATACAAACCCGCATCTCTGGCGTGCTTGAAAATATCATCAAGAAACATAACAAGCCACAGGATATCGTTGCGGTTGTGTTTCATGCTGACCCCATTAAATTAGCGGTCTCACATTTCCTTGGTCTGCCGCTCGATAATTTTCAACGCCTGAGCTGTGATACCGGTTCGGTGACCGCAATCCACGCTGGAGATTCTGGCGCAAATTTAATTAAATTAAATCAACGCCCGCCATTCGAATTCTTAAAAAAGTAGAGCAGGGTTAACCCTGCTCTACTTTTTTTACTTCCACAACTTTGCCAACTCATTCAACGACCTGTAATACGGTTCAATACTTGGGATGTAATGCGCCTCGTTCTTCGCATGAGGACCGACGCCTGATTGCCCCCAAACGACAGCCTGTCCGCCCGGAGCGAATCTTGCGCTGGTGCCGGGCAGCTTTCTACCGATACGCGGATCCTCTCCACCCAAAGCCTGCTTGACCGCTTCGATCAGCGCGATCAACGCTGGATTATTCCTGTCGCAAGCCACGCCGTTTTCCATCACAGTGAACTTTGCTTCCAATCCATTTTCGGCACAATACGTCTCTACCTCACTGCGTAATGCGGATGTGTCATCCTGCGGAATGGGACGAATCTCAACGCCTAAAATTCCTTCCGCCGCTGTGACGTTGTACACGCCCACCGTTCCAACATTGATGAATGGAAACTTGGCTTGTGACTGCCAACCATCCGCCGCTTTGAGCGTGAGATGTTTTGCAAAGATCTCATTCAAGGCCGTGCGGGCGTTGATGAGTTTCTCGCTCAAGTCGCCAGTCCCAGCCACGCCGCTGTGACCTTTCGCGCCGCGGGCGATCACATCAAAGCGCATCACGCCGCGATTCTCCACGCAAATTTCTCCAAACAACTCATTGCCTTTTTCGCCTGTGCGTTCGCCTGCAATGAATAAGGATGGCGTGAGATTCAACTCTTTCAACAAATGCGGCGTACCCCAAGCTTCAGATTCGCCATTTTCCTCATTGCCAACCAACATCAAGGCAATATTGGGATATGGCGCGTGCGACTTCATCATATCCTTCATCCAAACCATGTAAGTCGCAACAACTGTCTTCATATCCGCCGCGCCGCGGCCGAAAAGATAATCCCCTTCAATGTGCGGAACAAACTGAGAGTCGTCGGGTTCAGGCTCCACTACATCGAAATGACCCGTCAACAAAATCGGATTATCCTTCGTGACTTTAGGAAAGGTTGCATATACTGCAGGATATTTCCCATCAAAATATTTAACATCAAGCCCCGCGTTGCGCAGATAATCGTTAATCAAAGAGCCTGCGCGATGTACTTCATCCAGTCTTTCATCGGGGCAGGCAGTGACAGATGGAATGCCAATCAACTGTTTGGATAAATCCACAATCTCGGCCGTTTTGTCACGGTATGACAGTTCAATTACCGCCTGCGTTCGTGCCTGGAACTGCACAGGCGCATTTGTTGTTTGGCGCGCAACCTCGCGGCTATGCTGAATGTACTCCGCGATCTTCGACGCATCCGATCCGAGCGAAGTGTAATCCGCGCAAACGCGTTCGACATCCGATTTGATCTGCGCCTCGTGTTCGTAAAATAATTCCTTTAAGACAGTGATCGGCACCTCTTCATTTTCACCGAGTTCCATCTTCAAGCGCGCGCGGATCTTCTCTGCCGTGTTGCGCCCGCCTTCGGACATTTCCACCAGCGGCTGCAAATCGTCCCACATGTTCAAGGCTTCAGCCAGCGGTTTGACTTCGCCAAGAGACCACTTGAGGAAGGCGCGCAAATTAACGGGCTTGCCTGTCAGTGGATTCTCGATCTCGGCGCGCAGACCATGTTTGGCAGCAAGATCCTCATTCGCGCGGGCACGGTTGATATCCTCGCGATCATAGCGAAATCCACGCGCGAATTTCGGGTCGGAATAAATTCTCAGCATTAGCAAATGTTTGAAGGTCAGGTTCGCAATATCCAGGTCCAGGTTGTGACCGCCCTCATCCACACGAACTTCAACACGCCCCATCGGGAGGTTGATGCGCGCCATGAGATTCTGCTTCTCGACTTGCAGCGCCATCTCTTCGGGCGGAGTGGCTTCGCCTGCGGCATACAATCCGCGTGTGTACAGCGCGTTGAGCTGGTCGCTGGTCGTCGAGATGATCCGTTCAACAGGATCGGCAAAACTACGCGCGCGGATCGGTGTCCAATTGTTGTTGCCGAAGCGCACTCCGCGCCGCACGAGATCATACGAGATCTGCAAATAATCTTTATATGAGCGATACAGATCGGGCAGATCAATTTCGCGCGGATTTGGGAAAGTCAAATTGCGGATGGAATCATATTCAGTCAGGACAACCGCCGCGCGTCCATCCTTCACCTGGGCCTGCATCGGCGTGGACGCACTGGTGGCGATAAAGAGAGACGCGAACGCGCGCAGCAGCCGCGTGGCCGTGATGTAGAACTCGGACTTGAATTCATCAAGATGCTGGTCGCCGCGTTCGCTTGGGGAGAGATGCATGAAATCCCACGCGAAGAGCGGATCGGGCAGTGACATATTGGTGTGGATGCCCGTTGTCGCAAGCATGTCACCATACAGGTCAACGCATTTTTCGAGATAGCGGCGTTTGGCAATCGGCCAGTTGCCCGGTATGGACTGATGTCCGATGTCGGTCAGGAAGAGCAGGTTGCCATGCCAATAGTGCAGACGCTCGCCGAAGTTGACTCCCGCACGGTGCAAGGCATTCATCAACGTCGCTTCCATGAGTCGCGCTTCGTACATCGCGCCGCGCGGAGAATAATATGGGCGGGTGGCCCACTCGATCATCCAGTGAAAGACTTCGAGCTGGCTGAACTCCTGATTCCATTGCGGAATGCACTCAGCGCGGAGATAATCCACAAACGAATGTTGATTGGGACCCGCGCCAACGGTCAATAGCGGGCGCAATTCTTCATCGAGCAGATTCCACTCCTGCTCAAAACCGTCGAGTCCACCTTGCGGTTTTTCCTTGATGGCTTGTTCTACAGCGAGCAGATATTTGTCAGCAAATTTTTGAGGGGTATGGGGCATGAGGTCTCTCTGTTAATCAAAATTTATTTCGGCTTGTATGCTTTTACGATAAACGTAGTGGGCATTAATTGCGCTTGTGGAATGCTATACCATCTATCAGGAGAAAAGTCTTGCTCTAGCGCTAAGGAAAAATTCGGTTCACTTTCTATTACATTCTCAATAACCAAACCTGATTGGATAACCGCATTTATATAAGTGGAAAGCTTTCGGTGATTTATGACAATCTCAACACCTTTCCATGAAGATTTGAGTGTTGGACCTTCTTCTAAATACGAACGCTCGAAAACGTATTTGCCGATATTGACGTTGTAATCCAAACATTGGTAAACAGGATGCTCCCAACTAAAGATAAATATTCCACCAGGCTTTAAGTAAGAATACACCAAGGCAAGAGTATGAGGCAAATCCGGCGTCCATCCTAAAGAATAAATTGACATAACTAGATCAAAACAATCTTCGGGTATGCCTGGATTTTCATCCATCGAAGCTATAAACAATTTTGCTGGAATGCTCTTCTTATCAAGAAATTCCTTCGCAAAACGAATTTGCTCTTCTGAAAAGTCAAGTCCCCATAATTCACTGGCATTCATCTTTTCCCAGAGATAAGCAAGAGTGTGACCACTACCACAACCCAATTCCAGAACTCTTTTGTCATCAAGGTTTTGAATTAGATTTAATTCGTTTTCTGTTGATGCCAATGGGCCATACTTTGGCAAAGCTGTTTCGCCATAAAAAATCGAAGCAACTTCATTCCAACCTTTTTGGTTGATGGATAAGATTTCTTCACGTTTAAGCTCTGGCATTTTGTTTCCTATGAAATCAACAAACCATTCATCCTTTGAGCGACTCCAACCCTTCCACCAACCTCTTGAACGCACCTTCGGTTCTTTCGGCGGGAGTGGCATATGAGAAGCGAATCCAGTCATTGCCAAAGGGAGAGAAGAACGCCCCGGGGACAACGGCAACGCCATGATTTTCGGCGAGGTATTGGCCGAGCGGTTCGCTGTCAGCCAGTCCGCCCGCTTTGACAAATTCACCGACATTCATGAAGGCATAATAGCCCTTGCCGATGATATGCTGCATTCCACTTTCAGCCAGAAGTTTTTTCAAGACCACGCGGCTGGCATTGGTCGGCTCGATGATTGTTTTTGCAGCTTCGGTATATCCCATTTCATAGGCGGCCATTGCGACAGCCAAAGAATAAAACGGCGGAATGACTCCATGCGAAGCGCGCGCCACAATAAACTTGATGACGTTCTCGTCCGCGATCAAATGGCAATTGCGGATGTTCGACCCGCCGAGTGATTTTGTCAACCCGTCTAGGAACATTAGGCGTTTGCGTTCTTCAGGGGTGAAGAATTTCAGGAAGGAATTCAAATCCATTGGGGATTCGTCGGTCACGTAGTGATACATCCAGTCGAACAATACGAATGCCACACCTGCTTCCAACGCGGCTTTGGCGAGTGAGACTTGCTTTTCAACAGCAATAGTCAATCCTGTTGGGTTATCTGGATTGGTGATGATAATGCCCGCGATCTTTCGTTCCTTGGATTCAGCAAATTTCACGCTCTCGCGGATAGCATCCTCGGAATATGCCCAACCTTGAGCGGGGTCACCAGGTGCCCACAGTACATTCGCGCCGACGCCGTAAGGACCCCAGTTGTAGGAAATCCACGGCACACGCGAAACCATAATTAGATCGCCCTGGCGTCCATGCCCCAGCGCCATCATGGCTTGATAGGCTTTGATCAGCGCGTCACGCCCGCCTGCGGTGCCGAGCACATTGGCAGGTCCCCAGCCTGAACTGGCATCCAACTTCCAATATTGCTCAATGACGGCCTTGCGATATGCGTCAGTGCCGAACGGCATATCGTAAGCAGTACCATGTTCCAGTTGAAGTTGAAGCGCGCGTTCCAAAATCGCTTTGGGGGTTCCAGGAAGCGAAGCGCCTCCATCACCTTGCGAAGCGTCAAATATTTTTGCGCCGGGATTCTTTTCCACATAAACCTTCAATGACTTGTTGATCAGGAACATGCGTGAAGGCGGAATATCCATCATCTGCTTAAGATGATCGCTGACCGGAACAAGATTCTTTTCGTCAACTGCAAAGACAGGCGTGGTGTTCGAAATGGACATGATGATTTCTCCTTTAGTGTATTAAGAAAAACGCCCCGAGGTTCGGGGCGTTTGGTTTCCTTATCTAGGATGAATGACCTTGTTCCTGTTCACCTGATAAATACCAACGCCCCGTCACCGTATGAGTGCGGGTGTTACGATTGGTATTAGTAGTATCAACAACGAATTGGCTGAACATTGCGCGCAAGGATACCACTGTGATATTCATGCGTCAAGAAAAAAGATGTGTGAATATATGGTTTCTCTAATCGCAGTTGGGGACACCCACAAAACAAGGCCATTGATCCAAGATCAGGCTGACGAAGCCCATAGCGAAGAGAAACGAAATCACAACGACAATGATTAGATGGATGGGATGCGCAAACAGGCTGCCTCCGGTCCGCAGCGTCTTGACGATCGGTTTAGCAGCAATCATCCCTGCCGCTATTGGGAGTGAAAAGAGAATGAGGGCGATGAACAGACTGGGGGCCTGAATCCTGAACACTTCAGAGTTCGGGCCGTTGAGCAAAGGGATTATTGCGAGGAACAGGATAATGACAACGCTGGTTATCAAGACCGATTCGGGAGTTATGAGGAGAGTATCTCCCTGTGCGGGAACGGGATTCGCCATGTCGGGGTTCCCTGTCTGCCTGGCTCGCACAATCGGAAGCAGGATGAGGGTGATAGCGAACAAGCTAAGCCACAGGCCAAAAAATAGCATGAAAGGGAAATCTTCATTGAAACTTCGCCTGTTGACAACTTCCATGATCATGAAGGGAAGGATGAGGAGCAAACTAACAAGCGATGGTGATCCAAGAGTCTTAAGTATGGTTTGCATAATAACTCCAGAAGAAATAAGCAATAAATGCTCTCTAAAAATACCCATGTTGATTGGAATAAGTCGTAGTCATACAAAATGACTATATCCGCAACGGATATAGTCATCAAGGGTAAATGAGTCCCAAAAATATTTTTTATTGATCAACCGCCAGCCATGGCTCCAACAATTCGAAAAGGTTCCGCTCCCATCACAACCGCATCAGGTAAGGGAATATCTGGAGACTCGAGTGACAAGTCTTCTCCGCAGGCAAAGAAGCGGATGAAAGGCCGGCGTTCCTTTGTGACATGGTCGCGGATCGTTCCACGCAGCATGGGATACTTCGACTCAAGCGCATCAAGAACCGCGCCTTGAGTTGCCAGCCCGTCGACATGAATCTCCACCTCTTTGCTGACCTGCGCCAGCGTCCGCAAGTGATGCGGGATCACGACTCGAATCATGGCAAAGTCTGTACCTCGACCGATAACACAGCAGGCAGATTGCTGACGATGGGCATCCAACTGTCGCCGGAGTCAGATGAAGCGTACACCTGTCCGCCTGTGGTGCCAAAGTAGATTCCACATGAGTCGAGCGAGTCAACTGCCAATGCGCTGCGCAGAATATTTACATAGCAATCACTTTGCGGCAAACCCTTTGTCAGCGCCTCCCATTCGTCACCACCTGTGCGGCTGCGATAGACGCGCAGTTTGCCATCGGGCGGAAAGTGTTCCGAGTCACTTTTGATCGGAACAACATAGATGGTGTTCGGTTCGTGAGTATGAACGGCAATTGGAAACCCAAAATCACTCGGCAGGTTACCGCTGACTTCATTCCACGAGTCGCCCGCATTATCACTGCGCATGACATCCCAATGTTTCTGCATGAATAGCACGTTTGGGCGCGATGGATGCATTGCAATGTTGTGAACGCAATGGCCGACCTCAGCGCTCGCATCCGGGAGTTCGCCGGAGGATCTGAGTCCCTGATTAATCGGCCGCCATGTCTGACCGCCATTATCGGTGCGGAACGCACCCGCGGCTGAGATGGCAACAAACATTCGTTGAGCATCACTCGGGTCAAGGATGATCGTATGCAGGCACATGCCACCGGCGCCCGGTTGCCAAAGATGTCCTTTTGCCTCGCGTAGACCGGGAAGCTCCTGCCAATTCTGTCCGCCATCGGTGGAACGGAACATGGCGGCATCTTCCACACCGGCATAAACCGTATCAGGATCGGTTAGCGACGGTTCGAGACGCCAGACGCGTTTGAATTCCCACGGATGCTGAGTACCGTCATACCATAGATGCGTACCGGGGACTCCATCGTAGGCAAACTTATTGCCAACCGGCTCCCAAGTCTGGCCGCCATCATTTGAACGCTGAATCACCTGCCCAAACCAGCCTGTAGACTGTGACGCATAAATTCGATTTGGGTCAGCGGTTGATCCATTCATATGATAGACCTCCCAGCCCGCAAAATGCGGGCCGCTGACATTCCATTTTTTGCGCTTCGCATCCGAGGTCAAAATAAACGCACCCTTGTGTGTACCGACCAATACTCGTACTCCGCTCATGTTCTACTCCTTTCTAAATAATTAATTTATTCCATGCCCGCCAACAACCCTTAACTCCGCGCCGCCTGGCGCACCACTAATCAAGGGCATCGCTTCCGCGATAAGAGACTTCACCCGCTCATCTTTGAGTGAAGCATCGTGGGATTCTTTATCATCCCAAATCTCGAAAATCCAAACACAGGTTTCGTCAACAGCATCTTCATTGACAATATACGCGCGGCATCCGTGCAACTGAGCCACCACCCTCGAAGCGCGCAATAAGATTTCAACCAATTCGCCGCGCTTCCCGGTTTGAGCATTAAGTTTTCCTGTCATCGCATACATAATATTTTATATTCTCTCTATTTAAATGTGTCGTCCCGCTCGCTACATCCACGGGGCGATATATGACATTAATTATCCGAAGGATTCATGCTGGTATATAACGCCAAAACATTCCCTGTTGGATCCTGGAAAATTCCAAACCAACCCATCCCAGTGATCTCGGTCTTCTGACGAAGCACCTTGCCGCCGAGTTTCATCACATTCTTCAAATCCGCTTCGATGTCATCACTGTCAATATAGACCAGCACCTGCCCCGCAGGATACTCATCAGACACCTCGGGAAATCCGCCGCCTGTATGATCCCCCGCCTCCCACATGGTGTAATTCATCTCTGGCATTGGCGTGATCTTCCAGCCAAAGAGATCAGAATAGAACCTGCCCGCGCCTTCCAAATTCGCGGCGGGAATTTCAACATGGACAACATTTCGCTTGGACATGATACTCTCCTTAAGTAAAGTGGATGACAACAGTCCAATTCTAGAACCCATGTTCTAGAATGTCAAGAGCCAGATATGGTGCGATTTTTTCCACAGCCCCCACATATAACTGGAACAGAGATCACGCCCCCATTTTGACGCTTCACACCTGACCTAAACCTGTTCGGCCATCTCAGGCAGAATCCTATCTTTGATAGCGTTCGAAAAAAAATTGAGATGCTTGCACATCTCAATTTTTTTATCGGCATTATGAACCATATCGCCTGATAATACCCATAATCACTTCGTGGTCATCCGGCATGATCTCCACGATCTCAAAACCGACATGATATAAATTTGGGTGAATATTATCTATCTTGCACCACTTTGTCCGGGCGAGAAAAACGATAAATGGACGGTCAGCCAGCTCGGCGGTCAGTTCGAGGCGCAGGTAGTGATCCTTTTGAGGCAGGAGCGGCATGGTCGTTTCCAGTTGTAATCCGGTCGCGCTTACCTGCACCATGTGGCCGAGGATCTTTTGCGTATCGTCATCAACGACGCGCATGTAATAATCAAATTTCCTTCGCGGGGTGGTCCGTTTTTCTGCCATTTGGATTCTCCTGACACAATGGTGAAATTATCCCAATCGTACCACTTATGGCCCAAAGTTACTCATACTTCAAGGCCTGCACCGGGATCATCGTCGCGGCGCGCAACGCGGGATATAAACCAGAAAGCATGCCGATAAAAGTGGAAAAAATCAAAGCAAAGACCGGCAGCCAAACAGGTGTGTAAACCGCCACACTGGGCGGAGCGCCGCCCTGTTGACTGGCCTGCCCCGCAAGGTAAACTATCGCCAATACATTCATGGCCTGCGCCGCCAGCCAGCCGATAACAATCCCGCCCAAGCCGCCAATAAACCCAATGCCGGCCGCCTCGCCAAGAAAAATGGAAAGCACATCACGGTTGGTTGCGCCCACGGCCTTCATCAAACCAATTTCACGCGTGCGCTCCAGTATGGACATGGTCATGGTATTGGCAATTCCAATGGCCGCGACCAACAGTGCGATCGCGCCGACACCGCCAAAGATGATTTGCAAGACCACAAAGAAACCATTGATACCCTGCAAATAAGATTGCGGCGTGATGGCTTGAAATCCCATCGCGGTAATCTGATCGGCAATATCCAAAGCCTGATCCGCATTCTCAACTTTCACAATTACCTGACTGTACCCATCCTTGTTGTAGTTGATGCGCGCTCCGTTCGCCCATTCATTTAAACTCTTGACCTGCTCCAATGGAAGATAGATCGAATAATCGGGTTCGCCGCCGGTCTCATTCAAAACACCCGCAACCCTCAGGCTGAGTATCTTGCGAATTTCATTCCCCTGCTCATCCCATTTGATGGCAACAAGTTGGATCTGCTCATTTAGTAATTCCGGGGGAGGCGGCGGTTCCTGTCCGGGACGCATTTTTGGATCATAAAAATTATTGGGAGTCATCACGCCGATAATCACTGACCCTTTATTTAAAGCGGTTGTCCCGTTACTTGTCTCAAGCCCCAAGTTTGAAAGATCATCGGTTGCGATGCCGATAATACTCATGCCCGCTTCAAGCCGTTGATAACGGATCATGGCGCTCGCATACATATAGTCTCGTGGGATGACAACTTTAACGCCGGGAATGGCGCGTATCTGATCGAGGGCTGAATTCGTGAGCAAGACTGGTTCTTCAAGCTGACTTGCTTCGCCGCCAGGTGAACCAACAAAGACCGGGCCGCCAAATCCGCCGCCTCCGCCGCCTCCATAAGTTGGCATGACATCAATTTGTGTCAGGTCGCCTATGCCGTAGAGTTGATCTGTGGCGCTTTTCTGCAAGCCAATTGCCAGCGAGACAAGGATTACCACAGCCGCGGTACCGATCACCACGCCAATGGCGGTCAATGCCACGCGCGCTTTACGGCGGCTGAGATTGCCTGTTATCAAACGGAGGAGATCAAGAAATTTCATAAAATTTACAGCGATTAACCTTTGCCGCCTCCGCCGCCCGAGGGAATAGGAATCACTTCCTGGCCGGGGACGGTTTCGATAATATCTCCGCCAGAATCTGCCGGGGGTGCAGAATCAAGCCCGAACAAGCCCAGAACGAAACGCCAGGCTTTCTGGAAAAATGTCTCTTCGGTGATCGGCGTAAATTCGCCGCCATTCAAGGATGGGTCGGGAATCGTGGGGTCAACAAAAGCCTCTTCAACAGTAACGTCAAGTTTACGCGTGAATGTGCGGGCCTGATTGAAATCATCGGTGTAATCAATTGTGACAGTTAACTGCATCGGCCCGGCGGCATCCGGGAACAGAGTGCTGTCAAAAGTGAAGTAACCGCCCGGGTCGAGCGACCCAACCAGGGTCGAGGCAGGATCGAGCGTTCCACCTTCCGATTCAATTTTCATACTTCCCAATACACTTGTGCGCTTGCTAAGATTCACGATCTGAATCGGCAACGGCCCGGGTTGTCCCGCAAAAAATGGGTCGGGCGGACGATAGAAACTGACATCCAAATTCGGGAGGCTGTAAACGAGCAGTGTGATGACTTGGTCATCATTCACCACCTCGCCATTTTTGTTGACATATGAAAAAGTGATCTTGATCGGGTAGGCGCCCGGATTGGTGGATACATTGACGATCAAATTTTGGGTCACTTGCAACGCGCCGCCCGCCTGAACATCTCCCAACGACTGAATGTTGGATGAACCAACCGGCGCAAAATTCGTAAACTCTCCGCTGCCGCCAGAGACTCCACCGGGCTGGGGGGTTCCTCCGTTTGAACCTGAGGAGCCGCCACCCACGATCATGGTGACGCTCTTGGCAGTTGTATTGCCCATGTTCTGGACTGTCATACCCAATTGAAAATGTTCACCCGGTTGAAGCGGATCCACCGTGGACGCGTAGCTGGTGATGACCAACTGGGCAGTGTTCACGCCTGTGGGTGTGGATGTCGGGTACACAATTCCGCTTCCTCCCCCGCCGCCAGTTGGAACGTTGAGCGTGAATTTATCAGAATATGAAGTGCCTTTATCGTCGTAATACGTCAACGCAACATCAATAATGACAAACGTTTTCCCGGATAAAGAACCTTGCGAAGTAAATCTCTGATCCACCGATACACCCCCGCCAGCGGAAATATTACCAAGCACGGCTACTCCGCCAGTTTCCAAAGGAACAAGGTCAGCGGACGAAAAAACAGCTTGGGTATTGAATGCGGTCATATTGCCGGCGTTCTCAAAATTCACCGTGAATTTGAACGGCTTGTCTGATGAAATCTGTTTACTGCTCGCGCCGGAGAATGTCACTCGCAGTTGCGGGCGGGTAAATGGCAGAGGGGTTCCGGTTGCAGTGGGAGTTGCAGTTGGA
Organism: Anaerolineales bacterium; assembly: GCA_013140605.1. Taxonomy (GTDB): domain Bacteria; phylum Chloroflexota; class Anaerolineae; order Anaerolineales; family Villigracilaceae; genus Villigracilis. The sequence goes on from JABFSL010000062.1 coordinate 17,758, forward strand.
ACAACAACTGGCGCTGTTACATTCAAATTAAATGAAGTTAAAAGAGGGCCGCCGGTCATGGTGACAGTTATGATATGAGTACCAGTTGATGTTCCAGCAGGCACAGTAGCAGTAAGTGTCTGATCATTAAGAAATGAGGTAATCAAAGCTGAACCATCCATCAGCACAACGGCAGAAGTATCAAAACCAGTTCCCGCCACTGTAATGATTCTATCCGCATCGTTTACAACTGAAGTGGGCGTGATCGAAGTAACGTCTGCCGCATACGCCGGTGTGACCCAACCCGCCAACAGGACTATTGTAAGTAATGCGGAAATAAAATGTTTAATTTGAAACTTCATGTATTCTCCCATGGCTTAATTGGATGAAAGATTCGCCATTTCCATTGTTGCAGATTGATACTCGGCTTCGCTGACCACATGTCCATCCAGAAGAAAGATTTTGTGTGTAGCAAAACGGGTCATGCGCGGGTCATGCGTAACGACCAACACTGTCCGCCCGGAACGATGCAGGTCGGAAAGCAATTGCATGACCGAGACTCCGCTGACGGTGTCAAGGTTTCCTGTCGGTTCATCGGCCAGGATCAAGCTGGGATTATTAACCAACGCCCGCGCAACCGCGACACGCTGCTGCTGTCCGCCTGAAAGCTCAGAGGGGCGATGATGACTGCGGTCTGACAACCCAACCTGCTCCAATAATTGACGCGCGCGTTCGCTTCTTTCAGAAACAGGAATCCCTGTAAATTGCATCGGAAAAGCCACGTTCTCCAATGCATTCATGCTTGTAATTAAATTATAAGATTGAAAAATGAATCCCATCGTGCGGCGGCGAAAAAGCGCAAGCGCATTTTCATCCATTTGATCGAGACGTTCATCATTGATCGTGATCTTCCCCGACGTGGAACGGTCAAGGCCGCCAAGCAGATAAAGCAAACTGCTTTTGCCTGATCCTGAAGGTCCCATCACAACCGTAAAAGTGCGCGGCTGAATATCCAAACTGACACCATCCAATGCGCGGACAGTGGTGCCGCCCATTTCATAGTATTTTGTCAGGCCTTCGATTTTGATCAGTGGAGTAGTCATTGTTAAAATTTAAAAGGATATTCCGCTTAGACTGGAGCCCAGCACGCCAAACCCAGCCAGAATTAACAGCAGGATGATCAGGACGATCACAACGCCTACAGCGGCCTTATTCCCGGAAAGGCCGTCCGCAATGCTGAAACCAATAACCAATAGGATCGCATTCCAAATGAAAAATATATCCACCCGCGACAGGATCTGCGAGATAAATACCGAACCTGCGGCAAACCCGGAAAGCCCCGGGCTGACAATGGCATGACTGGCAAGCAGCATGAAGATCACCCGCAGAATGTCACGCACCATAAACGGGAGACTGCCCCAGCCGACAATATTCAACGCACCTTGCATGGAGCCGCGCCCGCCGAGCAAAGTGGAACCAAGGTGAAGCAATCCGCTCAAGATCAACCAGCCCAGCCATAATCCCACCAATGCCGAAACGAGCGGGATAACATAAACAAATGTCGATCCCTGCATGGCTTGCTGAGCCTGCATGTAATTATTCTGCATGTCGGGAGTCCAGTATTGCCAGTCTGGAGGCAGGGTCACTTGTCCCTGTAGTGCCGCGCGCGAGGTCAAATATCCGCTGACAACAACGCTCAGCAATGATGAAAGACTTAACGTCAACATGGGAGTCAGCCAGGATGAATTGGCTTCTCCCACAATCTCTGCGAAGGTCCGTCGAGGTTGAAGCAAAACCTGAAGAATTCTCGCGAAATTCAGTCTACGAACTGGAATGACAGGATTTAATTCAGACATGTTTTTTCCCTTGAATGAGGTAGAAAAGATTCTATCATGCTTCCAAAAAAGAGATTCCCTGACCATTAACGAAAAAACGGCCGGGAAAGTTCCCAGCCGTTTTGTTTTGGAATGCAGACTTCAGTCTGCAATTTGCAAAAAGCGGACTGAAATCTGCGTTCCACTAAATTTAAATATCAAAAAGATCAGCCTTACGCTTGAACGAATCACCTACTAGCGGGTATGCCTGCATGTAATCTTCTCTCTCGCCAAAGACTCTGGTAATAAAACCCATCAGCCCGCGCCGCATTTGCATCCCGCCTTGAGAGGCATGCGCCTCGCTCGCTTTGCGCTTAGCCTCAGAGACAGATTGAACATTCAAACGCACATGGATGGGGAAACTCACATCAGCAAGTTCTTTGATGTTGATATCACCATTGCGTCCAAATTTTGTGGGGTCTTTACCAAACAACGGCATCAAGCGGACCGCCGCCTTCAACAGTCCTTTCGGAAAAACCTGATAGTACAAGGCCTGCGGCTTGAAAGGGTCACCAGCTTGCGGGTGGAAAGAGGCGTTGTCTGCATTTTCAAAAGCAAGCACAGTCGCCTTGTGAATATGGATATGGTCAGGATGTTTGTATCCGCCAATCGGGTCAAAGGTCAGCACCACCTCAGGTTTCAAATCGCGGATATATTTCACAACACGACCCGCCACCTCATCAATGGGAGCGTTGATCTGCGCATCGGGGTGTTGATTCGGCTCAGTGCCGGGCATTCCAGAATCACGATAGCCGAGAAAAAATACTTCCTTCAAACCAAGCGCTTGTGCGGCCTTCATAAGTTCCGCTGTCCGCATCTCAGCCGTATCCTTGAAACCCTTTAAATGTTCATCATCCACTGTGCCCGCTTCGCCACGCGTGGCGCAAACATAATAAACATCGTACCCCTTGCTGGAATACAATGCCAGCGTGCCGCCCAAACCAAAAGACTCATCATCGGGATGTGCCAGAACTGCTAATAAAGTTTTTGTCATATTTTCCTCTTGTGTGTAGACGCTCAATGAAGGCGCAAGTTTACCTTATTGTGATAAAATTTTCGTGCTAAAAGGAGCACCCAGCGAATGACAGATATTCTGTAGTCAACCAGTTTTTTAGGGCATTACCCGCTGTTATGATTCAATCAGCCGAGGCTTGCCCTCGGTTTTCTTTTTAACTACGGAGTCACTCATGCTTAGTATCCACAATCTTTCAAAAAATTTTGGCATCCAGCCCATACTACAAAATATAAATTTCAGTATCAGCGCAGGCGAACGCATCGGCCTGATCGGCCCGAACGGTTCAGGCAAGACCACGCTCATGCGCATCCTCGCAGGATTCGAACATCCAGACTCAGGGGATGTCTCTTCGACGCGCCGCAATCTCAAAACTGGATATCTCGCCCAAGGAATGGATTTCGCTCCCGAGCAGACGATTCAATCCGCGCTCGGGTTTGACTCCACAACCCAAACAGATCCCGCCGCTGAAGTAGAGTTACTCGCAATAGCATTATCCCGAGACCCAAACGACTCCGCTCTTCATCAAGAATACGACCAGGCCCTTGCCCGCCTTTCAACCTTCAACTTGCAACCTGTAAACATTCTAACTGCTCTCGGACTCTCCCACCTTCCCCTTGATACCCCCGTCTCTCACCTCAGCGGTGGACAAAAGACTCGCCTAATGCTGGCGCGCGTTCTCCTTGAAGAACCACATCTGTTATTACTGGACGAACCGACAAATCATCTCGACATTGAAATGCTCGAATGGCTTGAAGACTGGCTCAATCATTTTCAAGGCGCAGTATTGATCGTCTCTCACGACCGCGTGTTCTTAGATAATACCGTCACATCCATTCTCGAATTGGATTCAGCGACACACTCAATAAAAACATACGCGGGCAATTACGGCGATTACCTCGCGCAAAAATCAGCCGAGTTGGATAAGCAGTCTCAAGCGTATCAAGACCAGCAGGATCAGATCGCACAGCTCCGCGTCGCGGCAGGGCATGTCCGCAGTTTGACGAAAATGCGTAAAGGTGGCAAAGCCGATGGCGGAGATAAGTTTGCAAAGGGCTTCTTTGGTAATCGCGCCACCAAAAACGTGGCAGGTCGCGCCAAACATATCGAAGCGCGCATCGAACACATCCTGACTGAGGAGAAGATCGAAAAGCCGCGCGCCTTCTGGCAAATGAAGTTGGATTTCGGCACACCCGATCATCAATCCAAAGATGTATTGGTCACCGAATCGCTCTCTATTGGCTACACGATAGAAGTTCCGTTGCTTACAAACCTCAATTTGTTCATTCGAGCGGGTCAACGAGTGGTGTTGACGGGTCCCAACGGCGCGGGAAAAACAACATTTATCCGCACAATCATTGGGAAGATTCCCCCACTCTCAGGTTTGTTCCGCTTGGGCGGCGCGACGAAACTCGGCTACATGGCGCAAGAGCAGGAATTGCTCAACCCGAATTTCAGCGCATTGCAAACCATACAATCAGTAGCGCCTTTCAATGAAACAGATACGCGTAACTTTCTGCATTACTTCCTTTTCAAAGGAGACATCGCCCTGCGCCCCTCGCGTGAACTTTCCTTTGGTGAACGCGCACGCCTGCAACTCGCAACCCTGGTCGCGCAAGGCTGTACCTTCCTGATCCTGGATGAACCCATCAACCATCTTGACATTCCTTCACGCGAAAGATTCGAAGAGGCGCTTGAAAATTTCAACGGCACCATCCTCGCAGTAGTCCATGACCGCAGCTTCATCGAAAGATTTGCTTCAGATGTGTGGCTTGCAAAAGACGGAAAAATAAGCAGGTAATCATGACAACAAAACAATACACTCCATATCCAGATGTGAACGAAACACTAGCGTCCCTGCTTGTCAGTGCGAATGAGATAATAGGCGCTCAATTTATTGGCATGTATCTCTATGGCTCCCTCTCCAGCGGTGACTTTAACCCCGAAACCAGCGACATTGACTTTCTTATCGTGGTAACACAACCGCTCTCGCAAGAAACAATTTCCGCGCTTGAAGCCATGCACAAACAAACATGGGCTTCCAGTCTGAAACGAGCCGGCAAATTGGAAGGCGCTTATGTTCACAAGGAACTCATCCGCAAACATGATCCAAACGAACAACCCTGCCCAACGATCAACGAAGGAAAATTTTATGTAGCTGAGCTCGGAAGCGATTGGATCATTCAACGCCATATTGTCCGTGAGTATGGCGTCATTTTGGAAGGCCCAGACCCAAAGACATTGATCGACTTCGTCACTCCCGCCGATATTCGTATTGCTGTAATGGGTACACTGCATGAATGGTGGTTCCCAATGTTGGAAAACCCAGCATGGCTGCGAGACAAGGAAAATGGAGACCGCGCCTTCGCAGTAATTACCATGTGTCGCGTTCTGCACGCCTTGGAACACGGCACGATCACATCCAAGCCAAAAGCCGTTGCATGGGCGCGCACCAAATTAGACAATCACTGGAATCAACTAATTGACAAAGCCATTGCCGTTTCAAATCATCAAAAACAAAATATATTTTTAGATGAAACTCTTGATTTCATCAAACACATAAAACAACGAATCGAAGAATAGAGTCAAAGGGTAAAATAAGATTCATCATGTTACGCCACAGGAGCACAAATGAAATTTGAAACCCTCGCAATTCACGCAGGACAGGAACCAGACCCAAACAACGGCGCGGTAATGACACCTGTGTATCTCACCTCCACTTATATGCAGGATGGCATTGGAAAGCCGCGCCAGGGATATGAATATTCGCGCACATTGAACCCCACGCGCAAGGCGCTGCAAGACTGCCTCGCGGGTTTGGAAAATGGAAATTGGGGTCTCGCTTTTGCTTCAGGCATGGCTGCAACGGATACTGTTTTGCGGATGCTTGCAAGCGGTGACCATGTTGTTGCTGGCAACGATGTCTACGGCGGGACGTTCCGTTTATTTGACAAAGTACTGCGCCGCTTCGGACTCGACTTTACATTTGCTGACACAACCGACCCAGAGAATCTCGCCGAGGCATTAACCCCGTCGACAAAAATCGTGTGGCTGGAAACTCCCACGAATCCTTTATTAGCAGTGACGGATATTCAAGCTGTCGCTGAAATTGTGAAGGCGCATCCCAACAAGCCATTGCTCGTTGTGGATAATACATTTGCGACGCCGTATCTGCAACGTCCGCTGGAATTAGGCGCGGATCTGGTCGTGCACTCGATGACCAAATATCTCGGCGGGCATTCGGATGTGGTCGGCGGCGCGATTGTTGGGAAAGATAAAGAGTTGGGCGAGAAGCTGGCTTATTTACAAAATGCAATCGGAGCCGTCATCGGGCCGATGGATTCATTTTTAGTACTGCGTGGAATTAAAACTTTGCCCATCCGCATGGATCGTCACGCACAGAACGCGGAGAAGATCGTTGCATTCCTTGAGAAACAGAAAAATGTCAAACGGCTGATCTACCCATTTCACGAGAGCCATCCACAGGTCCAGATAGCGAAGCGCCAAATGCTGAATGGCGGGGGAATGATCTCGTTCGTGATGAAGGATGGGAGGGACGCCGCTGTCCGAGTAGCGGAATCCACAAAAATATTTACTTTGGCTGAATCGCTTGGCGGCGTAGAATCGCTGATCGAAGTCCCCGCGGCGATGACACATTTATCCGTAGTCGGCTCCGCGCTGGAAGTTGACCCGGGGCTGGTGCGATTATCGGTTGGAATTGAAAATGTGGATGACCTGCTGGCCGATTTGGAGCAGGCTTTAAAATAATTACTTCAACGCATGGATCGCGACAAGAGTCACATCATCATCCTGTTTCGAACCATCTTGATAATTCAACAACGTATCAAGCAAGCG
>JABFSL010000012.1 GCA_013140605.1 Anaerolineales bacterium
TTGGAAGAGTACAACACTATCCGTCCGCATGAGGCATTACAGGGCTTTTCACCCCGCCAATTTGCAATTCAACAAAATGCCTGATTTTGTCTATTTATCTTTGGTATATAAAATGGGTACTTGACAGGGCAACCTAGCTTTACCTTCTGAGAAATATTGGAAGGCATTTGTTAATAGATAACAAGTTCGCTTTAGCGGGCTTTGTAAAAGTAGCCCGACGATTTTGCGAAGCACCCTGTGGGTATCGTCGGGCGGGGAAAGGTCAGTTTCCTCCCTCCCCAAAATCAGGAACGCTATGTATAATCGCCTCCATGAAACAAAACCTCAAGCAAACCGCAGCCGCTCAAGCCGCCGCTACATGCGCGTTATTGAAACCTGCCACGGCTTGAGACTGAACGAATGAAATCCAGTCCCGAATCCTAAACAGGTTCGGGACTTTTTTTATTTTGTTCCACCGTAAGGGCGACCCTTCAAGATTGAGCAAGACGACTTCATTCCGCTGGGCGGGTCGCCCCTACATTTGCCCGACCTTCAACCTTTGACCTTCGACCTTTGACATTCATCCTTCAACATTCATCCTTCATCCTTTCCGTTGGTATAATTCGCCAGTCATTTCATCTTTTGGAGCACTCATGAGCAAAAAACTAACAGGCAACCAGATCCGTCAGGACTTTATAGATTTCTTCGTCGAGCACGGACATACCGCCGTGCCGTCCATGTCACTTGTCCCAGGCGGAGATGCTACGCTTCTCTTCACAAACTCGGGCATGGTGCAGTTCAAGGATGTCTTTATAGGCACCGATACCAAGCCCTACAAACGCGCCGTCGACTCGCAGAAGTGTATGCGCGTGGCTGGCAAGCACAACGACCTCGAAGATGTGGGCCGCGACGATACGCATCACACCTTCTTTGAAATGCTCGGCAACTGGTCATTTGGCGACTACTATAAGAAGGAAGCTCTCGCCTGGTCGTGGCAATTGCTGACCGAAGTCTGGGGTCTGCCCAAGGATAGACTCTACGCCACTTGTTTTCAGGACGACAAAGGCAACGTTCCGCAGGATGATGAAGCCGCCGACATTTGGAAGCAGCAGCCTGGCTTCGACCCGTCGCATGTTTTGTTCTTTGGGCGCAAGGAAAACTTCTGGCAGATGGCAGAGTTTGGTCCATGCGGGCCCTGTTCCGAGATCCACTTTGACCTCGGCGAAGAGCGCGACAACATGCGCGGCAAACCGCATCAATGCGGCGTGAACGGTGAATGCACGCGCTACCTCGAACTCTGGAACAACGTCTTCATTCAATACAATCTCTTCGAAGATGGCCGCCTCGAGCCATTGCCCGCCAAGCATGTCGACACAGGTATGGGCTTCGAGCGCATCGTCTCCGTTCTGCAAGGCGTCGACTCCAACTACAAGACCGACCTCTTCACTGGCTCGCTCGACATTCTGCGTTCGCTCACGGGCCACACCGAAAAAGAAATGCTCGCCGACTTCACACCCTACCGCGTCATCTGCGACCATGTCCGCTCTGCCGCATTCCTCATCGCTGACGGCGTCGTCCCTGGCAACGCGGGGCGCAACTACGTCACCCGCATGATCATCCGCCGCGGCGCGCGCTTCGGCACGAAGATCGGTTTGAATGAACCTTTCCTCGCCAAAGTTGCCGAAGCGGTGATTGCTGAATACGGCGATTTTTATCCCGAACTCGAAAAGAACAAGGCGACCATTTTAGATAACCTGACTCGAGAGGAAGTCCGCTTCGCGCGTACCGTTGAAGCTGGTACTGCTCACTTGCAGAATCACCTCGACGACATTCGCTCACAAAATAAAACCTCCCTCGATGGACACATTGCCTTCGACTTGTATGCCACTTACGGCTTACCTTTTGAAATCTCCCGCGACATCGCCCGCGAACAGGGACTTGATATCGACGAAGCAGGTTTCACTACTGCAAAAGAAGTCCACGCCAAAGCCTCTGGCGGCGGCAAAGCCATGGGCAAACTCGGCGGCGAAGATTCTGAGTTCTTCGCGAACATCCTCAAAGATTTGCAGGCAAAAGGCAAGCTCGGCGCGTCTGGCGTTGAATATGACCCATACAACAGCCCGCGCGTCGAAGGCGAAGTCCTCGCCCTGATCGTCAACGGCGAATCAGTTTCCTCCGCTTCTCTCGATGATGTGGTTGAAGTCATCCTGCCTAAGACTGGTTTCTATATCGAGTCTGGTGGTCAGGTTGGGGATGAAGGTTACATCCGTTCTGTAGGGGCGGGGTCTTCCCGCCCAGTTGAATGGGAAATCGAAATCACTTCCACCCGTCGCGCCGCCGCTGGAACAATCACGCACATCGGGCAGGTGATTTCTGGTCAGCCCAATGTGGGTGACAAGGCTGTTGCCGAAGTGGACACCGTCCGCCGCCATAACATCATGCGCAATCACACCGCCACGCATCTGCTGCACAAGGCGCTGCACGAAGTCCTCGGCGACCATGCCCGTCAGGCAGGTTCGCTTGTCTCTCCCAAATATCTGCGCTTCGACTTCACCCAACCCGACGGCATGACCCCCGAACAAATTGAACGCGTCGAGAAGATGGTCAACGAAGCCATTGCCGCAGATATGCCTGTGGTCAAAGTGACCAGGTCCCTCGATGAAGCCAAGAAGGAAGGCGCGATGGCTTTGTTCGGTGAAAAGTATGGTGAGATCGTAAGGACGGTCAGTATTCTGGACTCGGACAGCTTGCTGTCCGAAAGCTCTGGCAGCAAGCTGCCAGACTCCAGAGTCTCCAATAAATACTCCTTTGAACTCTGCGGCGGTACACACATCGACCGCACCTCAGACATCGGCGCATTCATCATCGTCAGTGAAGGCTCGGCTGCGGCAGGCATTCGCCGTATCGAAGCGGTCACTGGCCGTGGTGCATACGAACTCATCAACAAGCGCTTCAAGACGCTCAAGCAAACTGCTGGCGTTTTGAAATCCAGTGTTGAAGAAGTTCCTCAAAAGGTTGAATCTTTGCAGGACGAAATTTCCGATCTCAAAAAGGAACTCGCCAACCTCCGCGCACAACAGGCGCTTTCAACATTCAACCTGCAACTTTCAAACATTCAAACCGTCAAAGATGTCAATGTATTCGCGATGGAAATCCCCGACTCAAATGTAGATACCCTGCGAATGTTGGCCGACAAGTTCCGCGAGAAATATCCCAAAGTGGGAGCGGCTGTTCTCGTAACAGGATCAACTGTCATCGCGGTGGTGACCGAAGACCTCGTCAAGCGCGGCCTCAAAGCTGGCGACCTCATCACAAGCATCGGCGGCAAAGGCGGCGGACGTCCCAATCTGGCGCAGGGCAGTTTGCCCGACGGCAATGTCACGGATGCGCTGAATAAAGTTGCGAAAGCGGTCGAAGAGAAGTTACAATAACCTAATGGAAGATTTCAAATCCAAGTACGGTTCATACGCGCTGATCACTGGTTCTGCCAGTGGAATTGGCACTGCCTTCGCTGAAGATGTTGCCCAACGCGGCATCCACCCGATCATTTTAGATATCAATGCAGAGCAGGCGGGGCACGTTGCCAAAGACCTAAAGACAAAATATAACGTGGACGCGCGCGCATTGATCGTTGACCTGTCCAAGCCTGATTTTATGCGGCAGATCATTGAAGCCACAAGGATATTGGATATTGGCCTCGTCATTCATTGCGCGGCGGTCAGTATTATTGGTGACTATCTCGATCTGCCGCTCGAACAGCACCGCGCCCTGATCGGAGTGAATGTCACTGCCAGCATGGAATTGGCTTATTATTTTGGCGGCCAGTTCAAGGCGAGGAAAAGAGGCGGGATCATTCTGGTCTCGTCCGCATCTGCTTTGCAGGGGTCAGCGCTCGTTCAGCATTATGCCGCATCCAAGGCATATATCCTGATGCTGGCGGAGGGGTTGTGGTTTGAATTACGCGCGCATGGCGTGGACGTTTTAGGGCTGATGCCGGGGTCAACGGAAACTCCCGCCATTCATGTTGGCGACCCTGACTTGAGCGGGGCTTACATCATGCCTGCGGATGTTGTGGCGCATGAAGCATTGGATGCGCTTGGAAAACAGCCCAGTCTGATTTCAGGTGCGCGTAACCGCCGCGATTTCTTTTTCCTGACACGGTTTTTCTCGCGCAAGCGCGCCGTTGAGATCGTTGGAAATCGGCTGTTGAAGATATATCGCAGAAAATAAAAAATATAATTCAAACATGACTCGCCCCGAAATTGATCCTTCGCGGGTGAGTTTGTTTTTAAGAATGTGTCTGAGAAGTTTGCTGTTTTCACCACGAAGACACAAAGGCGCCAAGACTCAAAGAGAAAAAATTTGTGTTTTCGTGCCTTCGAGACTTCGTGGTTGGGTTTTCAGACACTCACCAAGGAAAATGGGACGCAGATGAACGCTGATTTTCGCTGATAAAAATCGGCATTCACCTGCGTTTATCTATGTTCTATAAGGATGATAAAATCCAATTCCTCAAGGAGAGTTATGGCTGTAAAACTGATCTTGCGTGACAAGGAATATGAGGTCCGCCCGGGCATGGCTTTGGTGGATGCTTTGAAGAAGAATAATATTGTGCCCGAAGCGGTCATTGCGACTCGCGACGGCGAAATGATCACAGATGATGAAATCCTGAGAGATGGTGATGTGGTCAAGTTGATCGCTGTCATCTCTGGCGGGTAAAATTAAACATAAAGAATTTCTTCGTGACCTTTGTGTCCTTGGTATTTGAAAAGAGAATTTAATGAAATGTCGTAAATGTGAAAACAAAGCTTCCATTCATATGCGCCAGCACAAACTGGCTTTATGTAAGGAACATTATCTCGAATGGGTTCCTGAACAGACTGAGCGCTTTATCAAGAAATATGAAATGTTTGCGCCCGAAGAAAAGATCCTTGTGGCGGTTTCGGGCGGCAAGGATTCGCTTTCATTGTGGCATATTCTCCTCAAGCTGGGCTATCAGGCGGATGGGTTGTATCTTGGCCTCGGCATTGACGGCGGAATCAACTATTCACACGAGTCTCAAAGATTGACGGAGGAATTCGCCGCCAAAAATAATCTCAAGCTTCACATTGTTGATATTGAAAAGGAATATGGTCAGCCCATTCCAGTGATTGCCCAACGCAGTCATCGCGGAGATGGAAAACCGTGCGCCGTGTGCGGATTGGCCAAACGTCACGAAATGAACCGCATCGCACGCGACCTTGGGTATGATGTGCTCGCGACGGGCCATAATCTTGACGATGAAGCCGCCGTGCTGTTCGGCAACACGCTGAATTGGTCCAGTGAATATCTTTTGCGTCAGGGACCCGTTTTGCCCGGCACGGCTGGACTGGCGCGCAAGGTCAAGCCGTTGTGCCGTTTTTACGAACGCGAGATGACAGCCTACGCTATTTTGAGCGGCATTGAATATATTTATGAAGAATGTCCTTTCGCCGAAGGATCGCAATCCATTTTTTATAAAGAATCGTTGAATCAACTGGAAACAGCGCGCCCCGGTGCAAAGCTTATTTTCTATTTGAATTTTTTGGAAGCAAAGAAAAGCGGGAATTTATTTTTGGAGAAGAACGTGGAAATGGCTGATCTGCATCCATGCCCCAAATGTGGACAACCTACATCCACGCCAGATTTTTGTTCGTTTTGCAGGATGATCGAAAAGACGAAAGACAATTAACGGAGCGCAGACGCTTGCACTGAGCCTGTCGAAGTGTCAGTCCGCAGTTTACTGTAATGAGCGGACTGAAGTCCGCATTCCCCTTTAAATTACCTATCGCAACAAAGTTGTGATCAACCCAAGCAGGAATAACCCCAAAACAGTATAACCAGCGATCTGTTCTTCTGGAAAAATGGAGAAGGTCGGAATGTCGAAACTCGTTTGCTTCAGGTCAGCGCGTTCGGGAATCTCATGTTTGCCGAGCAGGGCATCTCGAAATTCAATGACATTATTGGGGCGGTCATCAGGATGCAGGGACATGGCCCACAAGATGGCTCTTTCCACGTGACTGCTGATGCGTGGATTTATCTCTCGAGGCCGAGTCAGGCTGCGGGTGTCGAGGAAGCGTTTGCGCGCTTCGGCGGGAGGCTCATTGGTCAGCAGGTGATACAGAGTCGCGGCAAAAGAAAAGATGTCAGCTCGCGCTTCCGTATGCGTATCGTCTCCGCCGTATTGTTCCAGCGGCGTATAAAGCGCAGTGCCCTGTCCCTGAATGATGGTGATGGTCACTTCGTTGGGGGCGAGAATTTTGACGAGTCCAAAATCCACCAATTTGATCACTCCGCTGGGAGTGATCTTTAAATTACTTGGCTTGATATCGCGGTGAATGATGGATGGTTCCTGGTGATGAAGATAATTCAGCGCGTCCGCAATTTGTACAGCCCAGCGGATCACTTCATTTTCAGAAAGGAAGGTTTTGTCGCGGCGCACTTCCAACATGCGTTCGCGCAGATCCTTGCCGGGCACGTAATCCATGACGAGGTAATCGCGCGGGCCGTCTGAAAAGAAATCTGAAACCTTCGGCAGGTTGGGGTGATCAAGGCGCGCAAGGACAGACGCCTCGCGAAAGAATTGTTCGCGTGCCTGCTTGAAAACTTCGATTGGGAGCGCCTGATTGTGCTCAACTTCCTTGAGCGCGCATAATCTACCTTCCAGACGAATATCGTCTGCAAGATAAATACTGCCGGTACCGCCCTGTCCGATCTGTTCACGGATCTTGTAGCGGTCACGCAGGATCTCCCCATTCTTTAACGGCTGGGGCAAAATCTTCTCCTTTGTGGTGCGGTGGATTCTGAGCAGGCTGTTGTTCCTGGCTGTGATATTTTCGGCGTGTATCACTTTATGTTAAGAACATAAAAATTAAACCTTGCCATGCACAGAATGCCACTTTTCTGCTATATTATAAACGTCTTTGTTCTACAAGCGCATAATTCTTATGATGTTATTATCCAGTTCGAAACTTGAGGGTTTTGCTAAAGTCAGTATTTGAGGCAACATGAAAAAACAACAAGATGAAGAATTTCCCATTCTGGTTGCGCAGGATGGCCCGCTAAAGGGACAGCGCTGGTCTTTGAGCGGCACCTTGATGGTTGGCCGCGACCCCACCTGCGAGATCACCATTCAAGACCGGCAGGTATCGCGTTTTCATGCGCGCATTTCGCCCACGCCCGAAGGCGTCACAATCGAAGATCTTGGCAGTAAGAATGGCACCGTTCATAATGGCACCGAACTGACCGCGCCTGTCATGCTTCAGGATGGTGACATGCTTGGCATTGCGCTCGCGCAGCAATTCCTCTTTCTAACATCCGATGCGACCATGCCTCTGGCTGAAGGCGGCATCCGTTCCGCCCGCCTTTTGATGGATCAAAAATCAAGGCAGGTTTGGATCAATCAACAGCAGGTTGCTCCGCCATTGTCTGCCCAGCAGTTCAGGTTGTTATGGAAATTGTATGAAAGCAAGGGACAGGTTATTAGCCGCAGCGATCTTGTCAGTATTGTGTGGGGGGAGGATCAAATGGCGGGTGTCTCAGATCAGGCGCTGGATGCGCTCATCCGCCGTCTGCGTGACCGTCTCGCCGCGCTCGACCCAACGCATCAATACATTGACACTGTGCGCGGGCATGGGATGCGGCTTGATAATCCGCCTGCTGGTGAATAAAAATTATGGATGTCCAATCAGAAAAACTTCTCGCCCAGATCATTCGTACCATGCGCGTTGCCTCATTAGGCACACTGCGTGATGAAGCTCCGCTTATTTCCATGGTGGCTTATATCGTCTCCCAGGATTTTTCGGCCTTCCATATTTTTATCAGCAGGCTTGCCCAGCATACGATAGACATGCAAAAAGACAAGCGCATGTGCCTGCTCATCGCGCAAACCGATGATGGCCGCGCCGACCCGCAAACGCTTGCGCGCGTTACCATTCGCGGCACAGCCGAATTTATGGAAGTTGGCGAGCCGGGTTATACGCCGGTCAAAAAACAATACATCGAACGGTTTCCCGAATCGGAACAATTATTCACCCTCGCAGATTTTGGAATGTGGCGCATCAAACCAAGGGGCGGAAGATATGTTGCCGGTCTTGCGAAAGCATTCAACATCACACCAGAATTGTTAATAAAAGTTTCAGCGCGATAAATCAAGTGACAGTCACCTTTGCAAAGGTGACTGTCACTTTTTGGAGTCAAAATGGAATCATTAAAACTACTTGCAGTCTTTGCTCATCCTGATGACGAATCAATGGGAATGGGCGGCACACTGGCAAAGTATTCCGCCGAGGGAGTGGATACACACCTCGTCTGCGCTTCACGCGGAGAGAGGGGCTGGTTCGGCTCCGAGGAAGAGAATCCAGGCTTGGAGAGTCTCGGCCAAACCCGCACTGTTGAGTTACAGAATGCGGTCAACGCACTGGGCATGCAATCATTGAACTTTCTCGGCTACATAGACGGTGATGTGGACAAAGCAGATCACGCCGAAGCCATCAGCAAAATCGTCACTCACATCCGCCGAATCAAGCCGCAGGTTGTTGTGACCTTTCCTCCCGATGGGAACTACGGCCACCCCGATCACATCGCCATCGGGCAATTCACCTCCGCCGCCATCGTCTGCTCCGCAGACTCAAGTTATAAAGATTTCGAAAATCTTCCAGCACATCGCGTTTCAAAAATGTATTACATGGTGGACGGAGAGAATTTCATCAATCTCATTTCCCCATTTATGGGTGACATGACCTTCCCCGTGGACGACCAGCTTCGCGGAGAAATCGCCTGGAAGGAATGGATGATCACAACCCGCATTGACATGGCCGAACATTGCGGCGCGGCATGGGAAGCCATTCAATGCCATAAGAGTCAATTACCTACCATCGGCGCATTGGCTGAAATGCCAAAAGAATCCGCCGCCTCAGTCCTCTCCATGCAAGGGACTTTTTACCGCGCGTTTAGTCTGGTCAATGGGGGACGGAAAGTGGAAACTGATTTGTTTGAGGGATTGAGATAAAAAAAGTTTGGCGCTGGTCTCAGACCAGCGCCAAACACTATTATCCCATTTTCTTCTTCATTGAATACTTCACTGCGATCTTGAAAACCTCACTCAGCCTTTGTGCGAGCGGCTGCGCCTCCGTATTGCCCTGTTCGGCTTGAGCATCCATCTGTGCCACCAGTCCGCTTAAGGCTTCGAGAAATTGGTCGGTGATCACCGCGTCGTTATCGGCCAGCATTGTCTCAACAGCCGCATCATCAGGCAGTTGGATCAACTGCTCGATGAACGCCACTTCGGGCGGAGGCGCGCTGGCTTCCTGCAAGACCTGCGCCATCTTTTGCAGTTTGCCCATGCGCGTATAATCGTTTTTCTCAGAAGCCTGCCGCAGAAGTTGATTTACCACTTCCACAGAGTCCTGAGTAAAGCCCTCGATACTTTCATGGGTCGCTTTCTCCACATCCTCCTGCTTGAGCAGGTTTTCAACAAAATCGGTAGCCTGTTTGAAACGCGCTTCGAGTTGTTTATCCACTTCACTGGTGAAGAACAACAACTTCTCGCGGATGCCTTCCAGTCTTGCCTTTTCTTCAGGCATCGCCTTCTCGATCTTCTCGGTCAAATTTTGGAAGAAGATATAGTCCATGCCGGCGCGCGCCAGTTGCACATAAGCGCGGATGCGGGCATCATTCTGTGCCTCGAGGACGAAGTCCAGCAGTTTCTCGCGGTTGAGGCTTTGTCCCGCTTCCTGCAATACCTTTGTAGCTGCTTCTATTTCTCCGACAGATTCCTTAAGCTGACGGCCAAAAGCAGTCTCATCCAAAAGTTGTTTCTGCAATTCGATCAACGCGCGCGCGATCGGCTCCTGTCCGCTTTGCATGGCGTTCTGCGCGATGCGGCTGAACAGCCCGAAGAATTGTTCGTCAATGATCTTTTCATTTTGTTTGATCATCTCCGAGCGGACATCCGCCGTAGTGACCTGAAGCAAACGCTCCACAAGCTGAACCCGTTCCTGCTGTGACTTGATCATCTCGGATGAAATGCCATCCTTGTTCAGAATGGTCTCCATCATCGATTCAAATGTCAGGTTGGCTTGCGGACTGAACAAATAGCCTTTTCGTTTTTCAGCAGGCAAACGATCCACTACCTGTTTGATCAACGGCCCGATCATTTTTTCCTGCTCGTTGATCGGCATTCCCAATTCCATCGGGAAGAAGGTCAACAGCAATTCCTTATCATTGTCATGATAAACAACAGGCGTTGGAATGCGGCCTTCATATCCGCAGTATTGACAGCGGGCATGGTTGGATTGTCCGCTTAGCAGGCGCTGCTTGGCGGCGGGTTCGTGCGTCACATCGAAGAGTTGCTCAACATTGGCAGGGATGATCTGTCTGCAGCGGGGACATGAGATTTGTGTTTGTGGCATTTATGATTTCCGATTTTTGATTTTAGATTGACGATTTTATACTATTACGAATCACGTATTGCGTTTTTCGTGATTCGTAATCGACTAATGACTATCAGACCAGACGACCAGAAGACTATCCAACCAATTCTTCCAACCGATCAATATAGCCTTCCATCACCGCGAAGGTTTCTTCGACGGCTTTTGGTGTGGTTAGGTCAACGCCTGCTTTGTTGAGCACATCCAGCGGATAGACGGACGAACCAGATTTGAGGAATCCAAGATAATTTTCCACAGCGTTGGGTTCGCCGCGCAGGATTCTGCCGGAAAGAGCGTGCGCGCCCGAAATGCCTGTCGCATATTGATAAACATAATAGTCAGCGAAAAGATGACTAAATGTAGACCAAACCATGCCCACGCGCGGACGATCAATTTTCACCTTGGGACCAAATCCCTCGGTAAACAGATCAGCCATCAGATTTTGCATTGAATCGGCGGTCAACGGTTCACCGCGTTCGGCGCGTTGATGAGTCTCCAGTTCGAAGCGAGCCAGAGTCGGCATCTGAAAGAAGTATCTAAAGAAGTTACCGCCGACCGCTTCTTCGATCAACGAGATCAGGAAATTCTTATCGGTGATTGTCTTGAGCAAATGTCCGCGCATCATGGCTTGATTAAAGTTTGAGGCGACTTCAGCCACGAAGAGCGAATAATTTGAGTAAGCCAGCGGCTGGTTTTGCCATGTGAGATACGAATGCATGGAATGACCCAACTCGTGCGCGAGTGTGCTCATGCTGCCGATGTCATTCGTAAAGGACATCATAATGAACGGGTGGGTCTTGGGAGCGCCGTACGAGAACGCGCCGTTCATCTTGCCCTGATTCGCGGTTGAATCCACCCAGCGGTCTTTGAGCGTACCCTGACGAAGTGTGTTTACATAATCCTTGCCGAGCGGCGCGAGGCTGTCGCTGATGAAGTCCACGGCCTTCTCGTAAGAAAGTGTGGTTTTCTTTTTAGCGATTGGCGCCCACATGTCGAAGTATTGGATTTCCTTCAATCCTAATGCCTTGCGGCGAATCTCAAAGTAGCGATGCCAGATGGGTAAATTCTTTTTGAACGTGTTAATAAGATTGTGGAATACTTCTTCGGGAACGTTGTTGTTGAACAAAGAAGCGGAGAGAGTTGTATTGAATTTTCTCGTACGCATATTGAATACATTGGCGCTGATGGAAGTGGAAAGATTCGTAGCCAGTGTGTTTTTGAATTCGATATGTTTGTCTTGATAACTTTCAAAGGCGCTCTGACGAACTTTGCGGTCAGGATGCTCCAACAGAGTGGAATAGAAATTACCTTGAGTCACATCGTACTTTTTGCCTTTGCTGTCCACGGCGGGCGCAAATTTGAAATCGGCGTTTACCAACATGCTGGTGCTTGTGGATGGTCCGCCAAATGGGTCGGCCAACATGCCGAGGATTTCCTCCACTTCACCGGAACGCACATGCGCCTGCTGGCGGAAGAGATCGTCAATGGCCTGTCCATAAACGGCAAGTTTATTATTTTCTTTCATCCACGCGTTGAGCTTTTTTCTGCCGATCTTAAGCAGTTCAGGATTCAGGAATGAAACCGCCGCAGCCACCTGACCATACATGCCCTGCGCTTTTCCAACCATCGCACCAGCAGCTTGACTGGTTGTATCCACTGCGTAGGAGAATTGCGCATACATGAATACGGTCTGCGCGCGAAGAATCAGATCTTCGATGGCAGTGTAGCCCTTCAACAAGGTGGCGGAGCTTTCGCTGAGTTTTCCTTCAAACTTTTTTACTTTGGGAATGTCGTTCAAAACTGCCTGTAATGCGGCCTCCCATTCCTTTGGAGATTTATAAACACTTTCAGCATTCCATGTATATTTTTTATTGACCTTACTGCGAGGGGGAACTGTGTTTGCCATGATTTTTCCTTTTTCAATGAGGATGGATTATTTTACCATTTGAAGAATTGGTTCTAACGCGGAAGGGAGAAACAGATTCTCGCGCCAGAGTCAGGTTTCGGGTCGGCCCAGATGCGGCCGCCATGTGCCTCAACGATTGCGCGTGCGAGATAAAGTCCCAGCCCCGCGCCTTTCGTCTGCTTGACGGCATTCGTCGAACGATAGAAGCGGTCAAAAATATGCGGCAGGTCTTTGGCTTCAATGCCACTGCCTTCATCGCTGACGCAAATAATGATTTGCTCGGGGCGCGCTGTGCCACTGATCTTGATCTCGCCTTGCGGCGCGTACTTGAGCGCATTGGAAACAAGATTGGAAATCACTTGCTCGATGCGTGTTTCATCACCGATGATGACAGGGAAGTTTGGCGGAAACTCTGTGACGAGGCGATGTTTGGGAGATTGTGCCGCGAAGCGCTCGGTCACTCTTAACGCAAGGCTGGGGACGGCGACATCGGCTTGATTCAAGCTGAGGCCCCCAGCTTGCAGCCGAGAAGCATCGAGCAAATCATCGATCATCTTCGATAAACGATCAGCTTCCTCTTCGATGACGGCCAGTGAATCACTGATGGTGTGTTTGTCCCATCGCGCATCATCGCGCCGCAGTGTGGATGCATATCCTTTAATCAGCGCAACGGGTGTGCGCAGTTCATGACTTACAATGGAAATGAAGGTTGCTTTTATTTCATCGGCGGTTCTAAAATGTGTAATGTCGCGCACGCTGACAAAGACATTGCGTAATTTATTTTCGCTTGAAAGCAAAGGTGCGTACGTGATGCCGACAGGGAGGTGGGGCGGTAATGGTCTGTCAATATCACCTTCCACATATAAAGTCGCGTTGGGAGTAAGAGGCCATCCATTGAGTACAGATTCTTCGAGAGTTATACCTTGCGGTTCTTTCTTCCATTTAATGATCTCGCTGTGTTTTTTGCCGACAATTTCATCGCGGCTGAGGCTGTACAGTTTTTCAAACGCGCCGTTACAACGCTCGATCACAAGATCCGCGTTGAGAATCAGGATCCCATCTGCGGCAGAATCAAGGAGCGCATCAAGCCGTTGTTTTTCAAAAGAGACTTGTCCATAAAGCTGTGCGTTGAAGACTGCGATGGCGGCCTGATCTGCAAAGGATTGCAGAAGCACGCGGTCATTCGGCGTAAACAGGTCTGCGTAATTGCGGAAGATAAAGATCACACCGATGACCTGTCCATGCGCGGCGAGGGGCAGACCTGTGCCGTTGAGCAGCCCCATGCTGGCGGTGTAGGTTAAATCCTTTAACATGCGGTTGAGTTCACGCACATCTAATTCAGAGACTTTTTCTTCAGCCAGCAAAGGCGTGAGATAACTCATAAAAGCAGGAGCAATTCCATGAGCGGTAGAGACGCGCCAGCCCTCCGCCTGCTTGAGCGCGATCAATCCCGCCTGTCCCGCCAGCATTTCGATGGAGACACGTAAAATGCGCGCCAGCAATTTCTCAAGATCTAATTCCTGAGTGAGCATGCGCGAAATTTCGAGCAGGTAATCTCGTTGGCGGACGCGGAAGTCGGGTAAAAGGGAAGGCAGCATTGTAATGAGGTAGTGTTTGTATATAAAAAACGAAAGCTGGGCGGTGCGGAATTATTTTATCACCGCACCAAAAGGATGAGTGATAGAGGTGTATTAACAAATCTTTTTAGGCTGGTTATTCCGAATTTTGATTGAGATGGCGGTGATAGTACTTATGACAATTAGCTTTCAATTCTGTATATTTTGTTTGTTGACTTGCTTATCATATTCTCATAGAATGTATGAGAAATAGTACTTTTGGGTACAAACGGAGCCATGAACCAGTGTCTTGATTTGGTCGCTTTTCTCTTAATTGAGTAAGGGCGCTGGCGAGCTAATAGCGAAACCGACCGTTGGTTGGTTTACGCTATTTTTATTTAAACTTAATTTTATTTTTAGAGACAACTTGTGGGATGGGAGCATGATTTCAAATATTTTTTTGTACCATTTTCGGAGGGTCAATGTTTCATTATCAAGGCAAGGTTGTAAAAGCTGTCGGATTTCAGTTGTTGAGCGGGGTATCTATTCTTTTATTTTTATTTGCATCAATCGGTTTTAGATCTGTAACTATTGCTGAAGCGCGAAGTAATAACAGCGCAGAGCCAGTTACTTCAGTGGACACAGGTGCTTTCTTGAAAGCACCTGTATTTGTTCCATTGCCAAGCGTAACTGTCGGCACTGGCGGCGGTTCGGTCATGCTGGGGGCTGATTTTACGATCACAGCCACTTTTAGAAATAATGGGGATACTGGCTACGGCCCATTTATTGACTTGTATATTCCCCATCTGGGACCAGACGGAGTGTTTGGCAATCCTTTAACCTATGATGGTATCAGCGCGCCGGGCGGTGGAAACTATACAGCCACAATGGGCAGCGAAAATTTAATTGTGATCACTCAAATTTTCCCAGATGCAGATGGCGCGGGGCCAGGTACTACTGGATGTGTGCAGCATCCCTGGGGTGTGGATGATGCGGGTATTTTTCTGGATGTGTGCGGTACAGCTGGCGATCAGTTGGTTTCCATTCAAATTCCGTATGGCTCTTATACCTCAAGTCAGCCGGGGTTGTCCATAAGCATTCCTGCACATCTAAGTGATCAGGCAAATTTGGGGACGGCATTGGATATTCGCGCGCGTAGTGGCTTTATTTACGGGGCCACCCCAATGGTGGACTGGTGCTGTACAGTTCCCAAAGATACAACCATTGTTTCCAGCAGCTCCACACCAGATAGTTGGCCGCCTCGTTCGACTGTTACTCCTTCAGTGGTAATTTTTTCAAAATCATCGAACGCAGGTGCATTGCCCACTGGGCCGAATAACCCGGCAACTTATACAATGACCGTCAACATAGCAGATGGTCAGCCTTTTACCGGCATTAGGATTACCGATAATTTACCTAACAGTATTGTTTACATGGGGAATTTAACAAGCAGCCTGCCTTATACCAGTATTGGCCAACCGCCTGTAGGAGGCCCATATAACGGCGCTCAGATTATCCTGACTTATGCCGATCAGCTTCCAACTCCAACACCAATCACCAGCGATATTGTGATTACCTTTGATTATTATGTTCCTGATCTTGACGCAAATGGGAATGTGATTGCGCCTGGATCCACTGTCAACACAGCCACGTTGGATACGATTACCTGGCAGTCTGAAGGTGGGACTGTGCCGGTGGATGTCAGTGTGGGTGTTGGTCCCGGTGTAGCCTCTCATAGCGATGAGCCGATCACTTTAGGTAAATCCAGTTCTCTGGCGGTTACCCCGGATTCCAATGGACCGACCCCGGGTGACATAATAAGATACACCATCACCTTTGAAATTTCCGATTATTTCGGCTTTACTAACTTGAATCTGACAGATGTGCTTGACGATGGACAGCATTATTATCAGGACGCAACCTATTTTCCCACTCTGAGAATTGTTCGCGATGGCGGTTCCGAGACTTACAATTTTGGCGCAGCGAATGTGGATGTGACTTGTAATTATACCGGCGCTTCCGGCGGAGAATGTGATAGCGGGCCGACAGCCACTCCAAATGGAGCCACCACTGTCACATTTGATATCAATCAGGAATTGGTCGATCAGACAAATCCTGATAAGAATCAAATACTTGGTGATTATGTGAACGATGGCGGCATCGCCGCCAATGCAGCTACAACAGGTACTGTTACTTTTTATGCGGTCATGTTGGACAGGTATGTTGACGCCAATGGCGGCGAAAGCGTTAAGATGGGTGACTCACTGGGCGATAATGCCACACTAACCGCCAGCCGAGTTGACCCGGCAACTTGTATATCTGGAACATGCTCGGTTACTGTTCAGACGGATACTTTGGGTGCGGGTGCGAGCGTCAGTGTGGGGCGTGGTACGCTTGAAAAAACCATCGTGGCGCGCAATGGTGCTGTCTGTAACCCGGCGACTTTTGCCGCCTGCACAAGTGTGCAAGTCTCTGCAAGTGATTCGATCACATACCGCATTACATACGATCTTCCTACTGGTGATTTTGACGGCCTAAGCTTGACCGATTTCCTGCCTCTCCCCATTTATTATGCGGATGACCCGAACGCGGACGGCGTGACTACTTGGAGTAAATATACTGGCGCGGCTTCTGTTCCGGACGCTGGCGGCTGGATGCTAGGTCCCAACGATACGCGCGGCATCGACCCGGCAGTCACGATCTCAAGTCATACATTAGACAACTTCATTAAGTTTGATTTCGGTACGTTTGATGATCTGGGCAACACGCCCAAAAAGATCGATATTCTGTTCACGGTGCGCGTGACTGATCAAAAATTTGGCGACGGCTTGAAGATGCGCAATAGCGTTTTACAGCAGGATGCCAACAGCCCCGGTACCACATCTACTACAAGTAATTTTATTGATCTGACTTTAACCGAGCCCTTGCTTGTCGGCGAAAAAACAGTTGTGTCCACGGATCATGCGGGCGTGGAACCCAATCCGCCGATGAATCCACCCGTCATATTTGAATTGCCGGGTACTACAGGCTCTGCTCCCTGGAATAGCGGCACAACACCGATCAACTCAGATTATCTGGATGCCAATCCGCTGGGAAGCGGCATTGGCGGCATTGACGGCGGCGACATGGTCAAGTTTGCCATTGTCATTGAGAATACGGGCAGTGGCATTAATGGCGCGTATGATATTACTTTGAGGGATATATTACCGGCTGGTTATATTTTCCCCGGCCTTGGTTTGGGTGGATTTAATCTACAGGTTTATCGCGGTGATGGCAAGGCGCTCGATGATGGAACTGGTTCAGGTTTTGAATTTTTGGGCACAGTGGCTGAACCCGGCCCGGATGGATTGACCGGTACGCCGGACGATTTCTTCGGAGCGGGCATCCGCTTGAAGGACCCGTCAGCCAACCCCGCTTTCGTTCCCTCTGACCCTGAGTATGGACACGGTCTCTGTCAACTTCATGAAGCTGCCAGCGGAAAGAACGTTATCATCGTCACGTACGATCTAATGGTGCGTCCTGACATTACGCCCGGCACTGTGCTGCAAAACTTGGGTCAAGTCACCAATTACTCAGGCAGTGAAGGCGGCACTCCCTATATCCCCGGACCGATTGAAAGCAGTTCGGATAGCGAGATCAGTATCCCAGCATTGCAAAAGCAATTGACCACCACAGAAGTCAGCGGACTTGGAAATGATCATACACAAGCTGTGATTGGTGAGTTTCTTACCTATACCCTCACCGCTACTTTCCTGGAAGGGGTGACTCCAGTTGCTCAGATCGTGGATACATTGGATGCAGGCCTCGCATTTGTGGATCTGCAATCGGTCACCGCTTCAAACCCCGACACCGACCTTGCCGGCGCGGCTGACAAAGGCATCTACAGCAGTGTGATGACTTTCGATGGCGCTGGCCTGTGTACCAATTGTACAGCCGGGACCAATCCACTGATTGAGAATAACGGCAACAAGATTACATTTGATTTTGGTACCCTTTCCAATTCAGACAACGACAACGCTGTTGCTGAAACCATTACCATCGTATATCGCGTGATGGTCTTGAATGTTGTCTCGAATCAGAGCGCAACCACTCCATTGAATAACACTGCGGTTCTCTCATGGACTGGCGGCAGCGATACAAAATCTGCAAATCCTGTTGCCATTGTCGAGCCAAATGTCAATGTCACAAAAACCGTTGATATTATCAATGGCGTGGATGCCGGCAATTTGTTGACATATACTGTCACCATCAGTAACCCCTCTGTGTTGACTGCTTTTGATGCAACTTTGAGCGACGCATTTCCTTTTAACGCAACCACGCTTGCAAGTCAGTTGGAAAATATCACCATCACCAATGTGACCGACACTGATCTTGTCACACCAATAACTGCGGCTAACTTTACCATTGCCTGTGATGACTCACCGGGCTGTGCAGCGCCGAATCGTTGGACCTTGAGCACAGTTACGCCCTTTGACATGCCACAGAGCCGTACGATCACATTGACTATTACCGCGAATGTGTCTCCGACGGCGTTTCCATTGGCGACAATTGATAATTATGCCCAGGTACGCTGGACCAGCATGGATGGGGACTTCAGTGACCGCTCAACTTTTGTAACCGACACATCAGATTCGGAGCGGACTGGTGCTGATGGCCCCGGCGGGCTGTTGAATGATTACGCCAGACAAAGCCCAACTGTTGCGCGCACAACGCTAACTAATTTGGCCGGCACGAAATATTTTATAGTTTCGTCTGAAGCTGGCACATCGGATGCGGCAGTTCCCCCTCGTGTCACCATCGGTGAAGTGGTTCGCTATCGAATTGCATTACGCCTAAACGAAGGCACAATGCCAGATCTTTCAATGCTGGACAATCTTCCAACCGGTATGCGCTTTATTAATGATGCTCAAGCCAGGGTGGTGTTTGTCTCGGATGGCGCTGGAATGACCTCCACTACAATAAATAATTCGCTGGCTGGATGTGGTAGTTTAAATGTAACCGGTACTGCCGCAGACTTGGTCAGTTTGCCATCTGCTTCCATTACCTGTCCTTTACCCGATATTGCAGTAGCCGGCGGAACCAACAGCCGCACTTCAAATGTTGATGCTTATGCTTCGGGAACGGATGTATATTTCAAATTTGGAAATATTTTAAACAGCGATAATGATGCTTCACAGGAATATGTTGTCGTGGAATTCAACGCTGTTGTGGAGAACCTTGCCAGTAACCAGGGACCAAACAATTTAACAGTTGGTGTCGCAACCACCATCCGTGGAAATACCTTCCAGGCTTATATCAATACAGCCTCGGCTCCTGCGCCAGCGGCTCTATTCACATCAAATACCATCAATGTTCAAATTGCTGAACCAGCCATAACGAATTTAGCTAAATCGGTTAGCCCAGCAAGCGGCGATGCGGGCGATCAGGTTGAATATACAGTTACATTTTCCAATGTCAGCAGCGTAAACGCATCCCCGGCATATGATGTTGTGCTGACGGATAGCGTTCCTGCGAAGATGACTGTTGCGCCGATAATTCCTGCAACCGACATCACATTCACTCCCGCTTTGTGCGGCGCGTTTGTTTCAGATACATCGTCTGGCAATACCATCACGCTCACATTTACATCACTAAATTCTGGTTGCGCGGTTTCCGTTAAATATCGCGCAACCTTGCAAACCTCTGTTATTCCCGGAGAAATCCTTACAAACAGCGCTGTTGTAAATTACTCCAGTTTGCCATTAACAACCGGCACAACTCCCAACCCCACAGGCTCGAATACACCCGGCGCTACTGGTACTGCAACGGGAGAACGCAATGATACAGGCGGCCAGGGTGCGGATGGAACAATATTAAACAACTATCGTGATCTGGCATCTGCCAATGTGAGTATTACCGCGGTTCAGCCTGTCAAATCTCTTACTTCCTCCTCTGACCTGCTGACCCTCGGTTCAAACCTGACCGTTGGGGAGGTTGCCCGCTATCGTATGTTGCTTACTCTGGCAGAGGGTACTTCACCGGTCACGCAAATTCGGGATAACTTACCCGTGGGCCTGCAATATCTAAATGATGAAGACACACGCCTTGCCTTTGTTTCAGATGATGGCATTCCAACTTGTGTCGGAAGCACTGCCACGGTTTCCTCCACCGACGGAGCAATTGGTACAAGCCCATGGATATGCGGAAATGAAACCACCATCGCGGCTATTACCCCATCCTTTATATTGCCCGGCGCAGCCATTACAGGCGCGCCTTTCAACGAAGGGACTGACCCCACATTCAATCTCAGCGACATCGTCAACAGTGATACCGATGCGAACGCTGAATATATCCTCATGGAATTCAATGCGCGTGTGTTGAACGTCGCAGGCAACCAGGATGTCCCGGTAACTACGATCAATAACAATTTCACAGTGCTGATCAACGCGATTGACAAGGGCACTTCCGCAAACATTCCTGTGACTGTGGTTGAGCCGATCATCACACTTGATAAGCAGCTCTCTTCCATCACTGGTACGGTCGATGCGGGCGGAGTGGCAACCTACACCGTTACCCTGACCAATACCGGCACCGCCCCGGCTTACGATTCCAACCTCGTTGATGCTTTGCCCGCTGTCCTTGATTTCAATCCCGCTTCTGTAAGCTTTGCTTTTACAGGCGGCGCAAGCGGGTCCACTGATAATTCTTCGGATGTGTTAAACCGTGTCAATGTCACAATTGGAACAATCCCTGTCGGCGACAGCGCTACGATCACATACACGGCCAATATATTGGCGACCGTCACGCCCAATCAGTTGATCCAAAATACAGGCAACGTCACCTGGACGAGTTTGACTGGTACAGATGCAAATGAACGCGATGGTTCTGGCGGTATTAATAATTATTCGACCAGCGATTTTACTTCGTTTAATTCACAGGCTCTCGTGCCGGTTAAATCCATTGTCAGCACCACCGCTGCTCATACATCAGAAACAGGCGACGGGTCGGCAGGAAGCGCGCGCGATCTGACCATCGGCGAAGTGATCCGCTATCGACTCGCAGTCACGATCCCGGAAGGAACCGTTTCCCAACTCCAATTGCTGGATACATTGCCAGCCGGGTTTACATTCCTGAATGATGGCGATATCCGCATTTCGTTCCTTGCCAATGCGGATATGACGGAAGAGGCTGATCTGGCTGGCGCGGATAATGATGCTCTGCCGCCAACTTTCCTTTTGCCCTCCGGGCGCGTTTCTGTTGTGGGCCAGGATATTACCTTCACAGTTGCCGACCTTGTTGAAGCCAATGATCTTGTCAATAATGACAATGATGCCGATGATGAATTTGTGGTGATCGATTTCAATGTGCGCGTCAATGATGATGCGAACAATAACAATACCGATCTGGACAGCAACGATTTTGATCTTGTTGTTGGCGGTACAACAATTGCCACTTCCAATGTGGTTGGCTCGCGCATTGTCGAGCCGCTGCTTGATATTACAAAACTTGTTGATGATGCCACCTGGGCATACGGCCAGACAGTTCTCTACACTTTGCGACTCACGCACACTGCGGCCAGTCTCAGCGCTGCGCAGGATCTTGTCATCACTGACCAAATCCCTGCCGGGCTAACTTATGTTGCCGGTACCATCGCTGCACCCGCTGGCTGGACTGCAAACGATACGAATGCTCCTGATCTCACATGGACGTGTGCCGGTACTTGCTCCATGCTAACCACGGATGGAATTCTCGAATTTACATATCAGGCGCGTGTCAATGATCCGCCTGTGCCGCCAGCCTTGCCCGGTGGTGGAACTGCGACCAATACCGTTTCTGTTGCTTGGAACACTTTGTCTGGTGTTGATGCAAATGAAAGAGGCTACACTGATTCAGCTTCTGTTACCGGCACGCTTGATGAATATCGCTATGCACTTGGAAACCGTGTTTGGTTCGATACCAACAATAACAGCCTGATCGATAATGATGGTGTAGGTGGTAATCCTGATGAAGTGGGAATAAACAACGTTAGCGTTGACCTATATAAAGATGATGGCACTGGCAATCTTGTCTATCAAAAATCCACAACCACTACGAATGGCGGTTATTACCTGTTCGACTATCTTGTAGCCGGTGATTATGTTGTGGTGCTCCCATCCACGAACTTTGATCCCAGTGCGGTGTTGGATGGTTATTATTCATCTGCGACATCCATTGATTCCAGCGGTGCTCTCTTGGAAGGCGCGGCCGCGCTCTCGAATGCCGACATTGATTCTGACGATAACGGCATGTTCCAAACAGCGGGCGGATTTATTGGCGGAGTCGCTTCCAGCGCAGTAACAATAGGCGGGGTGGAACCAATTAACGAGTCCGATTTGAACGGCGGGTCGCAGGGTGTTCAACCCGATAATCGTGCCAACATGACCGTCGACTTTGGCTTCTATCGCACAGCCATCGGTGATATCGTCTGGTTGGATGAAAACATTGACGGCGAATATGACGCCGGTGAAACGCTGGTTGATGGCGCGTCAGTGAGACTCTATGTTTCGGATGGAACAACTGACGTTGAGGTCCGAAATACAACAACTGATATCAACGGTGAATATTCGTTCACAGACCTGCCGAATGGAGATTACATTATCAAAGTTGTCGGCCCTGTGGGAACGGTCAGTACCACGGATGTATTCAATTCAGCCGACACAACCGATCCTGATGTCAATGCAAATAATAATGATAACGGTATTGGCAAGGCCAGCAATTCCGTCCAATCTGGCACGGTCACAATGACTGCGGGTTCGGCGGGCGCGCTGACTCAAAATACAGTTGTTCAAAATAATGGCACAACCACCAACCCGACCCTTGATTTTGGATTTGTGTATCCATACGCTTTGGGAAACCGCGTCTGGTTTGACACCGATAACAATTCCCAAATTGATTTCGCAAACGAACTCGGCGTGGATGGCGTTACCGTTGATCTGTATTCTTCCGCCGATCTCACCACCATCGTAGCCACAGATACAACTAGCCCTGACGGCTATTATCTGTTCGACAATCTCTTCCCCGGCGAATATGTGGTTGTTATCCCAGCTTCAAACTTCAATGGCGGAGCGTTGACCAGCTACTGGTCATCTGCCACCCTGCGCGCCGCGGACGGAACCATCGGTGAAACCACCGCGCCAGATGCGGATAACGATCTGGATTCTGATGATAACGGCACAATGCAAACCGCAGGCGGATTTGTCAACGCTGTCATATCAAGCCCGGTCACAGTCGGACCGTTTGGGCTGGTCGAGCCTTCGAGTGAGTCTGATCTTGAATCCGGGGTTGGTCAGGGAACACAACCCGATGGCCGCTCCAATTTGACCGTTGATTTTGGCTTCTATCGCGTTGAAGTCGGCAACCTCGTTTATAGCGATGGCAATCAAAACGGCAATTATGAATCCCTGAGTGACGTTGTTCTTTCAGGTATCACTGTGGAGTTGTATATTACAGACGGAACCACCGAAACCAAAGTCAATGTCGGCCCAGATGGAATTTTACGCACAGCCGATGACGCATCCGGTGACATGGTCACCGATGTAAATGGCTTATATCTATTTAGTGGTTTGCCGCAAGGTGATTACATTATCAAAGTCACAGCGCCCACCGGAACGAGCAGTACAGTGGACGGTTATAACGTTGATGACGACAACACAGACCCGAATGTCAATGCCGATGATAATGATAATGGTATAGGCTCAGGCTCAGGAATTGTTACATCAGGTTTGGTCACACTTACCCCCGGCTATGATGGCGCGCCCGGTTATGACAATAACACTATTACTTATAGTACCGGCACTACCAGCGATCCCACTTTGGACTTTGGTTTCATTCCAGTGTTCTCGCTGGGCAACCGCGTTTGGTTTGATACCAACAACAGCGGTCAGATAAATGGACTCGAAGTTGGCATCGACAATGTTGATCTGGAACTCTACAACGCCGATGCTTCAGGCGTGGTCACAACCTCAACCGGGTTAACCGCCACAACTTCCGCTGGAGGGTACTACCTGTTCAACAATCTTCCAGCTGGGAATTATGTTGTGGTAATTCCCGCCAGCAACTTTAGCGGCATATTGAACGGCTATTGGTCTTCAGGCACTTCCCGCGATGTTGATGGCACGATCACTGAATTACCTGCCGCCCTCTCCAATACCGACAGCGACTCTGACGATAACGGGATGCTCCAAACGAGCGGCGCTTTCAATGGCGCGGTTATCTCATCCTTTGTCACACTTGGACCCAACACAAACACAGAGCCATTCAACGAACTTGACCTGGGACCCGCCGGGCAAGGTCAACCTGACCGTCAGGCCAATATGACCGTTGACTTTGGTTTTTACACAATTGAACTTGGAAATCAGGTTTGGAACGATCTCGATAACAGCGGCTTGTTTGATAGTGCCGAGGCGGGTATCTCTAATGTGACAGTTGAACTTTGGCCTGCGGGTGGCAGCGGTGTTGCACCATTGGCAACAGCCGCCACAGATGTCAACGGCAACTACATCTTTACTGGCTTGCCCCGCGGTGATTATCTTGTCCGCATTCCGGATACGGAATTTGAAGGCGCTGGAACCCTTCGCGATTATGTCTCCAGCACGGGCGGAGCGCTTACCCCTTATGAGCCTGCTCCCGATACTGATTCCAATTTCACCGACTCGGATGATAATGGCACAGAAACTGGCGGAACACTGGGACTCGGAGGCTACATTCAAACTTCGATAGTTTCCCTTACCCCTGCTGGTGAACAATCAGTTAACGATGCTCTTGGTCTCACCAGCGAACCTCGTGTTGACTTTGGCGTCTTTAACAGTCCCAGAATTGATCTGAGTATCACCAAGACAGACAATGTACTTTACTACCTTGTAGGTGGCACATTAAATTATGAGATCGTTGTAACCAACAGCGGCCCGGCGGATGTGGTTGGCGCAGTGGTCACAGATGTGCTCCCCGCGCAAATCTCAGCTTGGACCTGGGATTGCGCTGTCGGTACACCTGCCTTATACAATTGCACAAGCGCCAGTTCCAATTCACTCGACTTTACCGACTCCCTCGACCTGCCGAGCGGCGCAAGCGTTACTTACAACGTCACCGCTGATGTCGATGTAGCCGCCGTTGGCAATCTGACCAATGAAGTCACTGTCAACCTTCCAGTGGGCTCCCTCATCACCGAATCAAATTTAGTCAATAATTCAGCGCAGGATATCGATACTCAGGCCTCACTGGTTGTTACCAAGGATGATGGCCTGACAGTGGTTGGCCCTGGCTCCCCCCTGACTTATGTCATTACGATTCAGAACACTGGCGATGTGGATCTGACCAATATCACACTCACTGATACCCTGTCTGCTGATCTGACCTACAACAATGCCAGCCTTGCTCCAACAACAATTGCGGGAAATACATTGACCTGGTCTGGTCTGTCACTTACAGCAGGTTCAAGCGTCACGATTAACGTGGAAGCCGCTGTAAGCAATTCTCCATCCAGTACAACCATAACAAACAATGTGGATGCGGCTGATACAGATACCGGTGCATCCGCCACATCCAGTGATGTTGATTCGGTTGTATTCAATTCAAACTTTACGAAAACCTTGTTGGGCACAAACCAAAGCTTTACTCAAAATTCAGATGTGGCAATTGGCGAGATCGTGACTTATGAAATAACCGCCAACCTTGAGGCAGGCCTCGCGTTCGATAATGTCGTCATCACTGACCGTATGGATAAAGGTCTTGCCTTTGTGGACTGCGTGTCTGTCACTCTGGCTGGTACGGATATAACCAATACCGTTTGCCCGCCAACGGTAACTGATATCGTTGATACAGGCGATGCTGGCAACCTCGCGAACCCGGGCAGGCAGGTTCAGTTTAATATTGGAAATATCACCGCAAATGAAGTTGCATCAACTCTGGTCCTTCGATATCGTGCTGTTGTACTTGATGTGATCGAGAATCAGGAAACAGATGCGTTGAACAATGGCGCCACCTGGACATGGCTTGGCGGATTGGTCTCTGCCAGCGCGAACGATGTGGTTATTGTTGAGCCAGATTTGACAATTGACAAATCCGCGCTTCCCACCTCGGCGACGGCTGGTACTGCCATTGAGTTTACCCTCGCGATAGCACATACTGACCAAAGCTCCGCCGACGCCTTTGATGTTGTGGTGACGGACATATTGCCCGCCGGTCTCGAATACATTGCCTGTACACCTATTTCATATGAAGGGCTTGCTCCAACGACTCAACCAGACCCATGCCTTATTACTGGAGGCAATCTTTCCTTTACTTGGGATTCCTTCCCGCTAAACGAAACAGCCACGATCAAGTTTTTTGCCCGTTACACGGGTTCGCAGCCAACACTGACAAATAACGCATCCGTCGCATGGAGTTCCCTGCCGCTTGATCCCGCAGGCACACCTCCTGCGCCGGTACAGTTATCCACCTATAATTCGAGTTCCACAGAGCGTTGGTATGATCCGCTTGATCCGGTGAACATTTACCAGGTCGTTGGTTCTGTTTCGATCAATTTCGTGCCAGTCGAAACAAGGACAAGAGTGAAATTGCCGAAAACCTTGCCTGCAACAGGCTTCGCTCCCAATGTGATCACGACCCTGCCGCAGCAGCCAGCAGACAAGCTGTATTCAGCAACGGATGTGTGGGTTGAAATCCCCAGTGTCAATCTCAATACCTCAATCGTTGGCGTGCCGTTGGTGAATGATGATTGGGATGTCACCTGGCTATGGCAGCAGGCTGGATGGTTGAATGGAACCGCCTTCCCAGGCTGGCAGGGGAACAGCGTGCTAACCGGGCATGTCACTTTGCCAAATGGGAAGTCCGGTCCGTTTGAGGGGCTTGATAAACTTAAGTGGGGTGATAAGGTTATCGTCCATGCGTACGGCTCTGTGTATACCTATGAAGTGCGCGAGAATAGTACCATCAGCCCGAATAATATATCCGTGCTTCAGCATGAAGAAGAAGCCTGGCTTACATTATTGACCTGCAAGACATACAACGAACGTACGAACACCTATTCCAATCGTATTGCTGTGCGGGCAGTGTTGTTAAAAGTGGAGAGAGAAAAACAGTCTGGTGGTCTAGGTGATAATCGCTAATTTATGGACGTAAGTTGAATGAAAAACCGAGTTCATCGCGAACTCGGTTTTTTTATTTCTAAACAACTGCACGCCTGCGAGTTGATGAACAGAGGTGGCGATCTTGATATTATCATGTGTTTCAGTAACTCACCTTACGCGGTGTCATGCTGAAGCATCTCGTATTTCAGGAGTAGAGACCCTTCGCTACGCTCAGGGAATCACGGTTGGGTGCGTAAGGTGAGTCGGTAATACTCGTTGACCAAACTTGGGGCTTGCTTGCACTTCATTGCTCCTGCATTAAAAATTTGTTGACAATTTAAGGTAATACTAATACAATTGCCTACCTTTCAATATTGAAAGGTAGGCAGGCACTCCTACTCAGTGCATTTTTATTTATTGGTGTGAAAGCCATTTAATGATGATACTTTTGAAAATGCGACAGTGCGACTCATTGTTACAAATCTTTCCATTTGTGCTGAAAAATCTCACTCTTACAGTCTTTGGTGCTTCGGCGAAACTCCAAAGGATTTGTTGATTTAATTACTCAAGTTAATTACCCAAAATCGGTACTGAAAAATAGCAAGTAATCTAAAAAATATTTAATCGAGGTCTATATGTCAAAGCACACGTGGGTTTTTCGATTTGTGAGAAAAGCAGCTACCCTTTTCTTTTTTGTCTTTCTGCTTATAGGCCTGCTATTTCCTGCCAATATTAATCCTGCCAAGGCTGAAGGCAGCAAGGAACTTATGGCTTCTGGTATTGGCAGCCGTCCTTTGACAGAATGGCGTGTTGATACTACCGCGGGTTTATATCGCCGCACATTTTTTAGGGTATATGCCAATGCTGGCGAAAACATCCTGATGGGTTCGAGCGCCATGGGTTTGACCACACTTACGGGGGCGGGCGATATCGTACTTTATCAAGAGGGGCAGGTTTCCAATTCACAGATTAATCAAACGGCTTTGGCTGCGATAACTCCAACATTTAGATGCAGTGTAGATGGTCCGGGACTTGGAATATTAAGAGGGCTTACCTCTGCTGCAACCCGTAGTATGGAACTTGTGGGAGCCACTACAAATGGCGGTTTGGATGGGGGCTATACTCCCTGTGTTTATACAGTTCCTGTGGGAGGGACTGGAACATACTGGGTCGCCATGTATGGTCCGTCCGGGTCTGCCCCGGCCATTAATACGAATGGTTCCTCCGGGACGATCGCTGCTCCAAATATTACCGCTGCTCAAGCAAGCGGCGTATCGGTCTGGGATATTACTGTGCGGACTGGCAGCCCATTAACTGGAACCAACAAACCAGGTCGCGTTTTTGTCGATTACCTGGCGCAGAAAACTGCCGGCAATGGTGGCGTTGGAAATCAAGTCAATTCCACGGTTTATGCATCCACTGCTGATGGCTATGTATATCAAGTGGGCCTGAATGGCCTGGACCCGTTTGGCTACATTCTTTATGGTAACAGCGTTGGGTTTTTAGACCCAGACGGCACAACGCCGCTTTATCACGATGTACAATACCCTGACAATCAATTGAGTAATCCGGCTGGCGGGGTTACGCTTCCGCCAGCTTCTGCAAGGATTTTTTTCAGTAACCCGCTTTTGTCCGATTTACCTGCCAATATTCTGCCAGCTCCAATCCCACCTGCCATTTCAAATGTTTCCTACCTGGGTTCCGCTGGCGGCGTGACTGGTTTTCATTCCGTTGGCGGCCAGTTTACCTTTACCAGCAATGTTATTGGTATCAGTGAAGTTGTGATTAGCCTCGATGGATTGGATTTTCAGCCGGATACTCCCACCAATCGTGTAATTCGTAGTCAAGTGGCTGTTGGTGCGAACCTTATTGACTGGGATGGATTGGATAATACGGGCGTAGCTTTTCCAGTTGGAAACGGATATAAATACCGCCTGACGTTTCACGCCGGTGAATATCATTTCCCACTACTAGATGCCGAGAATAGCCCAAATGGAGGGCCGACTCTTACTTTGCTGAATCCCATTGGCGGCGTATGCCCATTTAACGTAAACTGCCACACTGGTTTCTATGATGATCGCGGTTACAG
This sequence comes from Anaerolineales bacterium, assembly GCA_013140605.1. Taxonomy (GTDB): domain Bacteria; phylum Chloroflexota; class Anaerolineae; order Anaerolineales; family Villigracilaceae; genus Villigracilis. The sequence continues at coordinate 29,064 of JABFSL010000012.1, forward strand.
GCTTTCAACAGGCACTATTGTTGGAACAGTGGGCCTAACCTTACCGGGGGATGTTAATGGTGTGAATCCTCCTTTAACGAATCACTCCGATGATATTAATGGTTTTGACACATCTACCAATCAGCGCGCATGGGGTAACGGCACCGGCAGGGGCTTTGGAAATTGGAAGGCTCTGGACCTGTGGGCCTATATCCCAGTGGGTCCGTTTGAGGAACAGCTTAATGTGGTTGATCCGATTCCATTGATGGCAGTGGCGAAGAGTCAAACGAGCACAGGGCCGTATGCTGTAAACGATACGATCACCTACAGTATTGTGGTGACGAATACAGGCAATGTCACGTTGACCGGAGTGAGCGTGACAGACAGCAGTGCGATAGTTGGCGTCTGCGCCCCTGCACAACCTTCAACCTTGGCACCGAACGCTACGATGACCTGCCCAGCGAGCCATGTGGTGACCCAGACAGATGTGGATACTGGCGGTTACGTCAATACGGCAACTGGAGACAGTGACCAGACCCCGCCGAGCGACAGCACGGTGACTGTCAACTTCACACAGAGTCCCGCGCTGGCGATTGTGAAGAGTGTAACCGAGACAACTTATGCTGCGGTGGGGACGATATTGCATTATTCGTATCTAGTCACGAACAGCGGCAATGTTACGTTGAACGGACCCTTCACAGTCACGGATGACAAATCCATAGATGAAAGCTGTCCTGCGACTGCGAGTCTGGCACCGGGTGCAAGCATCACCTGTACCGCGACATATACCGTCACGCAGACGGATATTGATTCAGGCAGTGTGACGAATATTGCATCAGCGCATGGCTTTTTTGGCAGCACCCCGGTCAATTCTGGGACAGATACCAAAACGGTCAATGCCGCGCAAAATCCATTGATGACAGTCGCGAAGAGTCAAACGAGCATAGGACCGTATGCTGTAAATGATACGATCACCTACAGTATTGTGGTGACGAATACGGGCAATGTGACATTGACCGGAGTGAGCGTAACAGATAATAGTGCGACAATCGGTACCTGTACCCCCGTACAACCTTCAACCTTGGCTCCGAACGCCGCGATGACCTGTCCAGCGAGCCATGTGGTGACTCAGGCTGATGTCAATGCTGGCAGTTATATCAACACAGCAACTGGAGACAGCGATCAGACCCCGCCGAGCGACAGCACCGTGACTGTCAACTTCACGCAGAGACCGGCACACACGATCGTAAAGAGTCAAACGAGCACAGGACCGTATGCTGTAAACGATACGATCACATACAATATTATGGTGACGAATACGGGTAATGTGACGTTGACCGGGGTAAGTGTGATAGATAACAGTGCGACAGTCGGAACCTGCACTCCCGCACAACCTTCAACCTTGGTACCAAATGCCACAATGACCTGCCCAGCGAGCCATGTGGTGACCCAGACAGATGTGACCACTGGCGGTTATGTCAACACGGCAACTGGAGACAGCGATCAGACCCCGCCGAGCGACAGCACTGTGACTGTCAACTTCACGCAGAGTCCGGCGCTCACGATTGTGAAGAGTGTGACCGAGACAACCTACGCTGCGGTGGGGACGATATTACATTATTCATATCTGGTCACGAACAGCGGCAATGTTACGCTGAACGGACCCTTCACAGTCACGGATGATAAATCCACAGATGAGAGTTGTCCTGCGACTGCGAGTCTGGCACCGGGTGCAAGCATCACCTGTACCGCGACATATACCGTCACGCAGGCGGATATTGATTCGGGCAGTGTGACGAATATTGCTTCAGCGCATGGCTTTTTTGGCAGCACCCCGGTTAATTCTGGGACAGATACCAAAACGGTCAATGCCGCACAAAATCCATTGATGACAGTGGTGAAGAGTTCTACAACCACGAATTTGAATGCACCAGGAACAGTGACCTACAACTATCTGGTGACGAACGCCGGGAATATAACATTGACAGGCATCAGTCTAAGTGACGATAACGACAACAATGATATGAGTTGTCCCGCGACCACACTAGCGCCGACTGCCACGATGACCTGTTCAGCGACGCATACCTTTACGCAGGCCGAACTGGACGCTAACGGTTCACCGACAACTGGGAGCGGCTTCCTGACAAATATTGTGACAGCCAGCTCGAATGAAGCGCAGAGTGCGACTGATACTCTTAATATCCCGATAGCAAACGTTGATCTGGCGTTGACGAAAACTGTAAATAACACATCGCCAAAAGTTGGAGAAGCGGTTGTCTTTACGATCACCATCACAAACCAAAGCCTGACAACTGCTGCGACAAATGTAGTTGTTGATGATGTGCTGCCCGTTGGGCTGACTTTCAATTCAGCTACGCCCAGTCTCGGATCTTTTAGTAATGTTACCGGTGACTGGACCATTGCAACTTTAGCCGCAAATACAAGCGCGACATTGCTTGTAAACGTCACGGTTACTCAAATTGGTGTGATTACGAATACAGCCGAAATTGTTGCTGTTGATCAGTTTGATATCGACTCAACTCCAAATAACCATGTGCCAACTGAAGATGATCAAGCCAGTGTAAGTATTGGCAGTCTGTTTGACCCGCCGTCTGGTATTAAAAGCTTCAGTGAAGCGGGCTTGCCGCAATTGGAATTCCGCATGGTATGGATCAACAGTGGCAACACAACCACTATCAATACTCAGGTCGTAGACAATATTCCAGCTGGGACGGCCTACGTAAGTGGAAGTATTGTATGTACGCCTCTGGGATCTTCTGCAAATGCTGGCGCTGCCACTGTGCCATTGAATACCACAGTGGCGAACTCGTTCTGTGCCTTTGATCCGATCAACAATCGGATTCAGTGGCAGGGCTTCATTGGACCTGATAATGGCAATCTTACTGAAGCGGCCGCTGCCAATGAAGTGGTAATTACTTTCCGCGTCACCGTAAATGATGGTGTAAATCAGGTGGTCAATTTTGGTTCATCACGGACCGATACCGATGGCGATACCGACTTCACTGATGAAACCGTATTGGGTACTTCTCTGATCATCACGAATCAGGTTGTGTGGAATCGCAGTCCTGTAGTAGTGGTCGATGACGACCCAGGTAATACTCCTGCTGCGTCTGTTGCTTCTGGCGGCGGATTCCTGATCCCGGTCACAGGTTTTGCGCCCGATGTTGTGACCAAGTTGAACACTGTGTCTGGCCCAGTCTACGAACCGACAAACCTCACGATTAAGATTCCGACGATCAAGGTGTACACTTCCATCGTGGGTGTTGAACAAAAAGATGAGGATTGGGATGTCTCCTGGTTGCAGGATCAGGCCGGATGGTTGAGCGGAACCGCATATCCAACATGGAAGGGCAACAGCGTGCTGACGGCGCATGTTGTTAATGCGGATGGAAAGCCTGGCGTATTCTTCAAACTGAAATACCTGAAGACGGGTGAGTATATCTTTGTGTATAACCGCGGCTATCGTTATACCTATAAAGTTGTATCGAATGAGTTTGTACAGCCTGACGATATTTCAGTGTTAAAGCACGAGAGCAAATCGTATCTCACCCTCATTACCTGCGATACCTATGATGAAGAGACAGCCACTTATCTTCGCCGTGTTGCGGTGCGCGCAGTGCTTGTGGATGTGCGCGAAATAAAATAAACCTTGAAGCTTAAATCAAAAGGGCTGTTCTGATCAGAACAGCCCTTTTGATTTAATTCGAATTATATTTTTATCCCAATTCTTTCTCTGCAACCGTCAACGCATCCTCGAATAATTTCAAGCCTTCATCCATTTCACTTTTGCTCATCGAAAGGGGAGGGGCAATGCGAATCACACTCTTGCCGCAGGAAAGCATGAGCAGGCCGCGTTCAAATCCGAGATCTACAACGCGGTCTGTAAGTTCCTTTGCTGGTTCTTTTGTTTCTCGATCCTTTACGAATTCCACGCCGATCATCAATCCTTTGCCGCGGACCTGCCCAATGCTGGAGTGCCTTGCCTGAATTTCTTCAAGAGCATCCATGGCATAAGATCCGACTTCCTCCGCGTTCTTCAAGTATTCCGCTTCAATAAGATCAATTGTCGCGAGCGAAGCCGCGCAGGAGATGGGGTTGCCTCCATAGGTATTGCCATGTGTGCCAATCTCCCAATCCATTACAGATTTTCGAGCAATGCATGCGCCCAGCGGCATTCCCGAAGCAATGCCTTTTGCGGAGGTGATCATGTCAGGTTCAACACCAAAATGTTCGATGGCCCACCATTTGCCGGTGCGCCCCATTCCGCATTGCACTTCATCCAGGATCATCAAAATACCGTGCCTATCGCACAACTTCCGTAAAGCGGGGTAAAAACCGTCTGGCGGTACAATGTATCCGCCTTCGCCTTGAATGGTCTCGACTAAAATTCCCGCCACATCTTTTGGCGGCAGGATTTGATTAAGAATTTCCTCTTCAATATAACGAACAGCTGCTTCGCCGTAATCTTCGCCTTTGCGGCGTTCCAATATGGGGCGGTAAGGATTCGGAAATGGCGCATGGGTTACACCGTTCATGAGAGGGTAAAAGCCGCCATGATATTTTGCCTTGCTCGCCGTGAAAGTCACCGCGCCCATCGTGCGTCCGTGGAAGGCGCCCGTAAAGCCGATGAAGTTCGTGCGTTTGGTGTGATAGCGCGCCAGCTTGATCGCAGTCTCAACGGCTTCGGTGCCTGAATTGGTCATGAACGAAAGCGCATCCTCTTTGAACGGCGCGATCTCATCCAACTTTTCGGCAAGTTTGATCCAATTCTCGTGATAAAAGTCTGATGAGATGTGAATGAATTTTTCGGCCTGATCCTGAATTGCTTTTACTACTTTCGGATGCGAATATCCAGTTGATACAACTGCAATTCCACCCATGAAATCCAAAAAACGATTGCCGTCCACATCCCATACTTCACTGCCTTTGCCGTGGTCCATCACGAATGGATAACCGCGCGGATAAGAAGGCGAGATCACTTTGTGGTCTCGCTCGATCATTGCCTTGGCTTTTGGGCCGGGTAAATTGGGTTTGGTCATACATACTCCTTATAACTTTTATTTCACTGCCTGTAGCGAACTTTATCCCAAAACAATAAAATTAATTCTGTAATTTCAATTCAGCCAGCGCGCGCGCGCCAAGAAGCCCTGAGTCATCTCCAAGCTCGGCCCTTGTTATCACCAGCCCTTCAAGATAGCGGGGATGAATGACGCGTTCCTTCAAACTCGTGTGAAAAGAATCGAACAAGAGTGGCCCGCTTTGAGAAACCCCTCCGCCAAAGATCACTATGGACGGGTCAAATGCATGAAGAAAATTTGCCACACCGATTCCCAAATATTTTCCCGCGGTTTGATAAGCCTCGATGGATAGGGCATCGCCTTGTTTTGCAGCCTCAGAAATTACGTGTGCTGAATTCTTTTTATCTGGATGAAGAAGCGATTCGCGCCCCGCTTTGAGCTGTTCAGCCACGAAGCGCTCTATTCCAGTCCCGGAAGAGAACGCCTCAAGATGACCGGGTTGCCCGCAGCCGCACAGCGGACCATCTGACTGAATAGTGGTGTGCCCAAGCTCAGCGGCTAGGCCGTGATGTCCCTGCAGGAGTTGATCATTAATGATCACGCCGCCCCCCACGCCGGTGCTGACAGTCAAATACAAAACATTGTGATGTCCGCGCCCGGCCCCAAATTTCCACTCCGCAAGCCCGGCAAGGTTCGCGTCATTATCCAAATAAGCTGGAATCCCAAAATGATCAGTTAATTTTGCAGTAATGGGAAAATCGCGCCACTCCTTTATGTTTGGAGTGATCATAATCACGCCTGTGTGCGGGTCGACCGGCCCCGGAGAGGAAACCCCAATCGCGGCTACTTTCTCGTTTTTCGGCCAAATATCCTCAAGTAAATTGATAAGTCGGCCAAAAGCGTTTGGTTCCTTAGCCTTGGTCTCAACGCGTTTTTGGGAAATGGGTTCGATTTGATCTTGTTTATAAGCGGCGGCACGTAGCCGGGTTCCGCCTATATCAATTGAAACGATTGTGCGCATAAGTGCAATTATACCGTATGCCTTTATTCGCCTGCTTTAAATTCTTGAGTTTAGTGTTGGTTTTTTAGCCGCCAGCACAGGGCTGTTTTTGCCGCGGTTTACGCGGATTTTCACTGATTTTTTCTGATAATCCGCGTGAATTGGCGAAATTCGCGGCAAAGATTTTTTGAACACTAAACTCAAGTAAATTCAGGGTGTCTCATCGTTGCGGTTAATATGGGGATTCTTGAATTTACCCAAATTTATTTGACTCATCCTGCCAACCCTGCTATCATCTTTTTTTATGAAGAAAGACTTTTTTGCCAGCCTCTGGCAAACTCTGCGTGATATTCCGCGTTGGCTTCGGCCGGGATTGGGCATTAAACGCTGGTTTGTCTTTGTAATGATCGGCATCACATTATTGGGGCTCGGTGTTGCCGTCATTGTTATTGATCTTTATCGAACCGATTCCTCCAACCCGATCCTGCTCACATTACTTTCATATGCTTCATTAAGGTTTATCCCGCGTGTATGGCGCGCGGTCATTTTTGGCGGATTAGGCGTGGGCATTGTTGTTTATGGCATTTACCAACTCAACCGTTCCCTGCTCAGACCGTTCATTCGTCCTGGCTCTGACATGTTCGATCAGCTTACGAATTTTCAACGTCGCGAACGCGGTCCGCGGATCGTTGCGATTGGCGGCGGTCACGGGCTTGCCACCTTATTACGAGGACTAAAATTACATACAGGCAATCTCACCGCCGTAGTTACTGTCGCTGATGATGGCGGTTCTTCCGGGAGATTGCGCGAGAGTCTTGGTATCCTTCCTCCGGGCGATATCCGTAACTGCCTTGCCGCACTTTCCAATGACGAGGCCTTGCTGACACAACTCTTTCAATATCGCTTTAGCGGTTCGCCTGATCTTGAAGGTCACTCATTTGGGAATCTCTTTATCACCGCACTTGCCGACATCACAGGCAGTTTTGAAGATGCTGTCGTTGAATCAGGCCGTGTGCTTTCAGTGAACGGACGTGTTCTTCCATCTACATTGCATGATGTCAAATTGGTTGCCAGTATGGAACTGCCGCATTCCCTGAATGAAGTCCGTGTGGAAGGGGAGAGCAGGATCCCTGAAATGGCGGGGCGGGTCCGCCGTGTGTGGCTGGAGCCTGACAATGCTTCAGCTTTTCCTCCTGTGATCAAATCCATTTTGAATGCGGATGTGATCGTGGTAGGACCTGGCAGTTTGTATACCAGCATTCTGCCCAACCTGCTTGTGCATGACCTGCTTTCTGCGATGCAGATAAGCCGCGCAATTAAAATATTCGTTTGTAATATTGCCACGCAAACCGGTGAAACAGATTCCTATACTTGCTACGATCATATTCGAGCTTTGGAAGGACACGTGGGTGAAGATTTGTTTGATGTCATTTTATGCAACAATAATTATGAAGGCGAGATCGGCACATCCCAATGGGTGCGTGCGGATGAAAAAACATTATCAGACTCCCGCTCTTATTGTGCCGACCTTGTGGATGAAGGACATCCCTGGCGGCATGATTCCCTCAAGCTTGCACAAGTTATCATTGATATTTTTTATGAACGTACCGGGCCATTGGGTGATAGAACACTATAGTGAGTGCTATAATTCAAAAAATCTATGTTAGAATATTGATTGTGTTTAAATTCACAAACAACAATATAAAATTATTTTAAGGAGAATTCAAATGTCAGTAAAAGTTGGTATTAACGGTTTCGGCCGTATTGGTCGCCTTGCGTTTCGCACACTGAAGGCTCGTTACCCGGAACTCGAAGTGGTGGCGGTTAATGATCTGTTCGACCCTGCAACAAATGCTCATCTGCTAAAGCACGATTCAACCTACGGAAATTTTGACAAGAGCGTTGAAGTCAAAGATGGCAATTTGGTTGTTGACGGGAAAACAGTCAAGGTCACAGCAGAGAAGGACCCGGGCGCCATCAAATGGGCTGAAATGGGTGTGGATATCGTAATCGAATCAACCGGCTTTTTCACCGATGCCACAAAAGCCAAAGCGCACATTGAATCAGGTGGCGCAAAGAAAATCATCATTTCCGCTCCCGCCAAGAACGAAGATATCACCATTGTATTGGGCGTGAACGATGGCAACTATGACCCCACGAAACATAATATTGTTTCCAATGCTTCCTGCACCACAAATGGTCTTGCCCCTGTTGCCAAAGTACTCAATGATAAATTTGGCATTGACCGCGGTTTGCTCACTACAGTCCATGCTTATACTGGCTCACAGAAATTGCAGGATGTCGGCGCAAAGGATCTGCGTGATGCTCGCGGCGCCGCTCAAAATATTGTTCCATCTTCAACGGGCGCGGCCAAGGCTGTTGGCCTCGTCATTCCTGAACTCAAGGGCAAGTTTGGCGGCATGGCTTTCCGCATTCCCACGCCTACTGTTTCAGTCGTTGACTTCACCGCGATCCTGAACAAGGAAGCCTCCATCGAAGAAATCCGCGCCGCGATGCTTGAATATGCCAATGGTTCCATGAAGGGTATTCTCGATGTCACCGACGAGCCGCTCGTCTCCACCGATCTGCGCGGTACCACCTTCTCCAGTGTCTTTAGCGCGATCGACACCATCGTTCTCGGCAACCTCGTCAAAGTTGTAGCATGGTACGATAATGAATGGGGTTACGCCTGCCGTACCGCTGACCTCGTTGCGTTGATGGCAAAAAGCCTTTAGTATATAAACAGGTATACAGGTAGACACGTGTGTACTTGTATACCTGTTTTCTTGTTTACGTTTTTATACGGAGCAGCAATGAAGAAGACAGTTAAAGATATTGATCTAAAAAACAAACGCGTGCTCATGCGCGTGGATTTCAACGTGCCAATGGCCGACGGTAAAGTCACCGATGACAAGCGCATCAAAGCCGCATTGCCGACGATTAAATATGTTTTGGAACAAGGCGCGTCATTGCTTTTGATGAGTCATCTGGGGCGACCAAAAGGCGGTCCCGACGCGGAGTTTAGCCTGCGTGCTGCTTCGGAAGCATTGGCTGCGCTGTTAGGGATTCCCGTCCAAATGGCTCCCGATTGCGTTGGCGCAGAAGTTGAAAAAATGGCAAAGGAATTAAAAGCGGGTGAAGTGTTAATGCTGGAAAATACCCGCTTCCATAAGGGCGAAGAAAAGAACGATCTCGATCTTGCCAAGCAAATGGCATCTCTTGGCGACGTGTATGTCAACGATGCGTTTGGCTCTGCTCACCGCGCACATTCATCCACCGAAGGGATTGCGCGCTTCCTGCCTGCTGTCTCTGGTTTCCTGATGGAACAGGAACTCGAATATCTTGGTCGCGCAGTTGCGAACCCTGTGCATCCATACATCGCCATTCTCGGCGGCGCAAAGATCAGTGACAAGATTCTGGTTGTCGAAACTTTGCTTTCCAAGTGCGATAAGTTGATCATCGGCGGCGGCATGGCGAACACCTTCCTCGCCGCGCAGGGATTGAATATGCAGGACAGCCTCGTCGAAGCCGAATCATTGGAACTGGCTAAAACCATTTTTGCCAAATCAAGCGACAAGATCATCCTTCCTGTCGATGCGATCATTGCGGATAAATTCGATGCCGAAGCCAACACTCAAACTGTTGATGTGGATAAAATCCCCGCAGGCTGGCGTATGCTCGATGTAGGGCCGAAGACTCTGGAATTATACAAATCCTCATTGACCGGAGTCAAGCTCGTCGTTTGGAACGGACCCGTTGGCGTCTTCGAGATGCCGAAATTCGCCGAAGGCACATTCGCCCTTGCGCGCATGTTGGCCGAATCTGGCGCGATCACAGTCATCGGCGGCGGTGACTCTGCCAGCGCGGTCAAGAAGGCGGGTGTTGCCAAACAGATGACGCATGTTTCCACTGGCGGCGGCGCATCGCTCGAATTCCTTGAAGGAAAAGAGCTGCCCGGCGTGGCGGCATTGCTCGATAAATAAACAGGCAGCGCGGACGAAAGTCCGCGCTGTTTTTGTATTTGATAATGTTTCAATTTTCGTGCATTTTACAGCGGGGTAACCCAAACCAATCACACTCGGCTATAATCGGGGAAAATTGCTAGCAAAGCGAGCGGAGATATGAATGTCTTTCAACATCGGTGAGAACATCGGTCCTTATCGGATCATTGAGCAATTGGGGCAGGGCGGTATGGCAACTGTTTATAAAGCCTATCATGCCGCGCTGGATCGCTATGTTGCGTTGAAGGTTTTGCATCCCGCTTTTAATCAAGATCAAACATTCACTGCCCGTTTTCAGCGCGAAGCACGTGTGGTGGCAAAATTGGAACATTCCAATATTGTCCCGGTCTATGATTATTCTGAACACGAGGCGCGGCCTTATTTGGTAATGAAGTATATCGAGGGGGATACGCTCAAGGCGCGCTTAAATCAAGGCCCGCTGACTTCAAATGAAATCGAAGGTGTGGTCAATTCAATTGGCTCCGCTTTGGCGTACGCGCATCGGCAGGGAATTTTGCACCGTGACATTAAGCCGTCCAATGTGATGATTGCCCTGGATGGCTTGATGTATCTTGCGGATTTTGGCCTGGCGCGTATTGCGCAGGCTGGCGAATCAACCATGTCGTCTGATTCGATCATGGGCACGCCGCAATACATTTCGCCCGAGCAGGCGATGGGTAAAAAGGATTTGGATGCGGGCACCGATATTTATTCCTTCGGTGTGATGTTGTATGAAATGGTGGTGGGACAGGTCCCATTCAGCGCGGATACTCCGTTCTCGATTATTCACGACCATATTTATACGCCTCTACCATTGCCGATGAAGGTCAACCCCAATGTGCCTGAACCTGTTCAACGGGTCCTGTTGAAGGCGCTTGCGAAGAATCGCCTCGACCGTTATGAAACTGTTGAGGAAATGGTCGCTGCCTTTAAGGATGCATGGACTGAGGCGGGTGTGCCGATGCAAGGCACGTCCATCACGATGCGCCCGGGAATTTATAAGACCGAGCCTGCGGTTGTAAAAACTCAAAGGGCTGAACCTGTCAAAGAAACAGTGGCCGCTAAAGGCGAGGCAAAGAAGCGTTCTCCATGGAAGTGGATCGGCATTGGTGTGGCGTCCATTCTTTGTTTGGCGGTAGCATTTTTTGCAGTCATCAAGAGTACTGGCAATCCTCCTGTGGAACCAACCGCTGTGCCGACCCAAATCCCTGCCACGAAAATTCCGCCAACCGCCGAGGTATTACCAACACTGCCGGGTGGCCGTACTCCCGGCGGCCTGCCGACCCCGCCGCTAAAAGATTCACCGGAAGTGTTGGCCGCGCAGGAATTGGTGAATCAGAATCCTGGAGATCCTTTTGCGCATTTGAAATTTGCGCTTGCACTTTGGGATGCGCAGGAATTCCGCCCTGCGATGGATGAGTTGGCACAATCTGCAAATTTGGCGGGACCAAATAACAAGGAATTTTTGTTGCAGGCCGCGCAGGAATTTAAAGCACGTGATGCCTGGGTGGCGGCGGCTGGGATGTATTTGCGTCTGGTCCCGATTTACCGCAATGAAGGCATGCCGATCGAATTGGAAAATGATTTTCACGAAGCCATTTATAAATCCACTGAACAGAAGGATATGCCGCTTTTTGTTTTCTTTGAACGCATTGATAATGCCAGTTTGCCGCTTGGTTATATCGCCCGCGGACGCTATGCTTTATACAATGGCGATATGAAGGAAGCAAAGACTCAATTGGCGAATGCCGAAAAACTTAAACCCGATATGTATGAAGTGTTTTTATTGAAAGCGGAAATTGAAATGAAGTCGGGCAGTCAAACGGAAGCGAAGAATATTTTTCTTTCACTATCATCGGATCTTGGCGCGCCGGAGTGGATACGCATCATGGCCGAAAACTATCTCAAAGCAGTCCAATAGGAAAAAATATGCGAAAACCATTTGTTGCTGGAAATTGGAAAATGAACAAGACCATCGCCGAAACGCGCGATCTGGTCGGCAAGTTGAGCGAAAAATTGAACGGGATCAGCGGTGTGGATAAAGTGATATGTCCGCCCTTTATCTCATTGATGGCCGCCTCTGCCCTGCTCGATGGCACGAATATTGGCCTCGGTGCGCAGAACATGCACTGGGAAGAGAAGGGCGCGTTCACGGGCGAGGTCTCGCCCGCGATGGTAAAAGAGTTGTGTGCTTATGTTATTCTCGGTCACTCGGAACGGCGCGCGTATTTCAATGAAACAGATGAGGTTGTGAATCGGAAGTTGATCTCAGCCCAGGCAGTGGACTTGACCCCGATCGTTTGTGTCGGCGAGACGCTGGATCAGTACGAATCAAAACTTACCCGTGAAGTTGTCTCTCGTCAAACGAGTCAGAGTCTCAGGGATGTATCTCCTGATTTCGCTCCGCGCATTGTTGTGGCATACGAACCTGTTTGGGCAATTGGGACAGGCAAAGCCTCCAATGGCCTCGAAGCGAACGCGGTGGTGAAGGATGTGATCCGCCCCGCGCTGGCAGAGTTGTTTGGAAATGAAACCGCGCAAGCCATCCGTGTGCTATATGGCGGCTCGGTGACTTCCGCCAACGCTGCCGAATTCTTCTCCCAGCCTGATATTGATGGCGCGCTCGTAGGCGGCGCCAGCCTAAAGGTGGATGAGATTGTGGCGATCACAAAAGCTGCTGTATTGTAGACCATAGACGATAGACCGTAGACCGTCCGCTGTCAATTGTTCATAGTCCACAACCATGCCCTTCTCTGGTTTTCTCTGGTTTATTCTGATGCTTCTGCCGCTGGTCTTTCTCCAGCGGCTTTTGCATCGGGAGATACAAGCTGTATTTTTAATTCTCACCCGTAATTCACAATTGACCATTGGCCTGTTTTCCGTGATTTTCTTTCCCGGTATAGCCCTGCATGAGTTGAGTCATTTTCTGATGGCGAAATTATTGCAAGTGCGTACCGGACATTTTTCACTCATTCCAAGAACACTTCCCAACGGACGTTTACAAATGGGCTATGTCGAAACCGAACAAACGGATGTTTTTCGCGATTCGTTGATCGGCCTTGCGCCGTTGATCGCAGGGAGTTTATTTGTGGCATACGTTGGCATTAGCCAGATGCAATTGCACAAACTCTGGGATGTTTTGCGAAACGGTCAACTCGACTTGTTCTTTATGGGGCTTGGCTTGTTGCCTACCGTTAGGGATTTTTACCTATGGTTTTACCTTGCCTTCGCGGTTTCCAGTACCATGCTGCCTTCTGAATCAGACAGGCATGCCTGGCTTCCGCTGGGAATATGGGTGACAGCTTTATTCTCGCTGGCAATCTTCGCCGGAGCAGGCACCTGGATGCTGACGAATCTTGCTCCGCTATTAAACGATTTTTTGACAGTCGTAGCACTGTTATTTGGACTAAGCCTGATCCTGCATATTGCTCTGCTTTTGCCAACTTTTATCGCTCATCGCATTGTTTCCAAAGTAACGGGTGTGGATGTGAGATCGTAACAACTGATCTGTATCCCAAACAAAAAACTCCGAGTTCAAAAGAACTCGGAGTTTTGCTATAACCTATTTACTGATTACTAATCACTAATTCACTATCTTCGTCCGCCGCGATCCCCGCCGCCACTGCGTCCACCACGATCATTGCCTCGTCCGCCATTGCGGTCGCCGCCACTGCCGCTTCGGCCACCGCCGCCAGGGCGGGGTCCGCTCTTGCGGGCATCCTTCTCACGCGCTTCTTCAGCCGACCAGCCCTCAAGCACGGCCTGACGCGATAATCGAATCTTGCCTTGCGGGTCAACATCCGTGACCATGACGGTCAGCTCATCGCCCAATACGCAGACATCTTCAACCGAGTTCACGCGCTCACTTGCAAGTTGTGAAATGTGAACGAGTCCATCCATGCCGGGCAGAAGGTTCACGAATGCGCCAAAGGCCTCAATGCGGACAACCTTGCCGGTATAAATATTTCCAACCACCACAGACTCGGTCAGACCCGCCACACGTTCCTGTGCGATCTTCGCGCCGACACTATCAGTCGAAGCGATGTAGACTGTGCCGTCTTCCTGAATGTCGATCTTGGTGTGGGTCTCTTCCTGCAGCGCGCGGATATTCTTTCCGCCGGGGCCGATCAGCGCGCCGATCTTGTCGATCGGGATCTTGACGGTGATGATGCGCGGGGCGTGCGGTTTCAGGTCTGCGCGTGCTTCGGGCAAAGCCTCGAGCATCTTTGCCATAATGGACATACGGGCGGTATGAGCCTGCGCCAATGCTTCTTTCATCATCTGTGTGCTCAAGCCGCTGATCTTGATATCCATTTGCAAAGCGGTGATGCCTTCAGCGGTTCCAGCCACTTTGAAATCCATGTCGCCGAGGTGGTCTTCGGTTCCTTGGATGTCGGTCAAAATCTGATAGCGGCCAGTTTCATCGGTGATGAGTCCCATGGCTACGCCGGACACGGGAGCCTTGATCGGCACGCCAGCGTCCATCAGCGCCAAAGTCGAACCGCAGACGGATCCCATCGAGGTCGAGCCGTTGGATGACAACGCTTCGGACACCACGCGGATCGCATACGGGAAGGATTCTTCGGCTGGGATGACTGGTTCGAGCGCGCGCTCTGCCAACGCTCCATGACCGACCTCGCGCCTGCTCTGTCCACGAAGCATTTTGACCTCGCCTGTGGAGAAAGGCGGGAAGCTGTAGTGGTGCATGTAGCGTTTATTTTTCTCTGGGGATAAATTATCGAGTTCCTGTGCTTCACCCAATGTCCCGAGTGTCGCAAAGGATAAAACTTGTGTCTCGCCGCGTGTGAAAAGACCAGTGCCGTGTGCGCGAGGGGAGAGTCCCACTTCGCACCAAATTGGGCGGATTTCGGTGGGTGTGCGGCCATCGGGACGTTTGCCCATGCCTAAAATTCTTTCGCGCACGATCTTGTGTTCGGCCTCGCTAAATGCGGACTTGACATCTTTTGAAGCGGGCGCAGTTTCGTCGCCTTCGACGCATAGTTCAGCGACGACAGCGGCTTGTAATTCGTCCATACCGCCGTAGAATTCATTTTTGCTCAGTGGCTTATCGAGCAGTTCGTTCATCTTGGCGTTGACTGATTCAAATACTTTCTTCTGTAATTCTTCGTTTGCGGTAGTGATGGTAGCTTCGCGCTTGGGCTTGCCAATTTCCGCTTGCATCTTGAGTTGCAGGTCAATGATCGGCTGCATGGATTGATGTCCCAGTTCGAGTGCGGCGACCATGACATCT
The DNA here is from genome assembly GCA_013140605.1 of Anaerolineales bacterium. GTDB lineage: Bacteria > Chloroflexota > Anaerolineae > Anaerolineales > Villigracilaceae > Villigracilis. The sequence goes on from JABFSL010000012.1 coordinate 44,334, forward strand.
TCGGGGATTTCGTTGGCGCCGCATTCCACCATGAGAATTGCTTCTTTGGTGCCGGCAATTCTCAGGTCAAGATCTGAAGCGTTCATTTCCTCAAAAGTTGGGTTGAGCACGAACTCGCCATTGACACGTCCCACACGGACAGCGGCTACTGGTCCAGCCCAGGGAATATCCGAGATCATGATCGCGGCAGATGCGGCGTTGATCGCGAGAATATCAAGGGGATTGATACCATCGGCTGAGAACGAGTACATAATGACCTGCACTTCGTTTCGCATGCCGTGCGCGAAGAGCGGGCGCAGGGGGCGGTCTGTCAGACGCGCCACGAGGATGGAGTCTGTTGAGGCGCGACCTTCTCGTCGGAAGAAGGAACCGGGGATCTTGCCGCCGGCGTACATGCGCTCTTCGTAGTCAACGGAAAGGGGGAAGAAGTCGATTCCTTCGCGCACGCCGCCCATGGTGGCCGCGGCAAATACGATGGAATCTTCCACGCCGAAGGTGACCGCGCCACCTGCTTGAGCGGCTAATGTGCCGGTCTCAAAGGTGAATGTGCGCGTGCCTACAACGGCTGAATAGCGTTTTAGTTCGGGTTTCATTATTTTTTTGTCTCCTGTTTGTAGAACGGAATCAAATTCCGCTATTGGACGAGATTGCATCCCGTCTCTGATATTACCCGCCAGTTGGTCAGGGACTGAAGAGTGGGAACAACCTGTGTTGTTCGCGCTATTCAATTCCTGACTGCGGGCTTCTCCTCCTCTCCCTGCGGGAGAGGGTGGGGTGAGGGTTTAAAAAGACCCTAAAAGTCTCGCGACCTTTAGGGTCTAACAAACTTACTTACGGCGGAGTTGCAATCGTTCGGTTACGTTTAGATAGTTCTGGTAATTGCTTGAGCGCAAGTACGTGAGCAATCGGCGGCGTTGACCGACCATTTTGAGCAAACCACGGCGGCAGGATTGATCCTGTTTGTTGCTTCGCAAATGCTCGGTGAGTTGAGTAATGCGATTGGTTAGGATGGCGATCTGAACTTCAGGGGAACCGGTATCCTTGTCGTGGCGATGAAAATCTTCAATCGCCTTGGTCTTAATTTCTTTTGCAAGCGGCATGACGTGTGCTTCCTTTCTTTAGATTTTTTTGGCGGTGCGAACACCGCACTACGCAGGTCTCCGTGTCCACAGCTTCAGTTCTCTCAAGAGAACCTGACCGTAGGGCAGGACCAGTCACGGGCGAGATTATACCAGAAAAATCTTGCCTCCAAATTCCATCTGTGCTAAACTTGCGGAACTTATCCCACTGAAAGGAGGCGTTTCGATGAAAGAAAAATTTACCTCACATTTTGAACGTTGTACGCCTCCGCACGGGTCTTTTTAGACTCTTCATGCTCTTTGCATGTACCGCAGGCGCGCCCGCCCTGCGGTTTTTCATTTAACCGCAATGTCATTTAGATACAAATCAGGAGAATTCTTGTGACCCCTACCATTTCAGTTTCAAAACTATCGAAGCATTACAAAGTCCCCGAGCGTGAAGGCGGAATGAAAGCAGCCGTAATCAGCTTGTTCAACCGTAAATATCGCACCGTCAAGGCTGTGGACGATATCTCGTTTAGCATCGAACCTGGTGAAGTGGTCGGCTTTCTTGGCCCGAATGGCGCTGGGAAGACCACCACACTCAAAGTTTTGAGTGGACTTTTACATCCCACCTCAGGCGCGGTCAATGTTTTAGGTTATGAGCCGACCAAGCGCTCTCATGACTATCTGCGTCAGGTGGCGCTGGTGATGGGAAACCGCAACCAGCTATCTTGGGATCTGCCCGCAATCGATTCCTTTGAGTTGCAACGGGCTATTTACGGCATTCCAGTGCCTGAATTCAAAAAAACTCGTGATGATTTTATTGACCTGTTGGAATTAAAGGATCTGGTCAATAAACCCATCCGCAACCTCTCACTTGGCGAGAGAATGAAGATGGAAATCGTCGGCGCTCTGCTCCATCGTCCCAAAGTGCTTTTCCTCGACGAGCCGACCATTGGTCTGGATGTCACCATGCAGCGCCGCATCCGCGCGTTTATCAAGGAATACAACCAGCGTTGGGGCGCGACCGTCCTGTTGACCAGTCACTACATGGCGGATGTGGAAGCTCTCTGCAAACGAGTCATCGTGATTCATCACGGGCGGACTCTTTTCGATGGGGAATTGAGCACGCTTGTCACTCAATTCTCATCCTTCAAGACTCTCGGCGTCACTCTGCCGAATCCCGAAGTTGATCTGTCACAGTATGGAGAAGTGCTTACCCGTGACGGTGCGCGCGTCACCTTGCGTGTCGCCAAATCGAAGACTTCTCAGGTCACAGCGAATCTGCTCTCCGACCTGCAAGTGGATGACCTGACCGTGGAAGATACTCCCATTGACGATGTGATTGACAGCGTCTTCACTTTAAACGAGGAAATAAAATGAGGCGATATATCGATTTTTATCTTGCCTCAATGAAGATCGCCATTCTTAGTCAAATTCAATATAGCGTTGCGAATTACTTTTATATGATTGGCATGGTCACAGAGCCAGTCATATATCTGGTGGTGTGGACTACCATCGCAAAACAACAAGGCGGAATGGCAGGTGGATACACTGCTGGCGCGTTTGCGGCGTACTACATCATCTGGACTCTGGTGCGCAATATGAACATCGTCTTCACTCCCTACGGATGGGAATGGCGAATTCGCGAGGGCCAACTGTCGATGGAGTTGATGCGCCCGATCCATCCTATTCACGGTGACGTGGCTTATTTTGCGGGCTGGAAGACCGTCGTTATCTTCCTGTGGCTGCCATTGGCCGCCATCCTTTCGTGGATATTCAAGCCCGACTTTGATATTCGATGGATGGAAGTCATTGTCTTCTCTCTTGCCATCTGGGGCGCGTATCTCATCCGCACCATTTTGCTTTCCCTGCTTGGCATGATCACCTTCTGGACAACCCGCGTCAGTGCCATCTTTGACTTGTACTTCGGCCTTGAGCTGATCCTCTCTGGTCGCCTCGTTCCGATGACGCTCATGCCTACCTGGGTGCAGAATCTTTCAAATTACCTGCCATTCAAATGGACATTCTTCTTTCCGATTGAAGCGCTGGTCGGCAATATGACCGATACCCAGCTTTGGTCAGGTGTTGGAATGCAGGTGCTGTGGATCACTTCTGGAACACTCTTTCTGAATTTGATCTGGAAATCTGCCATCAAGCAATATTCAGCGGTTGGTGGATAGGAGAAACTATGAACCCGATAAAGCTCGCTTTTACCTATCTGCGGATCGGCGTCTTGAATGAGATGCAATATCGCATTAACTTTTTCATACAACTCCTTCAATCCTTCATCTCGGTCGCCACGGGACTGATCGGTCTCTCCCTTGTCTTTGGGCAGGTGACTACCCTCGCGGGCTGGTCCCGCCCGGAGTTGCTTGCCGTAATGGGAGTTCATCTGCTGATGGGCGGTGTGATCCGCTCCATCATTCAACCGAACATGGAACGCCTGATGGATGATGTTCGCAATGGCACGCTTGATTTCGCGCTGACCAAACCCGCTGACGCGCAAACCCTTGTCAGCGTGCGTGAGTTCCGCTTCTGGCAGTTGGTGGATGTCATTGTTGGGATGGTTGTGATCGGCATCGCCTTTGTTCAACTGAAGGGCACGCTGGGCATTTTGCAGCTTCTTGGCTTTCTTGCGGCGCTGATTATGGGCGGGGTCATGTTGTATTGTGTCTGGCTGATGGTCACGTCCATTTCGTTCTGGGTGATCCGCGTTCATGAGATCAGCAACCTCTTTGAAGGTTTATATGCGGCAGGCCGCTGGCCTGTTGGAATTTATCCCGATTGGCTGCGCACAGGCCTGACCTTTTTGGTTCCCGTGGCCTTTGCAGTGACTGTCCCCGCCGAAGCTTTGACCAACCGTCTCAGCGGCACAAGTTTATTGTTTGCTCTTGGCATGACTCTCCTTTTTGTCATCCTCTCGCGCGGACTTTGGCGTCTCGGATTAAGTAACTATTCAGGCGCATCTTCTTAATTTAAAAATGGGTGGGACAATTGTCCCACCCATTTTTATGAAATTTTCAAATTTCGATCTGAATCGCACTTCCGCTTTCGTAGCGGCGCAAGCCTTTATGAAATACGAATATCGCCAGGGCAAGGAATCCAATTGCGCCCAATAATAATTGTCCCAATACTTCCCATGTGAAAGCGCGGATGAATTCTGCAGGCACGGCACCCATCAACGCGGCGGGGATGATGGTGAATAAAATTAATTTGGCATAGCTGTCAAATAGTGTGATGGGATAAATGCCAAAGGTCAGCATGGCGTTGAGCATGAGTCCGCTAAAATTGGACATCGAGCCAAACCAGAACGCCAGACTCTGCGTCAGAATAAGGAATGCTCCGAAAACAGTGGCAGCTAACAGTGCGGCGAGAGCGAAGCGGGCAAGTCCATCCCAGGTGAAATATCCCGAGAGACAGTAACTAATGAATCCGTAGAGAAAATCTCCCATCCCGCTTGCGATGGTTCTGCTGGCAACGGTATGCAGTAAAACAGGGCGCGGTAACGAAAGGTAATAATCAAGGCGGCCTTTTGCGATGATGTCACTCAGGGTGAAGGTGTTGCCGAAGAGCAAGCTGACGAGACCGAACGAGCTTGCCAGCACGCCAAAAGTGACGTACATATCGTTCACGCCCCAGCCGCGTACATCCTTGAATTTGTTAAAGAAGATGATCCAGATCGCAAAGTAAATAAAATTGTTCACGATCATCCCGATGACCTGAGTCAGGAATGCGGCGCGATATTCCATTGCGGATTGTAAATTGGTTTGCCAAATGGCGATAAGAAACTTGAGCTCTTTCATTTTTTAACCGCCATTCACTGTTAATTGAGTCAACCCGCGGCGATAGGCAATGGTCAGTAAAAAGGTTAACACCACGATCCAGCCAAGCTGCAAAGTCATTACATTGATGAAGATTTCTGTGGTCGGTGTGACAAATAAACGCGCGGGGCCATAGATCGCGCTGGAGAAGGGCAGGAACTTGGCAAAGGTCTGTAGCCACTGCGGATAAAAATCCAGTGGAATTAACATGCCGCCGAAAATGAACGAAAACTTTTGGTATATCCAGGTGAAAGCAGAAACATCTTCAACGACAAATGCAGAAAGGCCGATCATGGCGTTGATGCAGAAGTGTAAAACCCACGCGCCGAGGATTGCTGGCAATGCGATTAAAAACCCTTCAGGGTGCTCAGGCGTGCCGACCAGCCAAAGGACGGTTAGCCCGCCAAAGATCGCATTGAGCATGGCGCGGAAAATGGTCTCGCCCATGGCGGTGCTGAATTGATAAAGCAGGAAATCATAGGGCTTGTTGAGGATGTACGCGATGGAACCGTCTTTAACATTTTCAGACATGGTGCGCGCAATGGGCGGACGGCCTAATTCGATGGTCTCGGCCAGCATGAGATACCAAAGCGTATCGTGCAGGGTGAGGCCGTTCATCGCATCCACGCCAGCCGCGTTGAATGTGACTTTCCAGAGTTGATAAAAGATCCACATGAAAGGGATGATCATCAAACTACGCCCAGCCAGTTCACCGGGGTAGGCGAGCGAGTTAATCAGTGTTATTTGAAAGATAGACCAGTATTTCGAAAATGTCTTCATGGCTTCGTGTAGGCACGTACTGTTGTTTTGATTATGATCGAGCTAATACGGTCTCAAATTCTTGAGCGCCTCAAAGAAAAACTTTTCAAATTCACCTTGACCGGGCAATTCTTCCTCGTACATATTTAATTCCAAATAAATGCTTCTCAAAAGATTGCGTGTATTCTGAAAAGCACGGTTGTGTTCTTCATCCGTATAGGCGTCAGCCCAATCATGCTCAGTGAATGATTTGGACCATGCTTCGATTTTTTCATTTGAGATTAAACCGCGGCGCAGGATTTGATTCGCGGCACTGGCAAGCCGTTCATCTTCGCCGTGAATATAGATATGATTCGTGGAGTGGATGATCCTCTCTGAAATTGCGTTCAGAATATTCAGTAAGTCTGGCTCTTCAAGATGTCGGTTACGCCCAAGCACCATCATTAGATCGGCGGTGTGGGCGAGGGCATGCGCCCAGCCTGTAATGGGAATATATCCGCGCGAGTCTTTTTCGGTGGCGATGTACCACAGGCCTTGTTCGAGCACGAGAGTGATATCCGCTTTATCGAGCAGGCTTTTTTTGTTGTCGTTGTGTACGATCTCGGCCAGAAAGAGAACTGAGAAAGTGCGCAGGAAAACAGAGTTGCTTTCAGTTTCGCCAATTCCAATATGCAGGTTTGCGAGCAGCTCTTTGATATATCCGCGCATCTCCTCGACAGAGTAACGATCCTGTTTGAGCCAGTTTGCGAAGACCGTGTATCCGATGTCGTCGCGCAACTGCGGGTCTGTGGAGCCGAGGTATGAGAATAGTTCACGTGTCAATTCGGCGAGTGTATGGCCTGCGGGAATTTCATATTTATCTTTTTGTATCTCTGCCCAAAATTCTTTGTCCATGCTGAATATTCCTTTCTAAGCATTTGCTTCCTGATAGATCTTCGAGATCACTTCTTCGAGCGGCGGATCGGAAATGGTAATGTCCATGATATCGCCTGCTTCTGAGAGGTGTGAGATGACAGAATCAACGGGTGTTTTGGTTGTGTCGAATTTCAGCTTCACACCGTAATGCCCAACTTTTAAAGTTTCAACGCCATTAATGGAAAAGTCTTTGGAAACTTCCAGTGCATAACGAACCTGAACCAGTTTTGTGGTCAGAAAGTTGCGTTTCAAATTTGAGACCTTGTCCTCATACACGATCTGTCCGTGGTTGACGATGATGACACGTTTGCACAAGGCTTCCAGATCGCCCGCATCATGGGATGTGAGCAATACGCCCACGCCTTCCTCTTGATTCATGCGCCTGATCGCGTCACGGATGTGTTGTTTGGCGACCACGTCAAGGCCAATGGACGGCTCGTCGAGCAGGAGCAGTTTCGGGCGGTGCAGGAGCGAGGCGGCCACTTCACAGCGCATCCGCTGGCCGAGGGAAAGTTTCCGCACGGGCACATCCAGCAGATCTCCGATCTCAAATGCCTCAGTCAAATATTCGATCCGCTTTTTGGTTTCGCGGTCATCCAGTTCGTAGATTTTCCCGAACAGCATGAAGGTATCCATGGCGGGTAGGTGATACCAAAGCTGCGGTCTTTGTCCGAAGACCGTGCCGATGTGATATGCAAGTTTTTGCCTGTCGATCCACGGTATATAGCCCAGTACCTTCGCCGCGCCGCTACTTGGATGTAGAATGCCTGTCAGCATTTTTATGGTGGTTGATTTTCCCGCGCCGTTGGGGCCGATGAAGCCAAGCAATTCCCCCGCTTCCATTTTGAACGATAAGCTGTGGACTGCTTCGACGGAACTGTACTCTGGCTTGATCAGCGCGCGCAAAGACCCGCTCAGGCCTGCGGCTTTGCGTTTGGTCTGAAATGTTTTTTGCAGGTTTGTTACTTCAATTGATGTCATGATGTTGTAAAATGGGTGGAGGATTTTGTTCATAATATTATAGCGTGAAAGAGGCAGCGTATGCGCAGGTACTATATTGTATTGATCTTGGCGTTTTTTATACAGGCATGTTCAGGCATTCCTTTTCAGAATGTTTTGTTTCCGCCCACCGATACACCTTTGCCCACCCGAACCGCCACTGTGACCTTTACGCCAAGCATCACGCCAACCGCCACGATCACCCCGACCATCACACCCTCGCCGACAATTGTGCGCTTCCCAACCCAGGACCCAAATTTACCAACCGCCACCTTTGTGCCAATCCCCATTTTTTCAGGGGGGAGCACCATCACGCCTGTTGTAACAGCCACAACCTTTCGGCCTGGCCCCGGGTTCCTTTCAGTGGAAATCTCGGAAAGCAAAATGTTCTGGGGAATTTGCAAACCAAACAAATCAACGGTCACAGCGAAGGTGGAAGATTCTGATGCGGTTGCAAGCGTTGTTATTTTTGTGCAGGTGAAATCTGCGGTGGAGGAGGATTACACGCCCTGGACGACAGGCGATGTAATGTTCAATTATCGCGATGGCACTTTCTCCTACATCCTTCAGGCAACCGAGATCGAGGGACACAATCATTATAAGAATTCATGGGTCAACATGCAGTTGGTCGCAACGGATGATGAAGGCAAGGAAATTGGCCGCACAAGGATTTATTCAGAACTTGTTGCCATGTCACCCTGCATGTGTCTTGAGCCTTTAAAGGGATGCCCGATTGTTACTCCAAAGCCATAAAACACAACTGCGTAATATCAGTGATAAAAAGGAAATTATCTTTATATGAAAAAAATCATTCTGTTTTTGATCAGCGCCGTTTTGCTGCCCGCTTGTTCATTGGGTCAATTTATTCCTGGCGCTGGCGCCACCCCGACTCTCGCGGCTACATCAACGGCCATTCCAACCGATGCGCCCACCTTCACGCCTATCACGCCAACTTTAACTTTCACCACCACACCGACACTGGTGGGTATAAAAACAGCAACTCCCACGCCTGAATTCACATTCACACCTGAGGCTGTCACGCCCTTATTTATGATCACTCCCAACACAGGCACTCCCACTTTGCAAATGGATGGTTTTCTTTCGGTTACGATTTCAGATGAGGAATTCTATAAAAGCAGTCAGTGTCAGCCAACATCAGTGAAATTTGTTGCGCAGGTTTCCGACCTCGTCAACTCGACCATTGTGGATCTGTTTGTGCGCTTCAAAAGCAAACGCACAGGCGCAACGGGCGAGTGGACGCGCATCACTATGCAGAGCATTGGCGCGGGCACGTTCACGCATGAATTGATCCCTGAAGATCTAAAAGGTCTCGCCTCCTTCCAGAATGCCTGGGTGCAATATCAATTTGTGGCAAATACAGCCAGGTCCCGCGAGGTCGGGCGGACCGCCATCTTCAGCGAGATGCTGACTTTATTGGATTGCAACCCAACGCCAACTCCTTCGCCGATCCCGACTCCCACAGTATTGAAGCCTTAAATGGATTTTCCATCTGAACTGATTTTTTTCCTGAGGAAGGCTGAACGCGTCTCTGTCTTAACGGGAGCTGGTGCCTCACAAGAGAGCGGACTCCGCACCTTTAGAGATGCCCAGTCTGGTCTTTGGGCACAGTACCGTCCCGAAGACTTGGCCTCCCCTGAAGCATTCGCGCGCGACCCAAAACTCGTCTGGGACTGGTACGCGTTTCGACGCGAAGCCGTAAAAGCCGTACGGCCAAACCCCGGTCATTACGCACTGGTTGAAATGGAAAAAAAGATTCCAGAATTTACACTCATTACACAAAACGTAGACGGTCTGCATCTTTTGGCAGGAAGCAGAAATGTACTCGAATTGCACGGCAATATTTTGCGCGTGCGCTGTTCCGAATGCGGCACATTCACTGAAACATGGGGCAGTGACCTTGAATCTGTTCCGCGTTGCGAAACATGCAACGGACTGTTGCGCCCCGACGTTGTCTGGTTTGGAGAATCCCTGCCGCGCGCAGAATTGGAATCTGCCGTGATCGCATCTCGAAAATCACAGGTATTCTTTTCAATTGGAACTTCGGGTGTAGTACAACCTGCTGCGGCTCTTGCACATGCCGCGCACAATAACGGCTCGGTGGTCGTTGAAATTAACGCCGAGCCGACTCCGCTCACCCCCAAAGTGGATTTTGCATTTCACGGAAGATCAGGCGAGATTCTGCCAGAGTTGGTGAAAGCGGTCTGGGAATAATTATCCACTACCCCTTAACGTATGACAACTTTTTGCAGATATAACCGTCCTTTACCTCGAATATATCCACCCCTCGGACATGTCCCTTTTTTTCTGCCGCATCCACCCAGCTGTATTTCCAGTGCATAACGCATCGATTCCCAAAGCCGAAAACTTCCTCGATCTCAATATGGGCATGAGGTGACTCGCGGAAGAATTCCTGCCAAAACTGAGTGACTGCTTTCTTCCCCGAGAACACAGTGCCATCGGGGGCTGGGGCGGTATTTTCAAAGATACAATCATCGCTCATCAGCTGCATCATCCCTGAAACGTTATGAAGATTGAATGCCTCGTTGAACTCGAGCACGAGGCGGGCCGCTCCTTCTATTTTTGACATGCGGGTTGGACTCATGGATAAACTCTCCTTTGTAAAGCGCGATTTGCAGGAAGCCGCTCAATGCAGGCACTGACCGCTGGCACAGGAGGCGCTACGCGGCTTAGGAATTCCACTGATCGAATTTCATGGATGTGCCATCCCTTTTCTGGGGTGAAGCGTGCTCGCAACTCATCCGCGTTGACCTGGCGCGGTGCATTGGGTATGGGAAACTCGATTGCGAACGCGTGCAAATAGTACCGACCACCAGGCAGCAGGGTCAATGCGAGTTCTTCGATGTAGCGGTCGCACTGGTCTGGATCGAACAAGTGAAAGAACCCGGAGTCCACAACCGAACCAAACTTCCGCTGGAGCAGAGAGGGTTCCAAAGCATCTGCCACCTGGAAATTTAATAAACTCGCCACTTCAGACGGAAGTGAACCGATCTTCTCCTGCGCGTGTGCGATGGCCGTATCAACGAAATCAATCCCGACGACTTGATGTCCGAGTTGTGCCAAATGGATTGACAGATCGCCAGAGCCGCAGCCAACATCCAGAATGGGATTCATGGGTGGATACATGGTGAGAAGGTCAGACATTGCGGGTTGGGGGCCGCCAATATCCCAGGGCGGGATATCACGATATACAGAATTGAAAAATTCAAGTGGAGCATCGCCGAATCTACTCATAAAAAGTCTCCTTGTATGCGAAAGATGTGTGGGCTTTGCCTGGCGCTAAGTTAGGTTGAATTTGCAGACACCCGATTCTTGCCTGATTTCTTGGCGCAGTATAACGCTTTATCGGCTGCTTCGATAAGTTCTTCCAATTTCCCGATCGGTGGATTTAGCTCGGCAGCCCCAATGGAAATCGTAATCTGCCGATGCAGGGAAGGATTATGATCAGGTCTGCACATTGATTCGATGCTGGCGCGAATACGCTCTGCGGCGGTCACTGCCTCCTCACGGCGGGTAGTCAAGAGTGATATGAATTCTTCCCCTCCGTATCGAGCCAGCAAGTCGTCGGTCCGCGCCGTTTCACGTAATGTTTGCGCAACGGCCTGGATGGCTATATTTCCAGCTTCATGGCCAAAGGTATCGTTGTATTGCTTGAAATCATCAACATCAAGCATTAAAAGCGTCAATGGGAAACCATACTCTTTTGCGCGTATGATCTTCTGCGAAGCGGCACGACGAAAAAAAGAAATGTTGTATAACTTTGTAAGAGCATCTGTTTCCGCTGACAGATGTAGTTTGGATATTTCCTGCTTTTCAGATTTGACAATAAGGTACATGGCTATTACAAGGCAGGCAATAAAGGCTGTCTCAATTATCTCTCGAATGATTCCGAGCGTCTCCGATTGAAGGGTGGTACTTGCGATAACCGCAAGTGTTTCCTGTAAAGCAAAAAACATTGTGGCGGCCAGAAATAAATACACTGAACGCTTCTGTAAGATAAAACGCATGGAATTAATGATGCGAAACCCCAGATACAGTACTACCAATGCGATTAAGGCATTGATGGTATCAACGATTGGCTCAAGCGTATGTTCCATCATCTCTCCAGACAGGTTTGTATTTAAGTTGCCGGGCCTGCTCCCAGCCCGCGTTGCACAGCTTATTTCCACGACCAAAAGGCCAGATTCCCATCGGCAATTTTTTGAAATTGGCTACCGTCAGCGCCAACAGTATAGATGGCATTCTCCCCAGCCGAATCGACACCCGACAGGACCAGGTTCAGGCTATCGGGAGACCAGATCGTGCCTGAGCGTTGATATTGAGAATAGAAAGGCAGTATCTGTTGAAATGAATCCGTTGGCGCAAAGGTGGCGACTTCTTTGGTATCCCCGCTGATGCGGTCATAAACTCGGACAATCAGGCTTGCGCTCGGGTTAGCTTGAGACACCTGCTGGAAAGAACTTGCCAAAGGATCTTCCTCTCCTCCTCCCAGGAGAAAATAGGCGATCTTCTGACCATCTGGAGACCAGAAAAACGCAACCAGTTTACCTTGGGCAACTTGTTTTTGAGGGTCAGGGCGGGCACTGTCCAGCACGATCAGGTGGATGGTTGGGCCTAATTCCGCCTCTTCGAAGACCGCATAAGCCAGATCGATTCCTTTGGGCGACCAGGCGAATGCCACCGGTCCACTCAAGCTGGCCAGCACCTGTTTGACTTTTCCATCCCGCCCTGCAAGGATCAACTCATCATCGCCCGCATCGTTTTGAGTAGCCAATGCAAGAACATCGCCTGATGGCGACCAAGCGGGCGCTTCGAATGAACCTGGTTTTAGATCCAGTTCCTGTTTGGGATTCGATCCATCCAGCCCTATGAAGGCCAAACGCGCATTCGGGTTGGCAGAACTGGCCCCGCCGATATGGACAATGAGTGTGTGGTTATCAGGGGACCAGTCCCAATAGTATGGCTGTCCGTTGCTGATAAATTTGCTTTCGCCACCGGAGGCAGCGACTAAATACTGGGCTAGTGTGCCAGACGCATCATTTCCGAGAAATGCGATGATCTGGCTGTTGGGAGACCAGGAAAGGTAGAAAGGCGCAAAATCCTGACTGGTGAAAGTGTCCACACTATTTTTTCCATCTGACGAAGCCGAAAACAGGCTGACTTCTTGTCCAGATTGGCTCAAACTAAAGCGAACAAAAGCCAGGCGCTGTCCGTCGGGGGCCCAGGCAGGGTATTGGTAAATGCGCCCTGCCTGCCCAGCGACCGGGTTTAGGTTGGCGTCCTGGGTAATGGCATTGGGCTGTTTCCCATCCCGGTCAGTGGTGTAAATATTACCGTCGTTACCCACATAAGCGATGAGTCCCAAGGGCGAATTGGGGGTTGGGACGGATGACTCAGATGTAGCGAAGGGGATGATGAACGAACAAGCGAGGGAGACAGCTAGGAAAGCCAACGCCACCATGAAAAACGGGCTCTTTTTTACAACCTTGGGCTGATCTTGATCTGATCTGGAAATCATAATCTAACCTCGATTCTGGCATAGGTCGTGCGGAGTTGTATAAAAGATTACATCGAGCGCAAAAGTATCAGCGGGATTCCGAGAATGCTGTTTTTTCGTAATTGGCGTAAACGGGCGTGTTTTGTCGAGGCATCGTCAACTGCTACCCATAAGTATACAGGGAATTGCGGTTTTCGTTCTGAATGATGGATTGTATTTGGATGGATGTATAAGCGCTAGTGTGAGGAGTTGGGATGAGAAAAGGCATCCTCGTGATGAAGACGCCTTGTTTGCGTTTAATAGTTTGTATAGATTTTATTGATTTTTAGCTTTGCAATTGATGTTCACTATGAATTTGCTTGAAATGACATGTCTAATGATGATCTCAAGGGTGGTCGTAATGGCTTGGTTTCTGAGAACACTTTGTTGGACATTTTGTGTTGAGCAAGACTTGCCACCTTGAACAAGACACCACCGAAAAATAACTAGACAAAGTATTTCATAGACTCTGACCTTTGGCAAGTATCAAAAACCAATTTTGACTAATTCAAAGGTAAGAGCTTCAAACTTTTTTAAATCTCAAATTATTTTGTGCTTTACGAATAAAACTACTAATGCCACATGCGATGATGTAATAAAAGACAAGCATCATAATGCCAATATAGTTATCGAAATAATCTCTCGCAAGGATGCCAATAAAAATATCAATATTTCCTTCGGTGTGAAAAAGATACTCGCCCAGAGGACTTCCAAAATACTCCGTTTTTATCAACCAATGCTGTTTTTCCCCAAAAAGATAATTTATCCGTTCAGGTTCAGAGTAGATATAGAAAACTGGCATTATAAGAATAAACACCAAGAAAACGAAAATTGTTGTTTTGTGCGGACGAAGAAATACACCAGGTTTGTGAAGCATAGTGATTTGTGCCTCAAAAGTCAGGCAAACCCGACTTGAAAAAGACAGACTTTACTATCAGAAACCAAACTTATTCACGAAGCTAAAAAATAAGAAAAAGGAGAACTGCAATTATGCAAGGCAAGTGCCCAACGGTTTGCGTTACCTGCGCTGGTGGGGCGGGGACGGCGAAGCCGTCCAACTGGAAAATGCTATGGCGTAGAAAACTGCCTGAGATTTGCGTACGTTGCGAAGCGGCAGTCCCCAGCGTCAGCATGCGTTCGTTGGGCAGCTCATGGACTCCATGAGGGCCCCGGCTAGACGAACTCGCCCCTTACGGCAGTAGATAGAAGATCGCGTAGTTCATGCCGATGTTGAAGGCAATGTGACAGGCGATGGCCGGCCATATCGCCCCGGACTTCACTCGAACCAGCGCCAGAAGCGCACTCACCCCAGCCATCAACACTGCCCACAACGCCCCCGAGATAGGCAGTAGCTGGAGCCCCGCTTCACCGACCGTCACACCGTGATGCAACAGATGCACCAGCCCAAAAGCCAACGCCGTGGTACCGGTCGCGATTCGCGCACCAAAGCGCTCGCTCAGCGATACCTGGAACATCCCACGGAAGAAGAGCTCCTCACCGAGCGGGCTGAAGATAACCGCAGGTGTCGTGAACACTAGAAACTGAACGAAATGTGGCAATTCGAGCAAACGTGGGTCGGCCTGGTATGACATCCGAACGGTCACGTACCAGTTATCAATCGTCGTGCCAAAAAGCACATACCCAATGACATAGATGACAAGTGCGGCAATGACACCTAGAACGGGTCCCAAGAACAGCCAAACCAGCCGATCAATCTTCGTTATTCCGCTTCGCTGCCTGCCGGTACGAGAGTATAGGATGAAAGGCAGACACCACATGATAACAAAACTAGCGACCAAGGCGAGCCTATCGGAGCTTTGGCCCAAGGTGCCAATGGCACGAAGTCCACTGAGGATGACGTAACAGGCCAGACACACAACCCAGGCGGGTTGCCTGAGCAACCGGCGCCATATTGGGCGGAGAAGTAATTCATTTGTAGCGTCACCCATTGGTTGAAATCTTTATTAGACGTTCTAACAAGAGCATAGTGCTATTTATTGATAAGACTATATCCATGTGACCTTCTTTATGATTTGTATCTTGAATTGGATAATTTTAATAGATTAACTTTCATGCTATAGCAAGCTAACAGTTTGCGTTGACTGGTGCTGGGCCATGCGTGGACTCTGCTTGAGAGTAGAAAAAGCTCGAAGCCAGAAAAATGCTCCTAAATCGCGCAGAATCCCCAGCGTTCAGTACACGCTTGTTGGGCGGCGGCTTTATTTAACAGCCCAGAGATATGCGAGTGCTGATTGATTCACCCCACGCTTTGTCTCAACAAGCGGACGCAAACAAGCAATAAATTCTTTTATTTCAATTGGCGTTAGTGCCTCACTCATGGCTTCTTCAAGAGTTGGTATCTTAGGGTTGCTTGCTGTTCGGAGCATTACTTCCCAACTCACATCGTTATTTTTTGGTTTGATTTCAACTTGTAAATCAAGGTGGATTTCCTTGAAGCTTGCTTTTTCCGCAAACGTAATCAAGTCTCGCTCATCAAAATCAAGCATGGGGTCGTTGTCTGGCGGCTGGATTTTATGATAAACGGCTTTTACCTTTTGCGCTATTTCGCTTACATTGGTTACATCGTATCCCCCAAAGATATGAGATGGTTCAGGATAACGAAATCTATTTATTGGCTCAAATATGGATAATCTTCCTTGAGGCTTAAGTATGCGATAAAACTCGTTGAATGCTTGCTGTTTTGCAGCAACGTAAATTAATACCGAGCGTGTTGTAATTACTTCAACTGACTCGTTGCCGATTACTGAATGGTCTTCGGCTGGAGCGCAGATAAATTTACAACGGTCAATGATGTTCATTTCTTGTGCGATAGATTGAGCGTGATTGAGCAAGTCTTGCGATACATCGCTGAAGATTACTTTGGCTGTTTTTGATTTTTCAAGCGCACCGAAAGCGATTAAGCCATCACCACATCCGACATCTAAAAGCGTTTCATTTTCACCCAGATTAGCATTATGCAGAACTTTGTCCCGCACAGGATAGAGAAAGTCCATCGCAGCTTTCATCCGTTCGGTGTTACCGCCGAATCGTCGATTCAATAACCACTCACTCCACATATCTTTTTGCGATTCAGACATACCCATCCTCATATTTGTTGTTAGATTATTGAGATTGCGAGAGCCGCTCAACGGTTTGCGTTGACTGGCGTTGGGGCGGGGACGGCGAAGCCGTCCAACTGGAAAAATGAAAAGGCGTAGGAAACTGCTTGACGCGAAGCGTGCCGCAGAATCTTCAGCGTTAGATGCACGCTTTGTTGGGCGGCGGTTTACTCGTGAACACTTTCTAATATCTTGCGAAACGCATTGGGTTGCGAGCCTCCCGAATGATGAAGAATTGTGGCTGCACATTCTTCAGGTGTCATTTGGAAGGGTCAATCACCAAGTCGTATATGCTGTGAGCATGAATCAAATCATAATGTTTCCTAGCCTGCCCGCGTGGGCAGGCGTGCCGCTTTTACTTGGCTTGGGTTTGGATCAACTTCCTTGAAGCCGTAGGCAGTTACAAGTCCAAAATGACGCGGGGCATTTTTACGGAATAGCATCTTGGTGAGTCGCCAAATAAATCTGCGTCGTCTGGTTGATATCTCCTTCTACAAACAAATAGATCACACCATCTTTTAGAACCGCATTGGTGAACCAAAACTGACGCGCGCCTTTGATATCGCTCGGTTTGAAGATAGGATTACCCGCATAACGTTCCCAGTGAATACCGTCCTGGCTGGTGGCGAGACCAAGTTTCATAATTGAACCGTTTTTATCGCTCGTGCCACGATAGATCATCAGCCAGCCATCCGCTGTCTGAAAGACACGCGGTTGATGTACCCATGCAGCATCCCATGCATCCTTCTCGCCAGGCTGAAACACAGGGTCACTATCAACAAACGGTTTATCAGTTGTAGCTGGATCGTTGTACTTCGTCCATGTAACGCCATCAGTTGAAGTTGCCATGCCAATCATCTGAATCCCTGAATCACCGACGCCGCTGTAATACATGACATAACCATTGTCTGTTTTCAAAACATGCGGCGCAAGCGCCTGCTTCTCATCCCACTCACCATCTGCGCCCGGTTTGAGAATAGGTTCAGGGTCTGGTAGCCACTCTGTTAATGGTGGACCTGCTACACACTGAGTGATCCGTCCGATCACGCTGGAGGATGGATAAGAACTCGAATCCCAGGTATAAAAAAACAATGCCCAACAGCCATCTTCCCAAAGCACACTGGATGCATACATGGCGATCTTCGCATATGGCACATCTTTCGTTTCGATGATTGGGTCATCACCCTGCTTCGTCCATGTGTAGCCATCTAAAGAAGTAACATAGCCCACTTGTGACTCAGCCGGAAAACCACGAAAGCCATTGCGGAACATATGGAACATGCCATCGTGATAAATGACTGCGCCCGGATCCGTGAAGCGGTCATCCCATGTGCCGGGCTGACCTTTGGAAACAATGGGCTCGTCACCATACACGATAAAGAATGGAACAGGCGTTGCTGTTATCTGAGGTGTAGAGGTCGCCTGAGAAGTGGGGGTTATCGGAATTTCGGTGGGAATTATTGTTGGAACTGGTGTAACTGGCGCGGCACAGGCAGACAAAACAATTGATAAACAGATCATCAACAGGGTCTTTCGCATTGCATCACTCCTTTTGAGGCTATTATTTTCATATTCATTCTATCAACCTACATTTCCACAACGCTAATTCAATATCCCGGAAAGCCAATGCATCAAATTCAAAACGAATTGGGCATTTTGTTCTGCTTGTGGAGCGTTCATGCCAACGGGCTTCAAATCAACGCGTTGAGCAGTGAACATTGCGGCTTCGCCAAAAAAAGCAGCTCGTCCCAATTCATATGGCATCACTGCCCCCTGAGTCCATCCGCCTACTGGAATCCTCGGGGTTTCCGTATCAAATTGCCAGGCTTTCTTAGGCATTAATGAAATAAAGTTTTGAGGCAATCTCAGTATGGGTGTCGCTACATCTGGGACTTGGAAGGCCTGCCCCGTGAAAGACCTTACCGCGGACACCGTCTCGTCAGGCGTGCGCCCTGCCGTAATCACATGCTCTGCAAGGGTTTGATCTTCCAATGTAAATATCGTTGGTTTATCGAATGCCGCATCTTGTTTCGATTCATCTTCAAAATTTGCCACGGCAAAACCGTTGTTAAACTCAACCCCAAATACGAAGGCAAGCTCCTGTGATGCCCCGGCAAGCGGCATGTGATCGGCGATCAAAAGTAATGCGCCACCTTTTGATACCCAGGCCTGTACGGCATCGATCTCTTCTGCGCTAAACGCAGAAGGTGTTGGATAGGGATAATCGTCCCATTCGCCCTCAAGCTGGGCATTTGCTATTACTAAAATTGCACAATGCCCCAGGAGGGTTTCATCAAATCTTACACGGATAGATTCGACAACATAACCATCTCGACGAAGCAATTCACCAAATGCCCAAAAGCCACCATCCAGGGTGTGAAAGTTATGATGCCCTTCATCCAAACAAACCACCGGACCTGTACTAGAATCGTACGCTGGATGTCTCACATCGGGATTAAAGTCTTTATCAGGAACTTGTCCGCACGCAGTCAGTATGGCTAGAACAAGGAACGTATAAATGATTTTAGACACAGATATTTCCTCTCACTGCCGGAACAACATATTTTCTTCAAGCCATTCCGCCAGCGCGGAATAAAATAACACGCGCGGCGAATATGGGATCTCATTAAACAAGCCATGCGATGACTCATTCAGATTGTGATCCCCATTTGGGAAAATTTCAAATGAAAAATTATTCTTCCCTGAGTCGATCAAGGCTTGCAGGTTCTCCGCGCTAAACGTGACAGGCACACTTTTATCTACGCTTCCCCATAACCACAAGCCAGGCTGATTTAGTTCAGCGATAATAGGAATGGGGTCAAAGCCACCCGGTTTCAAATCACGTAGTTGCTGAGTGATTTTGGCATCATCGTAATTGGTGGCAGTATCGCCATCGTTGGTGTAGGAGCTGAACACGTCTTCCTGTAGTGTCGATTCGACTGGACCGGAAAGAATCACCATATGCGAGATCGCGTCCGATTGAGAGGCGGCAAGCGGGATCACCCAGCCTGCCTGACTGCCCCCGATCAACCCAATACGTTTCGCATCGATCTCCGGACGGGAAGCCAGATTCTCAACCCCGGCGATCGCATCTTCTGCGATCTTTTGCAAATTGGAGGAACTCGCGGCTTCCTGATAAACACCATCCGAATCGCCTACGCCGCGCTTATCGTAGTTCAACACGGCAAATCCCCGGCTAATTATGAAGTGCGCCATCACCTTGCTGCCGAAGTTGTCACGCGTGCCCTGTTCGGAGCCATGCAATGCCATAAAGGCTGGCAATGGGGCGTTTGATTCTGGTAATGAAATACGCCCCATCAATTGGATTCCGTCGGCGCTCGTGAACGGGACGTCTTCATATGTATATTGAACACGCCCTGCAAATTGCCCGGAAGCAGCAGATGGCGTTACGCCACTGGCATCGTCCCACCACATCAAACCAGTGGAATTAAGTAAATCATCCATGATAAATTGAATTCGACCAACAAAAGGTGCGCCCACCACACGCAAAGCGCCTACGGCAAATGTGTGATCATCGAAAGGATAGAGTCCACGCAAGGCACCGCTGTCAAAATCGGTCAGCATCAAGCTTTGGCTGAAGAAGTTCAAACCGTCCGAAGAATATTCAGGACTCACGATAATGCCCAACGCCCGCCCAGACTCGAAACGATAGACACCTTCGTATTTTTCCAAAATGCTTTGATCAACAACTGCAATGGGCGTAAATGTAATCGCGCTCGCTGTGCCGTCCCAATTGAGATCACCCGCAAGAACACCATTTATAAATGTGCCTGTGAATTCTATTTGTTTGAATGGGTCGCGAGTTCCACCTGTTGCTGAAAACTCGATAGCTTCATTATTATGCGAGACAGTTAACTTCCATGATTGAGTTCGAGGTTCGATGCTCAATTTTGTTTCAGAGTCAGCTAATGTGATTTGGATGGACGCAGTTGTGCCATCGGGCTTTGTCCCGGCGCCAAGCCAGTCGCCCGTCAGCGTATCTCTGGATGCAAAAGAAGAAAGTGTTGGCGTGGCAGGCAATGGCGTGGGCGATATGGGAGTCGCTGCTGGGGTGGCACAGGCTGATAGTACACAGAGCAGGAGTAAGGTTGAAATGATGCGCATGGTTATCAGTATATTCCAGCCAGTAGCATTCATCACCACTCTGCAGAGGGGTGTTGTGATTTTGCCAAAGGGGAGAAAATGATTCAGAATCAGAGACCAGCCTATGCCCGCTTAATCTTTGCTGTTTCTTTAGATCAGCGGCATGGCTTTCAGGTCGTATTTAAATTGTTTTGCATGGGCATCGCGAACTTCTTCAACAATCGGATCATTCAACATATTACGCCTCCATTTAAATTTGGAAAAACTGCCTTGACTATCTGGCAGGCAATGAACCCTGCCTAAAAACTGACTGCCGCACAAAACTTGAATTGGGAAATTGACAAAACCAACCACCGAAAAAGTGAGTGAGACTCACAGCAGGCAAATCGAGACAACCAAAAAATGAACCGCGAGCAAGGACAACGAAAAGCAAGGGATATGTGTTACTGGCGCTGGGGAGGGGTCGGGAGCAGAAAAAACTCGAAGCCAGAAAAGCCACACCGTGCCCCAGCATCCAATGCACGCTTTGTTGGGCGTTTTGTGTTGGATATAACGACAATCTTTATTGAATTTTGTTCTTGATTTAGACCTGCACACAGTTATGGGCTTGAGGTTGGTGTAGCTGTACAGAGGAGCGGTGGAGTTGGAGTCGGCGCGAGAAAGAATAGGGTGTTGTTGTCTTCCTGGCGCTCGACTACTTGGTTAGTTGCATCGGCAAACGCCTCATACCGCCCACTCGGCGTGGTACCTGCAAAAAACAAACTAATGAATTGGCCAGCAGCCAGACCGCTGTCCACTTGTTGTCTCGTGCCATTCATGTCAACTACAAAAGCTCCGGCGCTGGTCAAGCCGATGTTTTCAACCAACACTCCGATCCCATAAGTTGAATAAGCATCGACACAATTAGTATGTCTTCCTTCCATATCAAGATACATGCCTTTGATAATCAGGTCAGGCAATGAGGTGAGTTCTAAAGTGGTTGCGACAACAGTGTGGGTGGGGGTTACTGTGTCTGTGGCTATCATTGTTACGGAAGGTATAGGAGCCATTGTTGGTGAAGTGGTAGGAGTATCTGTGCCAACTTCAATTTGTAATGGCAGGCAGGAAGCCACTGGCGTTGCCGTGGCTTCAGAAAAGGTGGCGCTGTTATTGCTCTCGTTGCTCTCAACAATGATGTTTTGTGGGTCTGCGATCACTGTATATGCTCCACTCGCTACTTTCGCAACGAAAGGCATGGATATGCTTTGAAGCGGATCCAAATCCCCAATGTGAACTTCTTGCCCTGTGTTGGTTTCAGCAAGTACAACATCGGGCGCAGAGGCGTTGCCTCGATTGAAGACAGTGACGTTGAATCCGTAATAACCAAGACACCTTCCATTGTTGTCCACCATGCTTACATATGCGGAAGTGATCACCAGGTCAGGGAGCGATGATGCATTTGTGGGCACAATTTCTGGACTTTGAAAAGGCAAATTGATAAGAACAAGCACAACAACCAATGCAATCGCCAATAAACCGCCGCCGATAATCGCAAACATTTTATTTATAGGAATCCTCCGCGTTGAAATAGATTGGATGCCATTGTCGGCGGTTTTACCATTCATTTCAACTGTGGATTTCCCTAATTCACTCGTGACATTGCCACCTATGGATTTCCCCAGTCGCAAAACTGCTTCTGTTCTGGAATTTACTTGAAGTTTGTTGTAAATTTTCTTCAAATGATATTCAACAGTACTTGCCGAAATACCAAGCGCCAGAGCAATTTGTTTATTGCTTTTGCCCAGCATAAGGAGTTCCGTTACTTCCTTTTCACGTTTACTGAATTGACCGTTATCACTCATTTTTTGATTTTACTTGAAATATATATTGTGCGAAGCTGCCCAACGGTTTGCGTTCGCGGACTAGCCCTTCGGGCTGTGGCACTGGGGCGGGCGTGGACTCTGCTTGGGAGCAGAAAAACTTGAAGCCAGAAAAATGTTTGAAAATGCGGCAGAATCCCCAGCGTCCAGTTGCTTTTTCACTCCCTTGCGCAACAATACAACCACCTAATTCTTAATTCATCGGCGCCCTTGACTTCCCCTTTCATCTGTCTGTGTAGCACGCTTTGTTGGGCGGCTTTACGCTAATGTAATTGGCGTCAACTGGAAAATGTCTCTCTGCTGATAAACGGCACTCTATTGCTAATCTGGCCATGCGCCACCAGTTTGTAATGCTGTCGCATATTCTTGTAAGCGACTATCATCATGTCCCCGGATTTGTGCCAAGAATGGAAAATCGTCCGGCGTAACTGTTACTTTCGCCAGCGGCTGAACAGGTACAAAACTTGCGAGCTGTGCAATATGGACTTGGGAGGAGCCAAACGCCATTGGTGACTGAGTAATGAATGTGCTGCGTGGCAAGAGATAGACCGTGCCCGTTCGCCAGGGTTGAGTGGGAAGAGCCGATTGGCTGATAGAGAAGATATAGTAGGGACCGTGCAGTGTCCCCGATTCATCGGCCAGGCGAATACAACCATTGGTAATTGACCCCACACGCTCGCGATCGACGATCGCGAAGAACATAGCCCACAGTCCATCCGATGCGGCATAGATGGCCTTTTGATTGCCAAATTCGTTGAGATCATTGGACTGGCGTGGCTCGAAAAGCGCAATGTTAGGATCGCCGGAACCGTGCATGGCGATGCTGTGATGATCGACGAGATAGCAAAGGAACTGCCACTTGGGGTAGGGCAAAGTAAACTCAATGGTGGGGCACTCGCTGGCGTTGATCGTTGTATTGAGCAACTCATCAAAAGCAGTCTGAGTTGTTTCGTCGAAGTTCACGCTAGGTCGTGTCAGCCAATAATCCGGTAATATCATATTTGTGACTCCATAATTATAGACGCCTAACGGTTTGTGTTACCCGCGCTGGGCCATGCGTGGACTCTGCTGGGGAGCAGAAAAAAATCGATGCCACGCGTACGCGAAATGCTTGATGCGAAGCGTACCGCAGAATCCCACACGTCAGGTGCGCGCTTTGTTGGACAGTTTTTATTCATTCAAACGAACATCATCTATCTTGAATTCAAATAAGATTAAATATGCTCCAGAAAAATCGGACTCAAGTCGCGAAAATATTTTCTTCTCAATTTCTTCTCTTTTAGTTAAGGCAATTTCATTGGAAGTATATTGACTCGTAATTTCTTTTACAACTTGCCTTGATGTTGGTATCACAAAGCTGTTTTGATACCTGTGTTGCCAAGTTTGATATAGTTTAATGACTTGTTCTGCATTGATAACATATGTTATTCGATAATCTATAATTATACCCACACCATCTTTGGCGCGAAGCTTGACAGAGTTTGTGCCATTTGCGCTACAGTTGCAATCCGTTGATGACGACACGAAGACCTCTCTGGAAATCTTGAAAATCTCAAGACTTTCCATCGGTCGAAGTATTTGTCTCCCTGGAGTTAGTGGCATTTCTCTGATTCCATTAGGTTCAAAAGGAGATATTACAACAGCATATTCATCTGGTTCAAGAAAGACAATTAATGAACGAACATAAATTCCCAATGCAAGTAAAGCCAGAATTACGATACCTAAAAATAATGCACCACATCCAATGCCAAATCTTTTTACTGAAAACTTGCTTTTGGTTTCTTCGGTGATTTCAGTCATAGTTTTGAACCTATAGAATAACTTTGTTTCCCAGCTTTTGAAATAATTTTCGAAGGAACTGCCCAACGGTTTGCGTTGACTGGCGCTGCGGCGGGCGTGGATTCTGCTTGGGAGCAGGAAAAACTCGAAGCCAGAAAAATGCTTGAAAATCGCGCAGACTCCCACACGTCAGGTGCACGCTTTGTTAGCCCGTGCCCATGTCTTGGAGGTAGACGTGTATTATGAATGCGAACTCGATTTTACCTATACAATTTTATTGGTTCTTAATGTCAAGCCAGTCCAAATGGCTCCCAGCAAATCCATTATTCCAAACAGAATGATGATTGGACTGACGAAACCTAAAACTGCAAAAGCAGCGAAAAAGAGAACGAGGGTAGGGCGGGCATAGACCGTCATTGAAAAAAGTCGATCATTTCTTTCCTTGCCGCTTGGGTGTAGTAGAAACCCAAATACAAAACAACGACGCCAACAACCCGAATCCATACTTCAGTAGTGCTGGGAAGGAAAAACATCCCAAGCAGAAAATTGGGCACCACAATCAAGACAATGCCGAGCGCCAAGAGATACAGACCAAAGACAAAGATACTGCGAGCACTGTTACTCATTTTCTTACTCCTTTGGTTTTTTATATGGGCTTGCGCTTGCTGTGGCTCAACTTGTATTTTTCTGCCGAACTTGGACAGCAAAGGCAAGATAGTGAACCTTTGTATTCCACATTGATGAATGAACGGGCTAACGGTTTGCGTTGACTTCGGGTGGGCGGGCGTGGACAATGCTTGGGAGCAGAAAAAACTCGAAGCTAGAAAAATGCTTGAAAATGCGCCAGAATCCCCAGCATCCAGTGCATGCTGTATTGGCACGCTTTAGACTTTAAGACTCGCTTTACTAATCAGGGCGTACTCGAATGAACACGTTGATACATGTTGTAAAAACCAGCATAAACCGCCAACGCTAAAACACCCGCCGCAGTGCCAGATGTAAGACCAACCGTTTTATCAATTTGCTCCAAGAATGTGAGTATGAACATAGCAAAAGAACCAATTCCTAAAACAACTGCTGAAACTCTTGAAAGTAATGGACGAGAAATGTGGTCAAAAGCAAAATCAACTACTTTTACAGAAAAAGTCTCTGATTGGTATTCTACGCCAGTTTTATTGTCTAGAATCGAAAGAACAACTTTGTGTTCTCCTGGCTGACATGTATCTAATGGTTTACCAAGAAATGTCATCGAATTAAGCGGTGAATTTAATTTCTTTGTGATTGGTTCGGGAAAGATTATGTCAGGGGAATACAGTTTTATTTTTATCAATTGTCCCAGCTTAAGTTCAGTGTCATAAACATGCTCGCCAACATTTTCACCAAGGATTTCTCTTATTTTTGCCTTGACATCTGAATTAAGCTCCTCAAAATATGCTTGGATTAAGAAGGCGGATTCAAACCTTTTTGTCAATAATTTGGGATGAGCAACAGAGATTTTGAAATATTTTTTGCCAATTGCAGTCAGAATATTCTTGAGTTCATGCTCAGTGGCTTTTTCATTGACACTCTTATGCAAATCTTCTAAAAATTTCCTCTCTTGGGTGGCGGTTTCCAATGCCTTAGAAAATAGCTTAGCGATTTCCGTTCCCACCAAGGCTTCTGTTGTGGCTGATGTATCTTGACTTAGTGGAATGAAACTACCTGCCTCTCTGGATACTGATGCCCACGAATATGCAGATCGAAAATATCCCATACGAAGACCTGCGGCGCGCAATGTTTGCCGAATTATTGGCGTGTTCACTTCAGCTACTAGTGTGTTTAGTAAGGGTAATGCAATTGTACGGATATTAGGCTGAGCGATTCCAGCCCATCCCAGTGTCCATATTGCCTCCATACGTAACGCAATTGGCAAATTTTGAGCTTTAATTATCTGTGATATTTTATCAACGAATGACTTTAGAACTATTTCTCCTCTCCCTACAACATCAAATGCACTTGGGCTTAAATAAACAAGCCATTCTAGAGCGCTTAATATGTTATATAGAAAATGAATATTCTCATTTTCATTAAGACTGTTGATTACTATTAAGAGTTCAGAAATGCAATCTAGTATTAATTTGGGTGTTCCCGCGTTTACTACTACAGCTGGCATATTTCTCAAAAGAATAAGCCTCTGCCATAGATTTTTCATCTCAACTTCTTGATGATTCTTTTGCCTTATCAAACTAATTATTTCTTCGCAAATTCCCAGGTAAGCCTCTGGTTGCTTTTGTATATAATTGGCTACATTCATAACATAATTATCATATTCTATTAATCGAAAAACTCCTGGTCCTGTTGCACGTGCCAAGTCAAAGCTAAGATAAACTTTATCTGGATAAAATACTCCTATATTCGCTAATGTATCACTTTCTCGTAAAACTTGACCAGCAAATCGAATATCAATAGATAACAGATCCGATATCTCAAATGCTTTTCGCAATTCCTCAGAAACCTTGGAATAGTATGCTGCTTCAATATCAACTTTAATATGACGCTCCGAGATTACAACTGCAAGTGTACGAACATCGTGAACACAAACAAACTTAATCATTTGAGCCTCTGATGATTCGACTACACTAAGGTTGGAATGTGTTTGTCTTTGTAAATCCTCCCACATTTGAGTTGGCATGAGTTCAAACATGTTTTCATGAGTGTTTTTTAACATTGCAGTTTCTCGTCTCTAGGCGAACAACTTATTCGAAAGGGGTTTCAGCATTCTTTCTCTGGATTATAAGAGGCGTGCCAACGGTTTGCGTTACCTGCGTGTGGGCGGGCGTGGACAATGTTTGAGAGCAGGAAAAACCCGAAGCCAGAAAAATGCTCCTAAATCGCGCAGACTTCCACACGTCAGATGCACGCTTTGTTAGCCTGCCGCCTGTTTGGAAATTACCCTTTCATTGGGGGCTTTCCAATAGATTGAAGTTTTTGATTTAACACACTTTTCTTTTGTTCTAATCGAATAGGCTGAATGAAAGCAAAGTCAAATAACGATTCTAATACTTCAAGTAACCACTCTGCTTCTCCCGATTCGACTTCAACAATTTCGCCTGTGTTTGTGTCTTTTAGTGGATGTGCTGCAAAATTCCCTATATTTCTTACTGCGTCTATTGCTTGTGTAAGATAGGAAGGAACGTCCTTCATGTTGATAAATTCATCTATCTGTTTATCCAAATTTCGATGTTTGATTTCAAATTTACCAATCAATATATCTTGAAGGATTCGACGACTAAGAGCGGCACTCGCTTTCGGACTGAATGGAAGAACAGAACATGCTTCTATAAAATCTTTTCTGTAATGGTCAGGTACTTCTGGCTCTACTTTTCGGGCTGAATATTTTGGGTAAAGAACGTTTTCATTTGTCACGGTGTCCAAATAATAATAACCATTATCTCTATTGATTTTTGCCATCCCATGACGAAGCATGACAATAAAATCTTTACATTCAGGACAATGCCCGCAAGCAACGTCATAGCCTGTATGAGACTCATCATTGCCTTTTGTCAACCAAGTTGTAGTAACTTCAATTTCAAGATTTACGCTTGTTGTACAATGAGGACATTTCATAACTTGTTCCTTATAACTCTGTTTACAAGAGCAGGCTAACTAGTGGTTATACTGCCACTTTCCACCTAATTACTTTTAGATAGTGGCTTGCCGTCTAAGTCCCCTTCAGGGGGAAACGCCTAAATTCATTTAGTCCGCTAGGCGGCAATGGGTTAAAATAACATTAGCAAATTATACGCACTCAATCGGGACAGGTCAACATGGAAAACTTCTTTCACCGACAAAGCCGAAGTTAAGCCAACAAACTTCTCAGTTTCACCGACAAACTCCCAATCTCACCCCAATTATGAGAGAACCCTTCCGTTCTCCCAACCGCCTCCCAACGCCCTCCCAACACCCCCATATCCCACCTACAACCCTAACCTAATCCCTAACCCCTGATCACTGTTCACTGACCACTGCTCACCACTCCCCCCGCAGTCCACTATCCACCATCCACTGCCCACTGCCCCTACGCCTTCCAATCACTGATCTTTTCGCTGAATTTTGAAATCCGTTCCCGCGCCAGCACCGCAAATACACCCAGCATCAGCAGGATGATTCCCGTACAGCCGATCAGGAAGATCGTCGCCACGCCTTTCAGCGCGCTATACACCACCGTCACCACGCCCAGCACCACGAACCCGATCGGGAAAAACGTCAAACTGCGCGAGCGGATCACGATCCCATACACCAGCACCGCCAGCGACTGGAAGAACAGCACCACGAAATAGATCAACTCGTTCTTATTGATCATCTCAACATAGGTCGTGCCAAGCAAAACGAATTGCGAAAGCATGCCCATCACGAACGCGCCCGTCCTGGCTTCTGCACGCACCAAAAGATAATGCTGGAACAACCCCAACAACGCCGCGCCCATCGAGAAAAACTGCGGCTCATCCACATTCAACTCGGCCAGAATAATGAAATACGCCAGCAGATACAAACCATTTGCGGGAAGCGCCAGCCAGGCATTTTTCTTCGCGAAAGCTTCAACCGCCCAAAGCGTTGCGGCAATCGCGACGGGAATCGCCGCGCCCAATCCGCCGAGAACTGGTGCGGCCATCGAAGAGATGACTCCCAGCCCAAGCCCGCTGAAGAGCAGGGTTTTATCCCAGCCAGCGGCGCGTTTATTAAGACGCAGGAAAAAACCTGTTCCATAATAGATCATCGCGATCACGATAACAGGATGTATCCATTTGGTCACATCAAATTCGCGCAACAGGAAAGTGACGAACAGTGGCAGGGTCAAAGTAAAGGCGTAGAAAAGAGTCGCTTGGCGATAGAGCAGGCTGACCGTTAAGAAAAGAAGCGTGAACAATCCGAATCCAAATGCCGCAAACGAAGCATCGCTTTCCGTAATTAAAAATCCATAACTTGCGAGCGCCAACAATCCGCCGATGACGCGCACAGCCATTTTCAACGGCCGCGGATTTGTGAACGTGAGATGCGCCAGCAAATCCGCGACAATCCAAATGACGCTGTAAGCCAGCGCGTGATACGTGACGCGTTCAAAATTGAAATCGCGCAGAATCAAAAACGCGCCAATGCTGAAAAGGATCGGCGCGCCAAATTCAAACCAACCGTCACGGCTGAGAGCCATCTCCGCGATGAACAACATGCCGAGCACAAGCGCGTACCATCCGCCCGATTCTTTTACCAGAAAGAGCGCAGTGAACGAAAGGATCGTGCCAAGCGCCAGCGCGCTGTTGCGCAACACGAGCGACCATTTTTCTTTGGCGCGGACTGCGACCCCGATAACGAAATACAAAACCGCCAGCGCGGTGAGTGTGGGCAGCCACGCATCCACATTGAAATAATTCAGCGCATAAATAATAGTGAGCGGCAAATATACAGCGGGGAGGTAGCCCAAAATGGCTTTACGCTGTGCGAAGGCATACGCGGCAAAGAACAGGGCGTACACCGCAAAGCAGATCGCCGCGTGAGTGGATTCATTTTGAACAAGCAGCACCAAAGACGTATACAGCGTGAAGACCACGCCATAAATGCGAGGAGGCCAGCGCCACTCTTTATCTGCCGCCAGATCTTTTTTCAGGAACAGGTCAGGCAGTAAAAAGAGAATGCTGAGCGCGAGCGTCTGATAGCCGAAGAAGGGCATCAACTTTTGCATGAACTCAAGGCTGACGAATGCGAAATACGCGATGATGAAACTGAGCAATGCCGTTGTCCACAACCACCAACGCACGCGCAGAATATTCAATACCGTATAAATGACCGCCGCACCCAAAGAGACAATCATTCCAAGTGGAGTGCTGTATACAAAGCCAGTGATGATTCCCAACGCAAAAGTTGGCATGGACGCCAGCAAAACAGGCAGGCTGTATTTGCGGGTCAGTTCAAATCGCTGACTGATTTCGCTGACAACCGAAAGCATCGCTCCCCAGATGAACAGAATGACCGTTGAGCCGAGGCTTTCAATATCAAAAGCTGTGGCGATGAACCACGGCATCGGGATGAGAGTACCCGCCGCGAGCCACGGGAAGAATACGAATGGAAATAATGAATTCGAGAAAATGTAAAAGGCAAAGGCAAAAATCCACGTGAAGAAAGTTGCCAGTTGCCACAGCGGCAAATTCGACGGGTCGGTGATGCGGAGCCCAAACACAGTGGTGGAAACAATCAGGATGATGGCCTGCAAGCCCTGTGCTGTCAAAAATAGCGGCAGTGCAAATTTTGCATCCTTCCATTTTTTCAAAAGCCATACGCCAGCCAGCCCCGCAATTGCGGCAATGCCAGTCAGGCTTGTTTGAAATTCAAATTTCGCATCGAAAATATCTCCAATGCGGAAAAGCGCGAGCGTCAATGAAATAAATGCCGTCACACTGAACAGGCGTGATTCATAGAACCACGCGCTTCCGCTCCAAATGACCGCCATCACAACATAAACAACCACCCAATATCCCGCGCTGAATGATATTGAGAGATCTGTGCTCTGACGAATGGTTTCCTGTATGGTGTTCGCAGTGATCGGTAAAAGAAATGAGAAAACAATGAAGAGTGCAAAGCTCGGTTGTGGCAGTCTCTTTTTGATCGCTACTGCCAGCCCGCCAAAGATCAACGTGGCGATGATCAAGATCGGCAGCCGCAGTTCGGGGATGGCCGCACCCAATATCGCCGCAGATGCGATCACGAAGAACGCACCCAGATATAGATAGATCTTGATGCTCGCTTCGCTGACAAGTGCCTGCAAAAGGGATGGCCGCGGACCTTCAGGCTCGGGTCTTGTCAACGGGACAGTTGCTCTTGTTTCAGGGAGATTCGCTTCGGGCTGGGAATCCGCTTTCGGCGCGGTCTGAGGCGTGAAGTCAAAATCGTAGCGGCGGCGGATCACTTCCGCCTGATGGGTTTCGAGCAATCCCTCTTTTTCCCAATCTTTGATCTCTTCCAAAATTACATAACGGTTCCCCCGATTCATTTTGCTCATGCGGCTGCGGACAGCTCGTTGCGCGGGCAGTGCCAGCGCAGCGAGCGCATCCCTGCGAATATCCTTGTTGCCGCTCTGCAGGGAAATTATTTCGAGTTGATCTCGAACGGCTTCACTGCTGAAATTTAATTTGCTTATCGCATTGATGGCTTGCAGAACGATGACATCATCGTCGCTTTGCAAATTTGCATAAATCTCGTTGAGCACATCTTTTGGGTCGCGCGATTCGTTTTCAGACATAAGATTCTCCAACGGCCTATTTCGATAGAAGGAATAAATTAACACTACTGTGTCATGTTGAGCGAAGCGAAACATCTCGTGTAAAGTGAGTTCCCATATTATGACTCAGAATCGGAAAAAATAACTGCCAAAAACATTCATTTATTTAATGTCAATAATGGATAAGCAAAAACTATAAATGTGTCGCCCTGAGGGAGCGTGCCCTTCGCGACCGAAGGGTCTCTGAGCGAGATAAGAGATGCTTCGCGCCTGACACCTGCTCTGGCGGGCAGTGCCAGGGAAAGCGGCGCTCAGCAAGACACAGAAACTTTATCCATTATTCACGTTATTTAACCTCTTGCATAGTGTTCCCGCCGCCTTTCGCAAGAGGTCTATTATTTTATTTGCTAAAACAAAAAGTCAGGCTGACATCAGCCCGACCTTGAATTGGCTTGAGATTAACGGACAGTTTTTAGGGTTTGCGTAAGTGTTATTTCTATATCACAACCCTTATCTTACGAAGATATGGTATTCCCAGGGCTGCAATGCTAATTGGGTTGATGCGGACAACTCAACCTGGTTCCCGTTCATATAATCCACATACTTTCCATGAAACAGGCTTTCCTTGAATTGCACGGTTTGCGGTTCAGCGGAAAAATTGAAAACGGCAAAGACTTTATCGTTTTCATTCTGTCGCACAAAACTAAATACCTGCAAAGGTGCGCTGTTCGGCACCTGGATCATCCTCGCGCCCCATTTCCCGTTCCATAGCGCGGTGTTCCTCTTTTTCAACGCGAACAGAGATTTATAAAGTTCACTCATCGGGTGAGGCTTCCACTGAATGGGATCTTTTTCGAAGAATTCCAAACGCTTGGTATTGCCTGCTTCCTGACCGTTATACAGCAGCGGCATTCCTTCACTGGTGGCTGAGAGTGCAATGACCGCTTCAAGCGCGTCACCAAACTGCTCGTACTCGGTCCCTTCCCAGGAATTTTTGTCGTGATTGCTGACGAACAGCATCCGCATCACATCCGCTGGATATTCCTTCTCATTATGGGAATAATAATAGAAAAGGCCATTCACATTTTCTTTGCCAGCGGCGATCATGTGCATGAAACTGTACCAGCTCCAGCCGTAGGTCATGTCAAAGGCTTCGACGTGCATATCGCGCGATTCCCATTCAGCCAGCATGAAGACTGGCTTGATCGCATCCAGTTCACG
The DNA here is from genome assembly GCA_013140605.1 of Anaerolineales bacterium. Lineage (GTDB taxonomy): Bacteria > Chloroflexota > Anaerolineae > Anaerolineales > Villigracilaceae > Villigracilis. The sequence goes on from JABFSL010000012.1 coordinate 76,798, forward strand.
GCGCGCCTGATTCCAAAATTCGAGCGGGACAAACCCCGCGACATCGCAGCGATATCCGTCTACATCAGCGACGCGCACCCAATATTTCAGGGCCTCGGTCATGTATTCGCGCAGAAGTGGCTGTTGATAATTCAGGTCGATGATATCGTCCCAATCTCTCCACGGGGATGGATGGAAATCTCCCTTCCAGTCACGCTCATACCATTCGGGGTGTTCATCCACAAGCGGATTATCCCAGGCGGTATGATTTGCCACCCAGTCCAAAATGACATACATTCCCATCTTGTGCGCTTCCTGCACAAAATGTTTCAGGTCTTCCAGTGTGCCGAATTCAGAGTTGACACTGAAATAATCCTTCACTGCGTATGGGCTGCCGAGTGTCCCTTTACGGTTTTTCTGCCCGATCTCGTGGATGGGCATCAGCCACAAAATACCCACGCCCAGATCTTCGAGACGGGGCAAATGTGATTCGGCTGCCTTGAAGGTCCCTTCTTCTGTGAATTGACGGGTATTGATCTGGTAAATGACAGCGTTCCTGCTCCACTCCGGGTGGACAAGTTTTACAGATGGGATCAATTGGTATGAAGGTTTCATAATATTCTCTCTTATTTATTAACTGGAAATTGCTCACCGAACTGACGTACGGCGCAAGTGTCGGCACAAACAGCCTCGCAACGACATTTGTACAGTAGACCTCTTGCATAAGTAGGTGTAAATTAGCCACACACCTGCCCTTCGCATCGCGTCGCGAAGAGAAGCCGATGTGGCGGGCGGTGCCAGGGGAGCACACAGAGTCTTTTGAGAAGAACCTTTAAAACTCTGTTTTTCTCTGTGACCTCTGTGGCAAAAAGACTTATGCAAGAGGTCAAATAAAGAATTTTCTACTTGATCACAACTCCGCTGCGCGGCGGGATCGTGATTCGGTTGCCTGAGATCACAGGGCTGCCAAACAGCACTTTCGGTTTTTTGTTGAGATGTAATTCAAAACTGCGCTCTTCAGTCCCCACGTTGAACGCGACTGTGAGATTGGTCTCCTTGTACGTGCGCGAGAAGGCCATCACATCCCCGTCCGCGTGGATGCGTTTGTATTCGCCTCGGCGCAGCGCAGTATTTCCCTTGCGCAAGTCAATGCAGGAT
>JABFSL010000057.1 GCA_013140605.1 Anaerolineales bacterium
GGTAAAGGTCAGGGTTGGGGTGGGGGTCTCAGTGGCAAAGAAAGAACTAATCGGCTTGCTCGGCCCGGTTAACCAAACAATCAACAGGATCACACCGCCTAAAACAAGCACGCCAGCAATGATCAAAACAAGATTTGGCCTGCCTCGCTGTTTGCGTTTTCGGAGGGAATTGATACTGCTCGATGGTGAAGATGAAATTGGAGGTCTATTATTCATGAAATCGGTTCCTTTTTACAGTGCGCTTATCCAAAGGTGGTTTCCCGTTGACGCAATGTAAAATAATTCTACCTGAAAATTAGTGGTTGTGCGCAGGTGTTTTACGCGTCAAAAGTCAAAGGTCGAAAGTCTTAACAACCTCCGACCTTTGACTTTTGACCTTTGACAATCTTTTCCTACTTCATGTGCGCTTTCAAATACTTCCCCGTGTAAGACTCTTTCACCTTCATCACTTGTTCAGGCGTTCCTTCAGCGATCAATTCCCCGCCCCGGTCACCGCCCTCGGGGCCGAGATCAATGATCCAGTCCGCGATCTTGATGATATCGAGATTATGTTCGATGATCACAACCGAGTTGCCGGTATCCACAAGCCTTTGAAGTACTTCGATCAGCTTATGGACATCCGCCGCGTGCAGGCCGACAGATGGTTCATCCAAAACATAAAGTGTGCGCCCGGTTGCGCGGCGTGACAATTCCTTGGATAACTTTACTCGCTGCGCTTCGCCACCTGAAAGGGTTGTGGCGGGCTGTCCCACCCGAACATATCCCAAGCCGACTTCCTGCAACAATTTCAACTTGGTCATCATGGGCGGGTAATTCTTGAACTCTTCCAGCGCATGGTCAACGGTCATATCCAGAATATCAGAAATGCTGTATTGATCGTGGAACATCACTTGCAGGGTTTCGCGGTTGAAGCGTTTGCCATGACAAACATCGCATGGAACATATACATCCGGGAGAAACTGCATTTCGATCCGCAATTCGCCTTGTCCCTGACAGGCCTCGCAGCGCCCACCATGCACGTTGAAGGAAAAGCGCCCAGGCTTGTAACCGCGTACTTTGCTCTCAGGTAATTCAGCGAAAAGTTTTCTTATTTCATCGAACAGCCCGGTATACGTCCCTGGGTTCGAGCGCGGTGTGCGTCCGATCGGTGACTGGTCAATGTTGATGATCTTGTCTAAATGTTTAATGCCTTCAATTCTTTCGTGTTCACCGGAAGATGTGTGCGCGAACATTAATTTCGCGGCCAGCTCGTTATATAAAATATCGCTCATCAAAGTTGATTTGCCTGAGCCTGAAACGCCCGTGATGCAGATCATTTTTCCAAGCGGAATGGAAACATTGATGCCCTTCAAATTGTTGGCCGTGGCATTGATGATCTTCAACTCTTTGCCGTTTCCTTCGCGCCTCTTCTTCGGGACCTCAACCTGTTTCCTGCCCGAGAGATAGGCTCCTGTCAGTGACTTTGGGTGCGCCAATATCTGTTTCGGCGTGCCCTCAGCGATCACCTCTCCGCCATGTTCGCCGGCGGCGGGGCCAAGGTCAATGACCCAATCAGCCTCGCGGATGGTTTCATCATCATGCTCGACAACCAAAACAGTATTGCCCAGATCGCGCAGGCCTTTGAGCGTTTCCAACAATCTTGCATTATCGCGTGGATGTAAACCAATCGAAGGTTCGTCCAGCACATACAACACACCGACCAGGCGCGAGCCGACTTGCGTTGCCAGACGAATACGTTGCGCTTCACCGCCTGATAATGTTGTTGCTGAACGATTCAGTGTCAAATAATTCAAACCGACATTGACCAGAAAATTAAGCCGCTCGTGGATTTCCTTGATGACTCTTTCAGCGATGGTCTTCTGTTTTGAAGTCAGCGGGGAATTCTTGCCAGAGATTTTCTTCACCCACTCCAAAGTTGTGGATACAGGCCAGGAATTCGCTTCCACAATATTGACATTGTCTACAGTTACAGCAAGCGCGGCAGGGTTGAGTCGTTTTCCGCCGCAGCTTGGGCATGGGCGGTCGGACATGAATTCAGAGATCTTCTCGCGAATATATTCCGAATTTGTTTCGCGGTAGCGTCGTTCCATATTTGTAATGACACCTTCGAAGGCGCGCGTGAATTTGAATTCATTGCCGTTCGAATTCTGATATGTCATCTGGATTTGTTTATCGCCTGTGCCGTATAAGACAATTTTTAATTGTTCCTCGGCCAGATCTTTTACGGGCTTGTCGAGATCGATCTTGAATGCTTTCGCCGCATTGATCAAACTTTGCCAGTAATATCCGCCTTCCACTTTGGGACCGCTCCACTCCATGCTGATGATCGCCCCATCGTTCAGTGACACGCCATCGTCAGGGATGATGCGCTGCGGATCGATCTCCAGTTTGGAGCCGAGTCCCTGACAATCCTGACATGCGCCTTGGGGGGTGTTGAACGAGAATGTGCGCGGTTCGATTTCGTTGATGCTGACACCGTGTTCGGGGCAGGCAAGATGTTCGGAAAATGACTGGTCTTCCTTTTTATCTACAAGATGGACAGTCAAATAGCCTTCGCCAAATTTGAGAGCCGTTTCGATGGAATCGGTCAAACGGGTCAGTGCGGCTTTTCTTTCTTCTTTTTCGCCTTCATGCGAAATGACAAGACGGTCAACAACGGCTTCGATGGTGTGCTGTTTGTAGCGATCCAGTTCGATCTCGTCATCCAGTGAATGGACATTTCCGTCCACGCGGACGCGGGTGAAGCCAGCTTTGCGGATCTCCTCGAAAACGGCCTGGTATGTTCCTTTGCGGGCACGCACTAATGGAGCAAGAATTAATATGCGCGAGCCTTCAGGTAATTTAGCAACCTTATCCACGATCTCTTCTGCAGATTGTTTAACCACTTCTCGTCCACAGACGGGACAATGCGGAATGCCTGCGCGCGCAAAAAGTAAACGCATATAGTCATAGATTTCGGTGACGGTTCCAACCGTTGAGCGCGGATTGTGGCTGGTTGATTTCTGGTCAATGGAAACGGCGGGGGAGAGGCCGTCGATGTAATCCACATCGGGCTTGTCCATTTGACCAATGAATTGACGCGCATACGCTGAGAGTGACTCCACATAGCGGCGCTGGCCTTCTGCGAAGATGGTGTCGAATGCAAGAGACGATTTACCCGAACCCGATAAGCCTGTTATGACTACAAACTTGTCGCGTGGAATTTCAACGGTAATATTTTTTAGGTTGTGAACGCGTGCGCCGACAACGCGAATGACATTGTGTGACATAGTTCTCCTTGGGATGTCCGATTGTAGCACAAATGTTTTATTTTTACTAAATAGTCTTGCGTCATTGCGAGGAGGGCTCTTGCTTTTCCCGACGAAGCAATCTCCAACCCTTTTGGGATTGCTTCGTCGCTCACTGTCGTTCGCTCCTCGCAATGACGGAAAATTTCAAAGGGAGAAAATTTTCGTTGAGCGAATCAACTTTCAGTTAAGTGCGAGGCGTGCTTTTCATCCGCAAAAGGCTTGAAATGGATTTGAAATGCTGCGTGTTATACTCAGTGCAACTTCTCAAATCCGGCGGGGTTATATTTTCAAAACCCGCCGGTAAGGTTTTAACTTGGCCGACCCGGAATTCAACGAAGAGGAAATTCTCGCACTTGCTTCACAAGGTGACCGTGATTCTTTCGGCCAGCTTTATGAGCGGTATGTGGAACGCATCTTCAATTATGTTTATTATCGAACAGGGAATCTCCATGACGCGGAGGATCTCACCGCACGTGTATTTCAACGGGCGATGAATCACATCCAAAAATATACGGATCGCGGCGTGCCATTCTCGGCCTGGTTGTATCGCATCGCACATAATCTGGTTGCCAACTGGCATCGGGATCGCAGCCGCAAACAGGAAATTCCGTTGGATGATCTGCCCATTTTGCCGACCAAAGGCGATCACCCTGAGAAGAATCTGGTTCGCTCACAGGAACAGGAAGCTCTGCTGCGGATGATCCGCAAATTGCCTTCGGAGAGACAAAACCTGTTGATCTTGAAATTTGTCGAGAACATGTCTAATGCTGAGATTGGCGCGATCATGGGTAGAAGCGAAGGTGCCGTGAAGAGTCTGTACCATCGTACGCTTTTGGCGCTTCGCGATCAACTGGAAGATCAAAATCTTAATCTTGAAGGAGAGTAAAACATGTTGCGAATTGTGACTGATGGCGCGGCCGATATCCTTCCCGAATGGGCTGGGGAATATGGCATTGATACGATCCCTGTTAATATTTTGTTCGGGGAGAAGTCGTATCTCCAGGGTGTGGAATTGGACAACGAAGGTTTTTACAAACTGGTCGATGAAAGCAAGCGCATTCCAAAAACTTCACAACCTTCTCCGCATCAATTTGTTGAGTTTTATCGCAAGATCGCTCAAAAAGGCGACACGATCCTTTCCATTCATATTACTGCCAAACTTTCCGGCACCTACGCCTCAGCAATTGCTGCGGCTGAGGAATTGAAAGGTGAGTTTAATGTAGTCCCTGTTGATTCGGCCAGCGGTTCGCTTGGGATCGGTTTGATGTGCCGTGAGGCGCGCAAATTGGAACGGGCCGGCAAGAGTGTGGATGAGATTGTTTCATACCTTGAAAAAATCAAGCGCAATGTTCGTGTTATTCTGACTCTGGATACGCTGGAATACGCAAAAATGTCCGGCCGTGTGAAGACCTTGCAGGCGGCGCTGGCTTCTCTGCTCAATGTAAAACCGATCGCCATTCTGCGTGATGGTGACCTTAATATGGCTGAGCGGGTCCGTACACGCAAGGGTTCGTTGGATCGGGTGATTGAAATTGCAGAGGAAGAATATGGCAGGCAGGCTGTTTATCTGGCAGTGGTGCATGCGCGGGATGCCAAATCCGGTCAGGCATTGCTGGATCAGGCAAGGAGCCATTTCAACCACAAGGAAACCATGCTGGGCGAACTTTCGATTTCCATCGCGGCAAATCTTGGCCCAGGTACAGTTGGATTGATCCTTTACCCCGTGGAATAGTAAAAAGGATAAAAATTAAGAATGACGAAACGCAAGACAACCAAAACATCAACCGAAGAACTGGATGTTCTTGAAGCGCATCTGGCCGGGACCTTACAGCCGGTTGCGCCTTCGAAGGAAATTGTGCAGCGCCTGCGCGTTCGCATCCAGATGCCCAACCGCGAGGAGATCGTTTCACGCCTCGGTGATTGGTATAGATTATTCTTTGTTTTTGGTGGTGTGATTTCGGGAATGATGCTGCTTCTTACCGTTGCGCGCGCTTTTTATTATCTGACTGGGCGCAAAGGATAATCTAATTTTTTTAAATACAGACCCCAAAGGTTTTAAAAACCTTTGGGGTCTAATTATTTAATAACCAATCACACAATATTCTTGATTCCGCGATCAAGTCCGCGTCAAAGGGGAGGTTGAATTCTTCAGTGACGCGCACTGTCAAATGGTCAGCGATCAGTTTCAAGTCCGCGGGAATGAGCGGATCTTCTTTAAGTAGATTCAGCAGATCGTAGGCGCTCATGCTTGGAACGCGAGTCCCATTGCGGGTGAGATAATCCCGTATCGCAATTCCCGCCGCGCGCCTGGCACAAACTCGAGCCTGGCCTTCGTTTTTGCTGATGCGGGCCTGTTGGGCTTTTGAAAATTCCTGTTGTAATGCAAGATTAATATCCATATGTTCCATGCATTATAATCGTTAAAATTTTAGTGAGGTGCCCATGAAAACTCGATCATTTCAAATTGTTGCGGCCATATTGCTTTTGTGCATGGCCATTGTGGCCTGTGCGCCGAAACTTGATACAACGGCTACCACAGCGCCTACCGAATCGCCTGTTGTTGTCGTTGAAGAAGGCGGCCCGAAGACGGTCACTGGGAATGTGACATACACCAATTTCTTCTTTACTGAAGGAGTTGCGCAGCCGATCATCATCCTTGAAGACCAGGGCGGATTTGTAACCCGCGACCGCAAATTCCTGATCCCTGTTGAGTCGCAGGTGATTGGCGAGATCACTTCAGATTTTTATACATCACCTTTTACGTATAGCGTATCGCTTCCATCAAGGCCAAACGGCACATTACATGATGTCGATCACGATGGCGTTGATGAAGCTGGTGTGATGATCTTTGCCGTGGCATATTGGACGAATACCTGGGGCGATCCATTTTTGGAACGCCGTGATCAAGGCGGCGGCGGCTGGTCTGGAGCTTATGCTTCCACAAAAGTCACCGATGACCCTAATTTCTATCTTGAGGTGACCGGCGGCAAATACCTCGTTTACGCGCAGGATGACCAACAGCAATTCCCATCGGGATTCGGCGATGATAAGAAATTATTCACAGATGACGACCCGATCATGGACTTACCCGCGGGCTGGTCTGTTGTCGATCTGGATCAGTCTCCCTTTAGCATTGACCGCTCCGAGAATCCCACCATTGAACTCTACGAACCTGAAAGCGCCGCGCTGGTAGATTTCTCCGGGCTTTCCTATACTGAAGCATTCGATGGCATGGCCGAAAAATTCAAGAACGAATACGCTTTCACCGATTTAAAGAAAATTGATTGGGATGCCAAAGTTGCTGAATTCCGTCCGCGTTTTGAAGAGGCTGAGAAGAATAAAGATAAGCACGCGTACGCGCTCGCGCTGCGCGATTATCTTTGGTCCATTCCTGATACCCACGTGGGTTTTGGCACCGATTTGCTGGATGAAGATTTTTCAACTGACACCGCTGGCGGTTTGGGCTTTGGGATGCGCGAAACCGATGACGGCAAGATCATCGCCAATTTTATTCTGGATGGCGGCCCCGCATCTGCGGCTGGAATGACCTGGGGATCTGAGATTATCTCTTTGGATGGAGTTCCGACCTCTGATGTGGTTGACAAGGTTATTCCGTGGTCTTCTCCATTCAGCAACCCGGAGATCAAGCGCTTACAGCAATTGCGCTATGCGACCCGCTTCAAGATGGATAAGGGCGAAGTGGAAGTCAAATTCAAGAATATTGACGGCGCTGAGAAAACCGCGAAGTTGGAAGTTGTCAATGAATTTGCCAGCTTTAATTTCTCATCCTTCCGCGCCGGAGTGGATGCGGAAGCCCTTCCAGTTGAATTTGACTTGCTGCCCAGCGGTTATGGGTACATCAAGATTTCCAGCTTCCTCGATAATGACGTTCTTTCAATTCAAGTCTGGGAACGCGCCATCAAATATTTCAATGACAACCAGGTTCCCGGTGTGATCCTTGATCTGCGTAATAATGGCGGCGGCAGCGGCTGGCTGGCAGATCAAATGGCCGCGTATTTCTTCGATAAAGAGATCATCGTCGGTAATTCCGCTCAATACAATAAAGCCACTGGTGAGTTCTATATGGACCCCGGCGATGAATCTCCCATGATCCCGCCGCGCGCCGAACTTCAATACAGCGGACCTGTCGTTGTAATGGTCGGCCCCAATTGTGCCAGTGCCTGTGAATTCTTTTCGTACAACATGACCGTCAATGACCGCGCCACTGTGGTCGGACAGTATCCAAGCGAGGGCGCAGGCGGAAGCGTTGAAGACTTCTCGATGCCCGAGGATATTACCGTCCAATTAACCATTGGCCGCGCAGTGGATGCGGAAGGAAATATCCACCTTGAAGGCTCGGGCGTTGTGCCTGACGTGCGCGTTCCGGTAACATTGGAAACCCTTCAACGATTAGCGAATGGCGAAGATGTGGTGTTGGCCGCCGCTGAGAAAGTGATCAGCGAACCACAAGGCGCAGGCTTGATTCCTTCCGGACCACCGGAGATGGCAAGCGCCGCCGCCGCATCCTCCGCGCTGACATCTGGTAAGAGCTTCCTGGAAGATTTGGCCCGCGAGCAGTATGAGTCCGCTGACTTTGGCGTCCCCGGCACGTTGACCTATACCATTCCGCTCACCAAGACCGATACATTGGTGTGGCTGTATGCGTGGTGTACCGCCTCCACTGAAATCCTCAACCAGAATTTCGAGAACATTGATTTGAAGTTCGTACTGGATGGCGAGGAAATTCCTCTGGATAAATTCAGGAAGGAAGACCTTGAAAACGGAGGCCAGCAATGCAGGCTGTATTACACTGCGCTAAGCAAATGGCCGGCCGGTGAGCATCATTTGAGCACCAAAGCCACTTTCAAGGCCGCCATCAATGACGGTACTGCCGATTACGAACCCGGCGATTACATTCTTGATTATGCGGTGTATTTGAAGCCGTAAATTGATCGAATCACAGCTGAGCCATGCATTGATTTGCATGGCTCAGCTTATTTATGATGAGAGTTGAAATGGAACAGAGTGAAAAACAGCAAGTGACCAAATCAGTTTGCGGTGGAATTTTGACGGAGCCAGAGAAATATCCCAGCGTGGTCTTCAAGGATGAACGCCTCTATTTTTGCACGCGCGCCTGTCTGCGAGTATTTCAGGAAAATCCGCAGGCCTTTTTGGATGGGGAAGTGGAACATCCTCTTGATGAGGACCCGTAAATAGACTTGGGTGTTCAGTTATTAAAAAACAAGACAGGTGTTGTGCGTCTGTCTTGTTTTTGATTTAATTCCTGCCTTAAGTATCTGGTCTTCTACTCAATTGCTTTCCACCTGCGAAATAATTCCTCCCAGACTCCATTCATATATCGAAGATTCGCGTTTATTATTCCGACGCCAACGAGTGTGGTAAAAATGATGGATGGAAGTTCAAACCAGCCAAGGAGCGCACAGCGACTTTCAAAAAGCTTGAGTGCAGTTTCTGCGTTAGTGTCGGGTCCGCCGGAAATAAAAACAAGGAAGGTGCTCGTGACATCTAATATGATCCACAAATAGACAAGCGGTCCCAGTGTAAGAACAATCCCCAGTATATAGAAAACAAATGATATTAAGCTTCTTAGTGGTATTTGCCTGGCCTCAATTTCTGCCAGATGCTCATTCTTGACTTGTTCTACAAGGGCCTGTGCGTTTTCCCACCCCAATCCCGTTTTTTGGCAAACGGAATAAATGACATCATCTTCTGAGGCTGCTCTCGACAGTCTTGTCAATATATAAGAAGTGATATTTTCTTTCATAATTGAATCTCAGGTCGCCCGACGATTTGCGTTAGCGGAGTATGGCACTGGGGCGGGCGAGAAAAAGGCTAAGGGGTGGAAAACTGCTTGAGATTTGCGCAGACTCCCCAGCGTCAGGTGCGCGCTTTGTTGGGTGGCTTTTTTGCTAAGGAGTTCTTTCTTCAAGTTGCCCTGAATTAATATCAAGAGTCCATCGCCTTTCTATTTTATCGCCTGCATAATAAACAGGGTTTATATTGCTCATTAGGACATGATTATTATCTATCCATTGTATCGGAAAAAGTTCTTCTTCTGGTTTTATATCCGAAATTAATAAGTCTTGCCTCCCTGATACAAGATCAATAAGTACAATAGAATCGAGGTAGTAATCATCGTAGGGGATATACTCAAATAAAAGAAGAATCACCTTATCCTCTTTTGGCGATAATTTTGCGTAATCCATATGAGCTTCCCCCGTGACTTTAAGGAAAATTTCTTGGGTCTCCCATGTTTGAAAATCTAAAACCGCGAAGTCATACGGAAGATTATAAGACGGGGGCGTAAAAAGCAGATAACGGTCACTGTCTGAAATAATAAAACTAAACACGTTAGCAGAATAGTAATCGGTGCGCAAGAGTGCTGCCTGTTCGCCAGTTTCAAGATTTAGCCGCACTAAAAGAACATGCCTACTTCCAGTTATCCAACAACATCCATCTAATCTTGAACCAACCGTGGCGAACAAATATCTACCATCTTTTGACCAGTACGTTGGAATAACATCATCATGTTGGTCGAGGCTTAACCCTATTTTTTCTATGTATGGACTAAATATGTAATCGCTGTAATAAATTTTCCAATGTTGAGAATTATCCATACTACTTATGAACAATGGCGATTCTTCCGTGTCATTTTCATCAATACATGGAGCGGCAAGCCACTTGCCATTTGGGGAAATATCCCACCAAGAGATAGCATTATTATTGCATAGAACAAAATCGAAAGCCTGTGCGGTTGCATCTGCCAATGTGGTTGGATATGGTGTTATGGTTGGTAGGCTTTCAGCGGTTGGTGAAACGGTTGGAACTATGGAAATAGTTGGCGTGCTTTGCTTTAGTACAATGGGTGGCGTTTGAATAGGTTCGACTTTTCCACATGATAAAAGAACTGTGGAAAGAATTGTTGTTGCAAGAAATTTCGATAAGTATCTTTTCATGGCGATAGCCACCCAACTATTCTTATATGGAAAGTTTCCGTATAAGACTCTCCTACGGCGTCTTATACGGAAATCTTCTTCTTACTCCACAAATCTATATTTAATCAAAGTCCATACCGCTTCGAAAGCATCGTGTAACTTGATCTTCTTGCCCTGTGTATAATCGCGCGGATTAAAAGTGATCGGCACTTCAAAAATGCGGAATTTGCGTTTGAGTATTTTGGCCGTGAACTCTGGCTCAAAGTCAAAGCTGTTGGCGTGCAAGACCATTCCATTCAGGATCTCACGGCGGAACACTTTATAACCAGTTTCCATGTCGGTCAGGATCGTGTTGTAAAGGATATTGGTCATGAAGGTCAGCATTCTGTTGGCAACCAAATGCCAGAACATGGTCACGCGATGCGCGCGTCCCAGAAAACGGGAGCCGTAGACCACATCTGCCAAACCTTCATTGATCGGTTGCAGTAATTGAGGGTAATCACGCGGATCATATTCAAGGTCGGCGTCTTGAATGAGGAGCACATCGCCTGTGGCTGCCGCCATGCCGGTGCGTACCGCCGCGCCTTTGCCTTTATTGCGTTCATGCAGAATGACGCGCACACTGTTTTGCCCATCCAGTGTCTTTAAAATATCGCGCGTCCCATCTTTGGAACCGTCGTCCACAACAACAATTTCATGGACAAGGCCGGTGTCTTGAACACGTTTTAAGATGGCTTGAATGCTCTCAACTTCATTGTAAACAGGGATTATGACGGATAGTTTCATATGAATTGGATTATAAACGAAAAGAAGTATAATCAGTTTCTGCTACTGAAATTTTTGTAAACGCTGGATTGGTGACAATTATGACAAGACAACCGGGAAAAACTTCCGCGCCCATGGGTGGGTTTACACCGCCACAGATCAACAGCCTTGAAGATACAGGTCTTTCTCCGCTTTGGCTGCAAGACCTTATCCTTAAAGTCTTATATTTCCGCGGTTATATGACCGGCTTTAAAATATCTGAAGAGATCACTCTCCCGCTTTCTGGCGTAACGGATCAATTGTTAACCGCGTTAAAACAGGAAAAATTTATTGAAACAAAATCCGCGCAGGGCGGCTTGGGGGAGGGTGCATACACCTATGGCATAACAAGCGCGGGGATATTGCGCGCCCGTGAAGCCATGGAGCGCAGTCAGTACGCTGGCCCGGCTCCAGTTCCATTTGAAGTTTATAACGAATCCATCCGCCGCCAAAAAAGCGGACGATTGACCGTGACCACGCGTACCATGCGCCAGATCCTTTCGCAAATGGTCATTTCCGAAGCCACATTTCAAAGGCTTGGCCCCGCGCTTAATTCAGGCTCATCCATTTTTATGTACGGCCCTCCCGGCAATGGGAAGACCAGCATCGCGCGCGCGTTTGGGAACCTGGTTTTGAGCCAGAACATGTATATTCCATACGCGCTGTATCTGGATGGACAGGTTATCAAAGTGTACGACGCGGTCAGTCACAGCCTTGCGCCTGAAACTGAGCCGATGAATGGGACGGGGATCACTGGTAATTTGCGGACCAACATGCGCCGCGATCCGCGCTGGGTCAAGATCCGCAGGCCGTTCATTGTGGTCGGCGGCGAATTGACTCTTGAAGGGCTTGACCTTGTCTTCGATGACACTACCAAATTTTATGAAGCGCCGTTTCAAGTCAAAGCCAATGGCGGAATTTTGCTGATTGACGATTTTGGTCGTCAGCAGGTGCGCCCGCGTGATCTGCTGAATCGCTGGATCGTTCCGCTTGAGAATCGCGTTGATTATTTACGTTTACACACTGGCCGCAAAGTGGAGGTTCCATTCGATGTGTTGATCGTCTTCTCCACCAACCTGCCTCCCAAAGACCTCGTGGATGAAGCCTTCCTGCGGCGCTTGCGTCACAAGATCGAGATCGGCGACCCAACTTTTGAAGAATACCGCGAGATCTTCAAGCGCGTTGCCCAGGACAAACGTGTTGAATACAACGATCAAGGGCTGGCCTATCTCTTACAGGAATGGTATATCAAGCGCAACCGCAAACTCCGCGCTTCGCATCCGCGGGATCTGTGCGACCAGATCATTGATATCTCATCCTATCTGGCCGTCCCTGCCACCATGTCCCGCGAAATGATTGACCACGCCTGCAAAGCCTTTTTTGTGGATATTTAAACGCCTCGACCCTGACCCGAGCCTGCTACTGATGTTTGAAAATTTTCCAACCCCCATCATTCTCGCGCATCGCGGTGACCTTGCCCATGCACCGGAAAACACACTTGCCTCCTTCGCACAAGCCCTGCAAAAAGGCGCCGACGGCGTGGAGCTGGATGCCAAACTGACTTCGGATGGTCATGTAATTGTGATTCATGATTCCACTGTGGACCGCACTACAAACGGCAAAGGCCGCATTCAATCCCATTCCCTCGAGTCGATTCGACAACTGGATGCAGGCACATGGTTCAACGAAAAATTTAGCGGCGAAAAAGTTCCACTGCTTGAAGAAGTGTTTGAATTGATCGGCAGGGATAAGCTGATCAATATTGAATTGACCAATTACGCCACCCCGCGCGATGGATTGGCGCTAAAAGTATGCGAGTTGATCAAACGTCACAATAATCAAAAGCAGATCATTTTCTCCTCCTTCTTCCCGTCCAATTTGAAGATAGCGGCAAATACCCTGCCTGAGATTCCGCGCGGTTTACTTGCCATGCCAGGCTGGATGGGAGTTTGGGCTCGTTCTTTTGGATTTATGTTCGGCGATTATCAGGCGTTGCATCCGCACATTTCCAGTATTAGCCAACAACAGGTACAGCGCGTGCATCGCATTAAGCGCCGTGTGCATGTCTGGACGGCGAATACGCCCACGGAAATTAATCAGCTCAAAGAGTGGGGCGTGGATGGAATTTTCACCGACGATCCACAGACTGCCGTGCGGGCACTTGGGAGGGGCGGGTGAAGTTGACAGAATACCAGAAACAGGCTCGGGCGGGGCGCGAAGCGAAAATCCAAGAGGCGTCGTTCATCGAGCGGCGTCTGTTTTATCTTAAAAACAAGCGGTGTGCGATGCGCCTGATCCGAATTTTTCTTTTAATTATTTTTCTCTTTACTTTTGTGCCGTCTCCAGTGCGGGCGCAGACGGGTGCGATTCCCCCTCGTGTTGCGGCTATTTTGAATTCCATGACACCGGAGGAACGCGTCGGTCAATTGTTCCTTGTCACTTTTAAAGGGACAGATGTTGGCGAGACCTCCCAGATATATGACCTGCTGGTTAATTACCGTGTGGGCGGTGTTGTTCTTCTTGCGCAAAATGATAATTTCATAGCCGCCGCACCCGATGCCGTTACACAGGCTCATGCGTTGATCGAAAATCTTCAGCGAGTGGTTTGGGATACATCCATAACCTCAGGCATCAACCCTGAAACAGGACAAACGCAAGGGGATTCTGCATTTGTTCCGCTTTTGGTGGGCATTGCGCAGGAGGGGAATGGTTCTCCCACTGATCAAATATTAAATGGACTTACGCCTCTGCCAAGTGAGATGGCGATTGGCGCAACCTGGAATACAGATCTCGCTCAAAGTGTTGGGGAAGTTCGCGGACGAGAACTCTCTGCTCTGGGTTTCAATTTATTTTTTGGGCCGTCTCTCGATGTTTTGGAAGTGCCTTCCGTTTCTGGCGGCGATCTTGGGACGCGTGTATTTGGCGGTGACCCATTTTGGGTCGGTGAGATGGGGCGCGCCTATGTCACGGGTTTGCATAATGGTAGTAACGATCAATTGCTGGTGGTTGCAAAACATTTTCCCGGCGTCGGCGGTTCAGACCGTTTGCCTGAGGATGAAGTTTCAACAGTCCGCAAGTCAATTGACCAATTAAAGCAGATCGAACTTTCGCCCTTCTTTGCTGTTTCAGGGAACGCGACAACTCCTGAATCAACTGTGGATGGGCTGCTGGTTTCACACATCCGTTATCAGGGATTTCAGGGAAATATCCGCGCGACTACAAGACCGATCAGCTTTGACCCGCAGGCATTAAAGCAAATCCTGGCGCTGCCGGAATTTGCCACATGGTATTCCAATGGCGGCTTGATGATCAGCGATGATCTTGGCACGCGCGCCGTGAGCGAATTCTACGCTTCCGGCGGTGGGCAATTCATCGCACGCACCGCAGCGCGTGACGCGTTTCTTGCCGGTAACGACATGCTGTATCTTGGCAATATTATTTCCAGCGACGCCCCTGATACATACACGACCACGACCCGCATGATCGATTTTTTCGTGCAGAAATATCAAGAGGATCCCGCCTTTGCCCAACGGGTGGATTCATCCGCGGCGCGCATCCTTGCTGTAAAACTTGGTTTGTATGAAGAGTTTATTTTTTCAAATGTGACCACGTCTCCCAATTCATTAAACGTGATCGGCAGCTCGACCGATGTCACATTTGATGTGGCGCGTAATTCGGCAACGTTGATCAGCCCTGATTTGCAGGACCTTGCGTCTGTCATGCCTCTGCCGCCGCAAGTTGATGAGCGCATGGTCTTTATTACAGATACCGCCGTTGTTAAACAGTGTGCAGAGTGTACCGAGCAGGCCACGCTTGCTGTTGACGCGCTGCAGCAGGCGGTGCTTCAACTTTATGGCCCGCAGAGCGGAAATCTAACCGCGAATTTCCGATTGACTTCCTATTCATTACAAAACCTGCAAACACTGCTGGACAATCTTGAAATCGCGCTGATTGAAGAAGATATCACCCGCGCAAATTGGATCATCCTTTCGTTGACAGATTCAACCCAGGGGCAAGCCGAGCTGATCAGCCGCTTTTTACGTGAACGCCCCGACCTTTTGCGGAATAAACGTGTCATCCTATTTTCCTTTGGCGCGCCTTATTATTTTGACACAACTACGATTTCAAAATTCACCGCTTATTTTGCGCTTTACAGCAAACAACCGCAATTTGTCGATGTGGCTGCGCGGCTTCTCTTTCAGGAACTTACACCCATTGGCGATTCGCCGGTGTCAATCTCCGGGATCGGATATGAACTGATCTCCATGCTGACTCCGGACCCTGAGCAGGCCATCCCGCTCTTTCTTGACCTTGAAGTTGTTCCTGAGATTCCCGGTTCTTTAGCCACGCCCGAGCCGACTCCGATCCCGCTCTTCCGAATTGGAGATACCATCGCAATCCGCACCGGTCCCATCACGGATAATAATGGACATCCCGTTCCAGACGGCACACCCGTTCAATTCTCCATGATGCTTACTGGAGAAGGCGGCGGAATTCTCCAGCAGGTGGATGCTGTCACAACACAGGGTGTGGCGCGCGCGGCGTTTGGTTTGGACAAACCCGGTCTGCTCGAGATTCGTGCGACGAGTGACCCGGCAGTGATCTCGACAGTCTTGCAATTGGATGTTTCGCAATCTGGCGCTGTGGCGGTGACAGTCGTTGTTCCAGAATTGACCGAGCCAGTTGAGCCGACCCCCGAACCGCCTGTGGTGGTTGAAGAGGATGGTTATATTTCAACCGAAGGGTATCCGCGCTTCTCAGCCTGGATTGTCGCCATGCTTTTTATCGTCTTTTGCGTGTGGATCGGTTATGGCGCAGGGACTCGCATCGCGAATCGCCGCTCCGCATTCCGCTGGGCATTGGGCATCGCACTGGGCGGGTTGGCCGCGTACAACTATCTCGCCTTTGGCTTGTTCGGCATTATGAACTGGCTCATCGCAAGTGGAGTTTCGGGCTTGATCACGTTTGTGATATTCGGGGAGTTGATCGGCTTCATCGTAGGCTGGATCTGGTCGCGCAGATAGTACATTGGTGGCAATTTCCATTAATAAATTGCATGTTATGATGATTAATGGTCATTCCGAGGTCAGGAGAAAACATGCCAGCGCAAACCAAACCAAATAAAGAAAAACAACCTCCAATTTTATTTAACAAAACCCAGGCCATTATCAAAAAAGTGAACAAGCTGCTTGGCGGCACGCTCGTCACATATTTCAATAATCCGCGCGGAAGTATCTGTCACGACGATGTGCTTGCTTTCTATGAATTACTTGAAAAGATAGGACATCAACAAAGGATATATCTCTTCATTAAATCCAGTGGCGGCAATGGACAGGCTTCTTTGCGTCTTGTGAATCTTTTGCGTCAATATTGTGAAGAGGTTGTTGCTGTTGTCCCGCTTGAGTGTGCGTCAGCCGCAACCATGATCACGCTTGGCGCGAATGAAATTCAAATGGGGCCGATGGCCTATCTCACGCCAGTGGATACATCGCTGACTCATTCGCTGTCTCCAATTGACCGTGACAATGACCGTGTCAGTGTCAGCCTTGATGAACTCACTCGTGTCGTCCGTTTATGGCAGGCGCAGAATGGCGATGCCAAAGAAAATCCTTACCAGGAATTATTCCAGCATGTACATCCGCTCGTGATCGGCGCGGTGGATCGGGCCGAGTCGCTTTCGATCATGTTGAGCAAGGAACTGCTTGCGTATCACATCAAGGATGAGCAAATGCAGGATAAGATCGCAAGCGCGTTGAATGCAAAATATCCTTCGCACGGCTATCCAATTTTATTCGAAGAAGCCAAACGTATTGGACTCAAGGTCAGTCATCTTTCGCCTGAGATCAATTCGCTGCTGTTGGAACTCAATGAACTGTACAGTGAAATGGGTCAGCGCGCCACAACCGACTTCGATGATACGCACGCGCATGGCAACGAGATTCTCAACATTTGGGAATCAACCGATGTGCTGGCTTACTATCAACAGGATAAAGACTGGTTCTATCGCACCGAAGAGCGCCGCTGGATCTCCCTCAACGACATCAGCAGTTGGCGGCGGGTCTTGAAAGTGGGGAACAAGGTTGAAAAGTCAATATTGCACATTACTTAAACCTGTGCAAAACCTGTGCAATATGTTAGAATCTAATAGTTAGATTATGGAAAAATCCATGTCTCAGGCATGGATTTTTATTTGGCAAAAAATAAAGGTACAAAACGAAATATGGCAAATCAAGTTCAACTCAAATTCAATGATCCTGCGCCCGATGTGAGATTACTTTCCGCAAGCGGGGAGCCGTTGCAGCTTTCTTCACTATGGAAGGATAAGGTACTGGTCCTTGCATTCACCCGCCATTTTGGATGTTCGCAATGCAAAGAGATGCTGGATCAATTGATCGATTCGCATCAAGCCCTGACCGAGAGGGGGCTGCGCCTCGCGATCATTTCCCACGCCTCGGCAGAATCAGCCAAAGAATTCTGCGACCAGCGCGCGCCCAGCGCAATCTGCCTCGCTGATCCAGACCGCGCCGCCTATCATGCCTATGGACTGTATCGCGGCACAACCTGGCAAACACTGCTCTCGCCGCACATTTGGATTTCCAATCGCAAGATGGCGCGCACAAAAGGGTACAAGCCTGAACTCCCGCACACAGGTCAGGATGCATCTCAAATGTCAGGTACCTTTATCATCGGAACGGATGGGCGAATCCGCCTGCCATATTATTATGAAGATATTGCCGATCATCCGCCCGTTGACCTGATCCTGCATGGCATCATGGGAGCTGACTGGGACAAGCCGTTTGACAGCAAGCCGCTATTATAAAACTCTGGAGTCAGGCAGCTTGCTGCCTGATAAATAAAATAACCATGAAAATTTTTTTTCTCGCTACTTATCTCGCAGTAAAAGAAGTGATTCGTAATCGCGGCCGTTTTTTGCTTGTGGCCCTGGTGATCGCACTCATCACATTGCTTGTATTGTTCATTGCCGCGCTCGGGGAGGGACTCGCGAATGGCAACCGTCAATACGTGGCTAATTTGGATGCCCAACTTGTTGTGTTTTTGGAAAAATCAGATTTCAGCATTTCCGCCAGCAGGCTTGAGACAAATACGGTCAAAGCCGTTCGTCGTGTGGAGGGGGTGGCTGATGCTGGCCCAATTTACACTTCCAATACCGAGATCGTGTCACTGCCTGAGACATTGAAAGTCTCCATGCTTGGCGCGGAGGCAGGGCGGCCAGGCATGCCAGCCATCGTTGAGGGACGTTACTTCCGCGGTGGGGAAGCCCGCGAAGCGGTGATGGATCGTAATGTAGCTCAGCGTTCAGATCTGAAAATTGGCGACACGATTCAAATCCGCTCCACGCAGGGAACTGATGATAAGTTTTTTGATCTGGCGATCGTTGGTCTGGTGGATGGTCAATCCTATTTCTTTCAACCCACCATCTTTGTTCCATCAGCAACATGGGAGAAGGTTCGCCCGCAATCAGAAGCGGAGCTAACCAGCGATACTCCGTACCCGAATATTATCGCCGTCAAATTGGTTGATCCGTCTCAGGTCGATGCGATATCTGCGCGTTTGACCGATGAAGTTTCCAATATCGAAGTCGCTGATATTGAAACGACCATCAATACGATCCCTGGTTATTCAGCCCAACAGGGAACTGTCCAGACCCAAGGTGTATTTACTTTGCTGATCGGTATTCTCGTGATCGGCGGATTCTTCCAGATCCAGATTTTGCAAAAGGTTCCGCAGATCGGTGTTCTGAAAGCCATCGGATCATCGAATGGGGTGGTGGGGCTTTCAGCGGTGATTCAGATCATTGTTGTGACAGCTCTCGGCGTAGGCATTGGAGGCGGAATGACATATCTGTTTTCGCTCGGTTTCCCGCCGACCATTCCACTGGTGTTCAATGGCACCCGTTCATTGATCGCCGTTGCTTTGTTGTTGTTGATTGGGCCGCTTGGCGGCATGGTTTCGATCATTTACGCTGTTCGTATTGAGCCTTTGAAGGCTTTGAGGTTAGGATAAGAATATGAGTTCTGTTGCTTTGGAAGTTCGTGATCTGGTTAAATCTTTTTCGCTTGATGGCGGGATCATCAATGCGGTCGATGGTGTTTCGTTTCAAGTGAAGTCTGGTGAGTTTGTTGCGCTGGTGGGGCCAAGCGGTTCAGGCAAGACAACCATGCTGTCCATTCTTGCCGCACTCCTGACACCCACTACTGGACAGGTATTGATCGATGGACAGAATCTCGCGCAAATGAATGAAAAAAAACGCGTGAAATTGCGCCGTGAAAAAATTGGATTTACCTTTCAGTCCAATAATCTCATTCCATATCTTACCGCGCGCGAAAACGTGGAGTTCATGCTGCGTCTAAATAACAAGCTGGATCGTGCTGGACGAGTCCGTTCGGATGAATTGCTGGCGCGTTTGGGTTTATCAGATCGTTTGCATAATCTCCCCGCGCAAATGTCAGGCGGACAGCAGCAGCGCGTTGCAATTGCGCGCGCGCTGATTCATAACCCTGCTGTTGTGCTGGCCGATGAACCAACAGCCTCGTTGGATACCGAACGCGCTTTTCAAGTTGTGGAAACCTTTGCGAATCTCATCCACGAAAATGACCGCGCCGGGATCATGGTGACTCACGACCTGCGCATGTGTCAATTCGTTGACCGTGTCTTGCAAATGCAGGATGGTAAATTAGTGAAAGTGTATGAATCAAAGAAGGAGATATTAGAACTTGCGCAGGGTGTTTTGAAGCACTAATAAGTTGCGGATAACTTTTAGTAATAAAAGCAAAAGACCTCCGAGGCTAGAAACTTCGAAGGTCTTTACTTACTAATTCCTATTCACTAATTACCTGCTCTTACGCTGTTTCCAAATACTTCGTGATCTCGTAATCAGTCACGCGTAAGCGGAACTCATCCCACTCTTCCCATTTCGCGCGCATGTAGGCTTCGAATAGATAGGGGCCAAGTGCAGACTTCAACACTTCGTTCTTTTCCAACTCTGTCAGTGATTCAGCCAATGAACCAGGCAGTTCGGTCACACCCAGATTGGTGCGTTCTTCTTTGTTGAGGTGATACAAGTTGATGTTGTTGAGCGGCTTCGGCGCGGCCAGATTCCTATCAATGCCATCGAGCGCGGCGGCCAGCATTACGGTGAATGCAAGGTATGGGTTGCAGGATGGATCAGGGAAGCGCAATTCGGCGCGGACAGCCTTGTCACGGCCTTCGGTGTAGCGCGGAATGCGTACCAACGCGGAACGGTTCTGCTGCGCCCAGCCGATGTATACAGGTGCCTCATAGCCAGGGACCAAACGCTTATAAGAATTCACGGTTGGGGCAACCACGCCAGCGAGTGCGCGGGCGTGTTCCAACTGGCCGGCAATGAATGAATACGCCAAAGGTGAAAGATGAGCGGCATCATTCTTGTCGAAGAATAGATTGTTGCCGGTCTTTATGTCGAAGAGAGACTGGTGGCAGTGCATACCAGAGCCATTAATGCCGTACACAGGCTTCGGCATGAAGGAAGCGGTCAGTCCGTGTTGAGCGGCAATCGCCTTTACGGTGTACTTCAAAGTCAGCACATTATCCGCCGCCTTCAACGCATCCGCAAAACGGAAATCAATTTCGTGCTGGCCCAATGCGACTTCATGATGTCCCACTTCCACATCGAGTCCCATTGCATCGAGCGCTTCCATCAACGCGGTGCGAACAATCACGGCCTCGTCGAAAGATGAGAAATCGAAGTAACCGCCCGTATCGTGGGGGACAGGGTGAACGCCGTTTCCATTTTCACCTTTGAACAGGAAGAACTCAGGTTCGGGTCCAATGTTAAGCATCCAGCCGCGGTCGGCAATTTTCTTGAGGATGCGCTTCAAAGCGCCGCGCGGATCGCCTTCAAAAGGTTCGCCGCCAGGGGTGTAGATATCGCAGAATACGCGCGCGCGTTTTGATTCATCTGAAGACCAGGGCAACACCGCGTAGGTTTCGGGATCGATCTTCAAACGCATATCGCTTTCCTGAATGCGCGCAAAACCTTCCACCGATGAACCATCGAACCATGCGCCGTCGGTCAACACGCCCTCAAGATGACGCACCGGCATATCCACACTTTTCACCGCGCCCATTACATCCGTGAATTGCAGTGAGATGAACTTGACCTTATCTTCCTTCACACGTTTTAACAAATCTTTTCCGTCCATATTCTTTCTCCTTTTTTGATTTTTTGGAGTGCAGGAGCATCTCCATATTTTTTGAATGATGACTGACGACCCTCGAGCATTTCTTGCTTACGATGTGGTTTCACCAACCTCCTTCGCTTCGTACTTAACTTTTGGCCTGGTACTGTTTATAAAGATGACCGACCCGATAATGATGGCTGTCGCCAGCCAAATGCGCGGCTCCAATACTTCATCTGCCAGCCAGACCCCAAGCAGTACTGCAACAATTGGGTTGACATAGGCATACGTTGACACAAGCGAGATCGGAGCGTTCTGCAAAAGCCAGCCGTAAGATGCAAACCCGACCAGCGAACCAACAAAAGTAAGATACAACAATCCATAAATGGAACGGGATGAAACTTCAGCAATGTTCCAGCCGTTTAACTCTCCCGATAATCCAGAGACAATAAAGAGGCTGATACTTCCAATTAGCATTTGCGCGCCTGTATTCATCAGGGACGATTTTGGCAGGTCGGCCGTTTTGCTGTAGATGGAGCCTGTTGCCCAAAATAGACAGGCCGAGAGCAATGCCACTACGCCAAGCGGATTAAGCTTCGTGGTACCTCCAGAGATTTCAGAAGGACCCACAAGAATAAATATACCCACAAAGCCAATCAGCAGTCCAACGATTCCCTGCCAGTTTGGCTTTACGCCATTTGGACGGATCGCTTCGCCGATCACCAGGAACATTGGCACCGAAGCAATAATGAGCGCGGCGATGCCAGAGGGGATGGTCTGCTCGGCCCATGCGACTAATCCATTGCCGCCAAGAAGCAGTAGTGTGCCAATGATTCCAGTGGATATCCATTGTTTGCGCGTAGGCATTGAGTTCCCTGCTGAACGCTGCCAAATCACCAGGATCAAACCTGAGGCCAAGAACCGAACTCCAGCATGAAAGAATGGAGGGATGGTTTCGATGGCAAATTTGATGCCAAGATATGTGGAACCCCAGACGATATATAACGCTAATAATGCTAACCAAACTTTTGATTTCATTTTTTCCTTTATGTGGTAGTCACGCTTTAAGCGTGACCTACACTATATTCGCGTGCCAGTAAGGCTTTCTTCCGCGCTGAGCCGTAGAGATAATTTCCAAATTCGCCGCTTTTGCGAATGACCCGATGACATGGAATAAGCACAGCTATTGGATTATGTCCAACCGCGGTTCCAACGGCACGCAAGGCTTGCGGCTTGCCAATTTGTGCGGCGATGTGCTCATAAGTGGTCACTGCGCCGATGGGAATGTTGAGCAATGCCTCCCAGACTTTAATTTGGAAATTCGTTCCGCGCAGATGAAGCTTGAGGCGTTGATCCACTTGATCGAAGGCCAGACCAGCTTCACGGTCACGAAAGATGCGGGCTATGAGCGGGGCGGTGGATTTGTAATCCTCGGTCATCTTTGCCTGTGTCCAGTTCGCAACCAGATGATCAATCGCCTGGCCTTCGCTTTTTCCAACAAAGCTGAGATTACAAATTCCGCGCTCAGTTGTGGCGATGAGGCATTTCCCAAATGGCGTGGGATGAAGGCCGTAACGAATGGTCAAGCCTGCGCCTTGCGTTTTGTATTCGCCCGGTGTGACAGCCTCGGTATTGACGAAAAGATCATGCAGCCGTCCCAGACTTGACAGCCCGACTTTATGCGTGGTCTCAAGCAGATTTTCCGATTCAGCAAGTAGTTCCTTTGCATGTTCCTTCGTCAGGAATTGCATGAAGCGCTTGGGGCTGATGCCTGCCCATTGGGTGAACATGCGCTGGAAGTGATACTCGCTCAACCCGACGGAAGATGCGATCTCCGCCAGTTCGGGCTGGCGCTGCATATTGGCTTCGATGTATTGAATGGCTTGTTCGATCAGTTGATAGTGTTGTGAAAGTTCAAGATTAGTTTCCATAAAAATCTCCTTTTTGATGCTGGAGATTGTATTGGTTGTTCTGCAAACTGACGACCCGATTCTTGCTCATTTTTTTCATGTAATCTAAAAACCTGACAGGTTTACTTATGAAAATAAAAAAACAGGCATGCTTGGGCATACCTGTTTAATACCTGGTATTAAAAAGAAACGCCCTTCCAAAATTTACAAATAGCTCGGTAAAACGCATATCTTACCTGACTTATTTGTTCACTGCGTTCATTTTGTCCCACACATCACTGCATGGTTTTCAATGACGAGCAATAGAGTTTTTTTAAACTCCTTTACTCAAAAAACGCTTGTTTTGGAAGGGAGAAGGAAGCCAGTGACCTGACTCCGAAGGCATCCGCTGATCTATCCGATTTTCTCAACCCCATTTTATTGGGGTTGATTAGCGTCCCGTTCGCACGGGAGAACCTTCACCTCGTGATCTTCGTGTAATCAAAGACCCAGCCGCTTATATCTCCGTTATTTAATTGTATGCCCTATGTGACGGGCGCGATTGTACATGTCGCATCAAGATTCTGTCAAGTCGAAATTGTGCTGGAAAAGAAAAACCCCGCATATGCCGTGTACTGCTGAGTTTTGAACCTGCAGAAGCAGGTGGGTCCCTACCTAGAAACGCCGCCTTGGCTCAGGCCTATCGCGTTATTTCTAATTAAGTTAAGGACCCTTTTAAAATGTATTGGCTCAAAACGTAAGGGCAATATCGCGAACACAGAAGGGTTATGATTCTTATACCATAATCAAGGACACAAGTATAGTTAAAGATTAATGCACAATGAACAAAAAATAAAGGTGTGGAAATCTTGTGAGATTCCACACCTTTTGGGCAACTCAAGGTTTTTGACTATGCCAGCGATACGCCGATCAGTCTTCCAACTCCATAGGTCAGGACCGCTGCGGCAATTCCAACCAATACCTGACGTGTGCCTGAAAATAAAATGCCGCGCCCGGTCATGAGTGTGATCGCTGCGCCGATAATGAACAGGCCGATTCCGCTGACCACGAGGCTGATATAGATCGCAAGATTCCCGCTCCAAAAGAGGTAGGGAAACAACGGGAAGAACGCGCCGACTGCGAAAAGGAAAAACGAAGTGAATGCAGCTTCATACGCCGAACCGCCCAATTCTTCGGGGTCAATGCCAAGTTCTTCGCGTGCTAAAGTATCTAAAATGCTATCC
>JABFSL010000009.1 GCA_013140605.1 Anaerolineales bacterium
CTTTCTTTGTCACTTTCTTCCCCTTGATGGACGATGTCGCTGACGGTTTCTTGGCAACAGCCTTCTTGGTTGCAACTTTCTTTATCGTCTTCTGCTTTCCGCTTTCAGCCTTCTTGCTTTCGTACTTCGCCAAAATTCCTTCACGAACCCATTTTGCAGATGCAGGCATCCCGTCACCGAATGCAACGGATTTCAAGTTCGGAGCATATTGTGCATACTCAGTCTTGAGGATTTGATCCATTTGCCCGTCACGGTTCATTTCCACAACGAAGACCTGATCATATTTGGCGAGGAATGCGTCCACTTCCCTGGTAAAGGGCAGGGCGCGGATGCGCAGGAAATCAGTCTTGATACCATGTTCTGTTTCAAGTTGATGCCGTGCTTCCATGACTGCCGCTTCTGTGGAACCGTATGCAATGATGCCGACTGTCGCGCCTTTCATCGAGTGGAGCACAGGGGCGGGGACATATTGTTTTGCAGTTTGATGCTTTCTCTTTAAGCGATCCATGTTGTGCAAATAGGTATCGGCTTCTTCAGTGTACTTGGCATATTCATCGTGACCTGTGCCGCGTGTAAAGTATGAGCTCAACGGGTGCTTATTGCCGGGGAATGTGCGATATCCAATTCCATCGCCATCCTTATCAAGATAGCGTCCCCAATTTCCCTTGAGTTCCTCAAGGTCTTTTTCCAAAAGGATCTTGCCACGATCCATCGGTGTTTCAGGATACTGGAACGGCTTGCTAATCCATTGGTTCATGCCCATATCAAGGTCGCTGAGTACGAACACGGGAGTTTGAATCCGCTCTGCAATATCAAACGCTTTCCAGCCAAATTCGAAACATTCATAAACATCACCGGGCAGCAGAATAACAGAATGTGAATCGCCGTGTCCGATGAAAGCCGTGAAGGTCAGGTCGCCTTGTGAGGTACGTGTCGGCAGGCCTGTGCTGGGGCCGATGCGCTGCACATCCCAAATCACAACAGGGACTTCAGCGTAATAAGCGAGACCCGCAAACTCGGTCATCAGGGAAAGTCCCGGCCCCGAAGTGGATGTCATGGATCGTAGGCCAGCCCAGCCCGCGCCAATGGACATGCCCAGTGCGGCCAACTCGTCTTCCGCCTGAACAACTGCATAAGTATGTTTGCCATCTTCGCGCTTGCGGAGTTGCGGAAGGTAATCATTTAATCCTTCTGCCAGGGAGGATGCGGGTGTGATCGGATACCAGCCCACGAATTGCACACCGCCAAAAATGGAGCCAAGCGCTGCGGCGGTATTGCCGTCTGCCATGATCAATCCATCTGTTTTGTTCATGTGCTCAAGATAGAACGGGTCTTTCTTTTCAAGGTTTGTCTTTGCCCATTCAGCGCCAGCCTTGACCGCGTTATAGTTCATGTCAATTGGTTTTTGTTTTCCCTTAAAGTGAAAGGTCAACGCGGCGAGGATCTTGTCCATGTCCATATCGATCATTTGCGCGAGGACGCCCACATACACCATGTTGCCGACCAGATCGCGATAGTCTGTTGGGACATTCGGGTCATTTCGGATGATGGTTTTTACCGGCATTGGGTATACGGCAATATCGTCGCGATTGATGGATAGTTTGATATCGTCAGAGTAGAAAAATGCTCCGCCGGGCGTAACAGATGCCAGGTCCCGGGCGAACGAGTTGACATTCATAGTGATCACAATGTCACGTTTTTCATGATGAGCGATATATCCATCCTTGTTTGCGCGGATGGTGTACCATGTCGGCAGACCCTGAATGTTGGAGGGGAAGAGGTTCTTGCCCGAAACAGGAATGCCCATTTTGAAAATGGAGCGCAGGATGGTGTTGTTGGCTGTGGAACTGCCCGAGCCATTGACTGTGCCGACTGTAATTGAGAAATTATTTACGATCTTATTCATGAGTCTCCTTAATTTATTACGGCCGATTAGCAAGCAGATCAATATGTGTGATCAGCGCTTTACGCCCCGCCGTGTAATTTCCGTTGCAAATACTTTGAACCATTGTTTTGTGATAACCCCATACTTCTTCAAGATAATCCATGCCGCCCGCGTACATGTTCAGTCCCACGGCTTCGTATGCATCCCAGTAGGCTTCGAGCAGCCCTGTGACAAATGGATTGTTGAGACGGCTGTAAATAAGCAAATGCAATTTGCGGTGTTCTTCGTGCGGAACCTGCACAGGATTGCCGCTTAATTTATTGAACGCGCGCGTGATCAGGTTTTGCAGTTCGCGTTTGTCTTCTTCTGTCAACAGGGTTACCGCTTCATCCCAATACGCGGCTTCAATGTGATTTCGTAATTCGGAATATTTTTCGAAATGACTTTGATTTAACGCCAGCGCATATGCGAGACTTTGTTTAATGGCCGGTGCGAATGAATAATCCAAACGCCTCGTTCCCGTCCGTGGGCGGACTTCTACGAGACCGAGCGCTCTCGCCACTTCGAGTTGTTCTCGCAAACCCGCAACACTGATCCCAAGTTCGCGGCTCAACTCATTCAGGGTTGGCAAACTGCCCTGTGTCTCTTCGTGAGAAGCAAGGTAGCGCAGGAATTCAGATATCTCAGGGGAAGTGCGTTCGCGTAAAATCATCATAGTTATCCGATTAATCAGATTAATAGTATTTTACGACGTGGGAGCGGGAAAGTCAATAGGATGAATGTTACAAATCCGTGATGAAGGTAAAAAAATAGAGTGGAACGAAAAGTTCCACTCTACATACTGATATCACTAATTTTTCTAGTTGTTGATTGCGCCTGAGTTGATCCAATCTGAAATGATCTGGATTTCCTTTGGGGTGAGTTTGGGTCCGCGTTTTGGCATTTTGCCGTTAATGATTTGCTGTACAAAGAAACTATTGTTGGCATTGCCGGCCTCAATCACGGGGCCATTGGACGAACCTGTCATTAATCCTTCATATGTTTTTATATCAAGGCCTTCTTTTGTCTGCTCACCACCGTGACACTTAACACATCTGCTTTCCAGGATGGGCATGACATCATTGATAAAGCTTACACTGGTTGTAACCGCGGCGGGGGTGTCGGTTACGGCGGGTACTGTATCTGTCGAAACTGGGGCTGACGTTGCGGCCGCCGTTGTCTGAGTCGGTTGGACAATTGCTTCAGTTGGCGAGGCAGGCTCCAGCGGAGTCTGAGTCGGTTGTCCTCCACATGCAGAAAGTATTGTTAAAAACAGTAATGCCATTATCAATAAGAATTGTCTTTTCATATTATTTTCCTTTTAGAAACCGTAAAGTATGACTCCGCCCAGAAATGCGAGCACGAGTGCGATCAGAAAACTTACAACATATGCTGCAATATATATTCCTTTTGAAGTTGTAAATAATTTAGGATTCCTCCAGCGCGCATATGCGGTACCGCCTGTTATCAAAATCAGGACGAACGCGAGGATGACTTTGGTGCCGGCGTTTGGCGCCAGACCGTCGTAAGTACTTATGTTGTCACGCATGCCAGATAAGCCTGCGGCGATGGAACCGAAAAAAGCAAGCGTAATGTTTGCGAAGGCAGCCTGCTCAAGCGCCGAACTGTTTTTCCACGCTGCCAGTAATATGAACAACGCTCCCGCTCCTGTTAATGCAATCGGGAAATGCACGAGCATTGGGTGAAGCGGATGAGTTTCGGTTAATGCGTGGATCACCTGATTAATAAACTCCATGTTTTCTCCTTTGTATAAATTTACCCGAATTGGTTGAGAAAATGATGTGGAAATCATGTGTTTTCTTACATGTGCGTTTTTTCGCAAGAACAAAAAAGGTAAGGTATAATTTGTGACTGCGCATAACGCGCAATTTCATTTCAAGGCTGAGTATGTCAGGCGCATTTAAACTTCCCAACGAATATTGGTCATCACTTCAAGTCACCCCTCAGGATGTCGAAAATCTACACACCTTTTTGTTTGAGCGTGAGACTCCGCTTACTGTGCGGGATCTCTCTGCTGAATTTGTAGAGGCGCGCATCAAGGCGGAGCGAATTGCCGCAGAAAGCAATCAGAAAACTGGTGGTAAGAGTTTTCTTCCTAAAGAAACGTATCAAGTCGGGGAAGACCTTGTTTTTCCCTTATTGGATTGGAAACGAGGCAAGGTTACTTCGGTTCGCGCAGGTGTTAATCCATCAGTGGGTGATTTTGATGTTTTGACAGTTATCCTGGATGATCGTTCTGAGCGGATGTTTGCTTCCAATCTGGGTTCGCATTTCCTGAATGAAGCGCCCATCCCTGTGCCTGAAAGCGATGATCTGGTGCCTTCTGCTATTTTGCGTGATTATGGCGATGTGATAGAGAAGAAATTGGAAGCCGCTTTCCATGCCGATGATGGTCTGGTTAAGATCGCGGGGCGATGGTTCCCCAGCGCGCTGTTGATCGATATTAATCGCGGACAATTGAATCTTGCCGAAGCAGTATTGGATATGTCGGGAGGCGAGCCGCTTCCAACTGGAGCTTTGATCAAGGATATTGAACTGCCTGCTGGTGAAAATCCCAAACTCGCAGAATTTTCCCTGAATTATGCTTTGCAGGATGATGACCGTTTTGATGAGGTTGGCCCGGCTGGTCAGGTTCTTTGGTGTTTGCGC
The DNA here is from genome assembly GCA_013140605.1 of Anaerolineales bacterium. GTDB lineage: Bacteria > Chloroflexota > Anaerolineae > Anaerolineales > Villigracilaceae > Villigracilis. The sequence continues at coordinate 4,595 of JABFSL010000009.1, forward strand.
AGGCTGGAACCAGATTACGTGCGCGAGGTTCCTCCGCCATTGCGTTACATTCCAATCGAACATGATCGTGAAGCTTTGAGTGCCGCAATGAAAAACCTCGAAGCACAGCTGGATGATGAGTTGACCCCTGTTTCGGATGGTGATTCCCGCGAAGGCATTTCATCCATTACGATCTCTTTGATCTATCCTCACCTACGGGCTGGGACGTTACCTATGTCTGCCAGGGCGCGCAATTTATTTCCCACAGCTTATGAATCACCGCGGGTACGTTTTACGCTCGTTGATGGCAGGACCCGACAGCGCATCCCGGCATGGGTGGTGCTTGAGAATGGATATGTCTATGGTTTGCGCGAGTGGTACAAATCGCATCAGTTGATTCCCGGTTCGCTTGTGCAGGTGCATCGTGGTGAAAATCCAGGTGAAGTGATCGTTGAAGTAAAGAGCCAGCGTTCCTCAAAGGATTGGGTGCGTACTGTCATGGTAGGCAAGGATGGCGGCTTTGTGTTTGCGATGCTGAAGCAGGCCATTACTGCGGAATTCAATGATCGCATGGCTATTCATGTTCCTGATTTTAAATCGCTCGATCCTGTTTGGGAGAAGAAGCGTTCGTTCGATGAGCTTGTATTATTGGTGATGAGAGAATTGACAAAATCCAATCCGCAAGGCCATGTGCATGCTCAGGAATTATATGCGGCTGTGAATCTTGTGCGCCGTGTTCCACCTGCGCCTCTATTTTTCCTGTTGGAGACCAATCCTGCCTTCAAACACGTAGGCGACCTGCATTTCCGTCTGGATGAGGATTCAGAATGAGTCTATTAAAACCTTCAATTAAGACGCCGTTCCATATTGACTTTGAATGGTGGAAGAAAAGCGAACGAGATTGGCATGTTTTCCTGCGCTCGTTACTATGCCCTGAACATCAGGAAGCCTTCGCCGATGCGGAAGAGGGCGAAATGATCGATTGGATCGACCCGCAAACCGCAGAAGTTAAACCTGTGGATGGCGTTCAGCATGCGCTAATGAGTCATTGCGCTTTGCTGCCGGAGTTTTCGGATGCGCATACGGCAATGGTTGAAGCGGTATTTCGCGTTTTTCTGGTAAATGGTAATATCCCCATGTCAGCTGAGGATCTTGGAAGAAAATTGAACCGACCCGCAGACACGATATTGAGAACAATTGCCGGCCCGCGTGTATATCGCGGCTTGAGACCTTTCCAACAGATTACTCCAGTCGCAGAGATGCTCGAATAAATCGAGAAAATTGCCCCCGTAGCTCAACGGACAGAGCGCCTGCCTTCTAAGCAGTAGGTTGAAGGTTCGATTCCTTCCGAGGGCACTAGTACAAATGAATTGTGCATAGGAGAAGGAGAAAATCTATGCCAACGGTCAAACGTAAACCAAGCGCAATGATAATGGAAGCTCGCCGTGAAATTCTTCACGCTGTGAGCTGGCAGGTTCGATCCAACGTATGGAGTCCGCCTACAGATGAATACGAGACCGAGGAAGCTTATGTTGTCCGCGTGGAAATAGCGGGAATGCGCGAGGAAGATTTCGAAGTCTTGCTTGAGAACGACATCCTGTTGATCTCAGGGTCGCGATCTGATTTTCCAGACCGGCGCGCCTATCAGCAAATGGAAATACGTTTTGGTAAATTCGCAACTTCGGTCAGCATACCGCGTCCGGTGGATGTAGATCAGGCACGCGCAGAATATAAAGACGGATTTTTGACCGTTGTCCTCCCCAAAGTAACACCAAATCAAATAAAGGTTGAGTAACAATATGCCCGCAGAACGGTGGCAGTCCGGTATTCACGATTTTTTTCAATCCATTGGCGAAAGTGACGATGAAATAACAGAGATGTTTATGTCGTCGATGCTGTCAAACCTTCAGAAGAATGATGACGCTTCATCCGCGCCGGGAGATGCGGAGAAAAACGAAGGGCAGAAGTTTCCCGATGTGCTTCCCATCCTGCCGTTGCGCGGAGTGGTTGTATATCCCAACACAGCTGTCCCGTTAACTGTGGGGCAGGCCCGCTCAATAAGATTAGTGGACGATGTTGTCGGCGGAGATAAACTGGTCGGTCTCGTAGCAGCGCTCAACCCTGAACAGGAAACCCCCGGGCCGCATGAGTTGTATCAGGTCGGCACGATCGCGACCGTACATCGCTTGTTGCGCGCACCTGATGGCACAGTCCGTTTGCTGGTACAGGGGATGGAACGCTTCCGTCTTGGAGAATTCGTCGCGGAAGAACCATATCTAAAAGCGCACATTCATCTTGCCCCAGAGATCGATGAAACGAATATTGAGACCAGCGCTCTGGCGCGTAATGCGCGTGATCAGTTCCAGCAGATCGCGCAATTGTTGCCTTCCTTCCCTGAGGAATTATCAGGTTCGATCACGTCTCTTGAAGACCCATTGCAAACTGCCTATACCATTGCGAATTTTCAGCGCATGGCCCTGAAGGATTCTCAAGAGATCCTTGAAATAGATTCTGTTTACGAAAAGCTAAAGAAGTTGATCGGTCTGCTTGTCCGCGAAGCTGAAGTATTACAGATCGGACAGAAGATCCAAAATGAAGCGCGCGGCGAGATCGAAAAAGTTCAGCGTGAATATTTTCTGCGCGAGCAGATGAAAGCCATTCAACGCGAATTGGGCGAGAAAGACGATCAGACTGAGGAAGCCGAAGAGTTTCGCAAAAAGATCGAAGATGCGAAAATGCCCGAAGAAGCGCTGAAGCAGGCCAAACAGGAGTTGGATCGCCTGTCGCGTTTGCCGACTGCCGCAGCGGAGTATGGGGTCATCCGCACCTATTTGGATTGGCTGGTGACCCTTCCGTGGTCAAAATCCACAGAAGACAATCTTGATATTTCACATGCGCGTGGAATATTGAACAAGGATCATTTTGGGCTTGAGGATGTGAAGGATCGCATTCTTGAGTTTCTTGCGATTCGCAAACTTCGTATTGACCGAAAGGATGATAAAAGGGAAGCCCCAGTTGATGAAATTCGCCGCGAACGCGAAGGTGTGATCTTGTGCTTTGTCGGCCCGCCCGGAGTTGGTAAGACCTCACTTGGACAATCCATTGCGCGCGCCATGGAACGGAAGTTTATCCGCGCATCCCTTGGCGGCGTGCGTGATGAAGCCGAGATCCGCGGACATCGGCGCACTTATATTGGCGCGATGCCGGGACGTATTTTGCAATCCCTGCGCCGCGTGGATTCGAAGAATCCTGTCTTTATGCTGGATGAGGTTGACAAGCTCACTTATGATTTTCATGGTGACCCCGCCTCGGCTTTGCTTGAAGTGTTGGACCCTGAACAGAACAGTGAGTTTCGCGATAATTATCTCGAAGTTTCTTACGATCTTTCACAGGTCTTCTTTATTACAACTGCGAACACACTTGAGACCATTCCACGCCCATTGCTTGACCGCATGGAGCTTATCTTCCTTTCTGGTTATACAGAGAATGAGAAACTGGCCATTGCGCGCGGTTATCTTATCCCGCGCCAGATCCGCGAGAATAGCCTGCGTGAAGGTGAGATCACCTTTACAGATGATGCGTTGAAAATGATCATCCGTCAATATACACGCGAAGCAGGCGTGCGCAGTTTGGAGCGCAAGATCGGTGCAGTCTGTCGTAAGGCGGGCACAAAGATCGCGGAAGGTATTGTCGAAAAATTTGATATCACTCCTGAACTTTTGGATGAATATCTCGACCACCCCATCTTCTTTGGCCCCGAGGAGTTGAACAAGCGCACATCCATCCCTGGCGTTGTACCCGGCCTTGCATGGACTTCCTTTGGCGGAGATATTTTATTTATCGAATCAACAGCCATGCCCGGCGGACGCGGTTTTCAGGTGACTGGTTCCATTGGCAATGTCATGCAGGAATCAGCGCGCGCGGCTTTATCCTATGTTCGCTCACGCGCGGCATCTCTCAACATCCCGCAGGAATTTTTCGAAAAATTTGATATCCATATGCATATTCCATCCGGAGCCCAGCCCAAAGATGGACCGTCAGCGGGTGTGACGATGGCTACCTCCCTGGTGTCGTTGATCACCGGGCGCAAAGCCAGGCCTCAGGTTGGGATGACCGGCGAGATCACATTACGAGGTCAGGTTTTGGCTATTGGCGGCGTCAAGGAAAAGGTGTTGGCGGCGCATCGCAACGGGCTTACAACTGTGATCCTGCCGAAGCGCAACGAACAGGATCTGGACGATGTGCCTGATGAGATCAGGCAATCCATGAAGTTCATTTTTGCCGAATCAGTGGAAGATGTTATTAATGCTGCGTTGGAAAAAGCCGGTCCCATCAAGAAGCAGGCGAAGAAACTTATAAAGAAAAATTCCACGAAAACGAAGGCGCAGAAGAATGGTAAAGTCAAAAGTACTGCTCGCGGAAGATGATGTGACAATGGTCTCCTTGTTGAAGACCTTATTAAAAATGGAAGGCTTTGATGTGGTGGCATTGCACGCGGACGCCGATGTTCTGGCGGCCGCACGTGTTGAAAATCCTGACGTATTACTACTGGACCTTCATCTGGCAAATCAAAGCGGCCTCGATATTTTGGATCGAATTCGCGGCACGCAAGATACGCAAACATTGCCGGTGGTGATGTCTTCCGGGTCAAATGCCAAGGATGAATGTTTGCGTCACGGCGCGAATGGCTTTTTGCTTAAACCATACATGCCTGATGATCTGATCACGATACTAAAACAAACGATCAAGTCCGCCTAACGTTCTGTGAAGATCCGCGAATTTTGTTTCCCTGATGATTATGATGGCGCGTTGAAGTTATGGGGCAGTATGGAAGTCGGCGTTCAAGTTGGCCGCTCTGATACGCCTGAAGAAATACAAAGAAAACTTCAACGCGACCCCGATCTATTTTTGGTGTACGAATCGAACAATGAAATTATCGGCACGATCATTGGCGGGTATGATGGCCGACGCGGAATGATCTATCATCTTGCAGTTCAATCAAATTTTCGTGAACAAGGCATTGGCAGTTTGCTTCTCGCAGAAGTTGAAAAGCGATTGAAAGCGAAGGGCTGTCGGAAATGTTATCTGCTAATCACTGCTGATAACACGGGCGCCGCTCAGTTTTACGAACAGCGCAATTGGAACGAAATGAAAAACGACCGTATCTTTGCGAAAGAATTTTATAAATGATTCGATTTGGGATTTTAACTCTCTCTGACCGATCCTCGCGCGGCGAACGCGCTGACGCTTCTGGTCCCGTGCTTGCGGATCTTATCCGCGCCGAAAGCTGGTCAGTCGCCGAGCAGGCGATTCTTCCCGACGAAGAATCAGCCATCAGCGCCGCGTTGACCGAGTGGGCAGACAGCGGCAGGTTTGACATCATCCTCACTACCGGCGGCACAGGCTTTGCTTTGCGAGATGTCACACCAGAGGCTACGCGGGCAGTGATCCAACGTGATGCGCCGGGGCTGGCTGAAGTGATGCGTGCTGAAAGTTTGAAGAAGACCCCGCATGCCATGCTCTCTCGCGCAGTCGCGGGCATTCGCGGGCGGACGCTGATTGTCAACCTGCCTGGCAGCCCGAAAGGCGCGCTTGAGAATTTACAGACGATTTTGCCTGTGCTTCCTCACGCAGTTCAACTGCTTAAAGACGACCCCGCTTCAGAATCCTCTCATTAATATTTTATCTGTTGTCGTTGGTTCGACCTAGCCACTACTTGCAAGTCGTTGGTATAATCCGCCCGCTAATATAAAAAATCAAACAAACAAGGAAAGTGCAAGCATGATAGATGTAAATGAACTTCGCAAGGGCGTCACATTTGAATTGGATGGCAATCTTCTAAAAGTATTGGATTACAGCCATAATAAAACGGGACGCGGCAACGCCAATATTAAAGTAAAAGCCCGCAATCTGTTAACTGGCTCCACCATTGAACGGACATTCAGCTCCGGGCAATCAGTGCAGGATGTCAACCTTGATTTTGCCAATGTTTCGTATCTTTATAATGACGGTGATCTGTACTACTTCATGGATAATGTAACATTCGAGCAGCCCGGCATTAAGAAAGAATCCCTCGGTGAAAGCGCCCTTTATCTAAAGGAAGGCATGGAAGTAAAACTTACCTTCTACAAAGGCGAAGCAATTGACATCGAAATTCCCACCTCTGTGGATTTGAAAGTGGTCGAAGCAGATATGGCGATCCGCGGCGATACGGCTACTGGTGTCACCAAGAAAGTTACCACCGAAACAGGTATTCAAGTGCAATGCCCGAATTTTGTGAATGTCGGTGACACCATTCGGGTGGACACACGCACCGGCGAATACGTCACACGTGTATAAAAAAGTAAGTAATCGGGGATACAAGTAGACAGGTATATAAGAATATGTACCCTGTCCACTTGTTCATCCGCCTGCCTTTCCCATGAAAACACCTGCCGGGCGTGAATGCCCACACTTCTATGGCGACTACTTTCGCGGCCGCAATGTGGAAGAATGCCGCTTGCTAAAGCTGACCGGACAAAATTGGTCGCGCGATCTGTGCAAGACCTGTCCCGTGCCTGATATTGCACGCGCCAATTCCTGCGAGCATATGCAGTTGAGTATCTCAGTGGCGCGTCCCATTGCCGCAATTTTTCAACGCCGTGTGCAGGTGACAGCGCATTGTAATAAGACCAACCGTGATGTTGCTGAACCCCAAATTGGCTGTGGAGAATGTCATGCCCTGCCGTTCAAATTTGAAATAAAAGAATAACCCCTGACTCCGGGGGAGTCAAATAACATGACGCTCACACTCCTGCTTGATCTTGATGACACCCTGCTCAATACAAATTTAGACTCTTTTATCCCCGCTTACTTTCAATCGCTGGCAAAAGAGCTTGCGCCTCAGATCGCTCCCGAAAAAATGTTTCGAGCTTTGATCTCCGGCACACGCCTGATGAATGAAAGCGATGATTTTTCGCGCACACTCGAAGAAGTATTTAATACAGATTTTTATCCACAGGTCAACATCCCTCGTGAAGAACTTGAATCTGCGATAGAGAATTTTTACGATAATGTGTTTCCCACCCTCTCGGGTCTGACCTCTCAAAAACCTGAGGCAAAGCGATTTGTCAACTGGGCGTTCACGCAGGGTTTTCGGATCGCCATTGCCACTGATCCCCTTTTGCCGCGCAAGGCTACGCATCACCGTCTGCGCTGGGCTGGTTTTGAGCCTGAACAATTTGAGCTTGTTTCAACATTCGATCATTTTCATTTTTCAAAAACACACCCGGCTTATTACGCCGAAATCCTTGGGCGTTTGGGCTGGCCTGAAGGTCCGGTGCTCATGGTGGGGAATGATATGGAGCGCGATATTCTGCCGGCGCAGAAGCTTGGGTTGGCGACATATCACATAGATGGCGAACCCGCTTCCAGGTCCGGACCTGAGGCGGGGGGGCGCGGCAACTTGCAGGATCTGCGCCTCTGGCTTGAATCCACCGACCTCGCATCCCTGACCCCATCCTTCAAATCAGTTGACTCTTTGTTTGGAATATTATCCGCAACCCCCGCCGCATTGAATGGATTGTCGTATGATCTGGATCCGCTGGCATGGACGAATGAGCCAACCCCTGATGATTGGTCGTTCACTGAATTGATCTGCCATATGCGTGATACGGAGCGGGAGATACATCACATGCAGATCAGGTTGTTCAGGGAGCAGGACGAACCATTTATTCCGCGGCCCGATACAGGTGTATGGGCAAGTCAGAGGGATTATTTGCATGAAAATGGCGGGGCCGCATTAAAGGAATTCAACGATGCGCGGCGCGAGACATTGGCGTTGCTTAAGGATATTGAGAAGAACGAGTGGAGTCGGAAAGCACGTCACGCGATTTTTGGCCCCACGAATTTCCTTGAAGTGATCAGTTTTATCGCAGATCATGACCGAATGCACACCCAGCAGGCCTGGAGTACGTTGAAGAAAAAGTAGAATTTTGGCGTGTCTTCCAGACGAAACTAGTGTTATAAGCACAATAAGGGACAAGAGTAAAGCTTGTCCTTTATTTATTTGGCTGAAATTACTGTTTGAATCCAAAGGAGAGCACGAATGAGAAAACGTGTAGTTGTAACAGGGCTGGGCTGTATAAGCCCGGTGGGAAATAACGTGAATGATACGTGGCAGGCGCTGCTGGCTGGCAAATCTGGCGCAGCGCCTATCACCGCTTTTGATGCAAGCGCTCATAAAACCAAATTCGCGGCGGAAGTAAAAGGGTTCGATCCCGTGGCGTTGTTTGGCACACGCGATGCGCGCAAGATGGATCGCTTCTCTCAATTTGCCACAACCGCCACATTGCAGGCTATGGAACAAGCTGGCTTGAAAGTTGACGAATCGAATCGCGACCGTATCGGCATTTTGATCGGCACAGGCATCGGCGGGATCATTACATTACTTGAGCAATATGAAGTCCTGCGCGAACGTGGCCCTGAACGTGTCAGCCCATTTCTTATTCCGATGATGATCTCCGATAACGCTGCGGGCAATATTGCGATTCGCATCGGCGCACGTGGTCCTAATATGGCACTCGCAACCGCGTGTGCTTCAGGCACGAACGCATTGGGCGAAGCTGCTGAAATGATCCGTCGCGGCTCAGCGGATGTGATGATCGCTGGCGGAGCCGAGGCGGCGATCACTTCGCTTTCCATGGCTGGTATGAATGTAATGACCGCTTTGTCCACGCGGAATGATGATCCGCAAACAGCGTCTCGTCCGTTCGATAAAAATCGCGATGGATTTTTGATGGGTGAAGGCGCGGGTATTTTGATCCTTGAGTCCCTTGAATATGCTCAGGCGCGCGGCGCGAAAATCCTGTGCGAATTTTCAGGTTACGGCACAACTGACGATGCGCATCACATCTCTGCTCCCGCCGAGAATGGCGCGGGCGCGGCAATTTCAATGAGTCTTGCCCTGCAAAGCGCGGATTTGAAACCTGAGGATATTAGCTATATCAATGCGCATGGCACTTCCACATATTTGAACGATAAAAGCGAGACTGCCGCGATCAAAACTGTGTTTGGCGAGCAGGCATATAAAGTGCCAGTTTCCTCCACGAAATCCATGACAGGTCATTTGTTGGGCGCATCTGGCGCATTGGAAGGGGTGATCAGTGCAATGACGATCATGAACAACATACTGCCCCCCACCATTAATTACGAAACCCCTGATCCTGTTTGTGATCTTGATTATGTTCCCAACCAGCCGCGCAAAGCGGAGCCAAATTATGTCATGTCGAACTCGTTTGGGTTTGGCGGTCACAATGCCACTTTAATTCTGGGCCGCTACAAGTAAAAAGGAGAAATAATGCCATTCGCGCATATTACGGGGTGGGGCATGTATGTCCCAGAACCGGTACTGACCAATGACGATATCGCCAAGCTCATAGATACAAATGATGAATGGATTCGCGACCACACAGGCATCCGCGAGCGGCACATTGCCCGCGAAAACGAGTTCCCATCCACGCTTGCTGTGGAGGCCTCGCTAAAAGCCCTGGAGATGGCGAATCTTGCCCCTACTGAACTTGATTTGATCATCTGCTCCACTTCTTCCCCTGAATTTATTTTCCCCGCAACGGCTTGTATTATCCAGGATCAAATTGGCGCCACCAAAGCCGGTGCGTTTGACCTGCTGGCGGCCTGCTCTGGTTTTATTTTTGCCACGAACATGGCAGCGCAAGCCATTCGCAGTGGTTCAATTAAAAATGCGCTGGTTATTGGGTCCGAGACACTTTCACGCTTTGTGGATTGGAAGGATCGTAACACCTGCATCCTGTTCGGCGATGGCGCGGGTGCGTTTGTTTTGCAGGCAAGCGATAAACCCGGTGGCGTTCTCTCCGCTGTCATGCATTCGGACGGTTCGGGCGCGGATTCATTGACTTTACTTGGCGGCGGATCCCGTCACCCCGCTACGGAACTGACCCTGCACGAGGGCAAGCATTTTGTGCAAATGGATGGGAAGGCCGTATTCCGTTTTGCCACGCGCGTCATGGGGCGGGCAGTCATCGAGGCGTTGGAAGCAATAGGAATGACCACGAATGATGTGCAATGGATCATTCCTCATCAGGCGAATTTTCGTATTATTGAAACAGCCGCGAAATATCTAAAGATGCCCCTCGACAAGTTTGTTATCAATGTCGAGCATTATGGAAATACTTCCACCGCTTCCATTCCGATTGCTACTGTGGAAGCGGCGCAAAAAGGACAGCTCAAGGCTGGCGATAAAGTTGTGTTTGTCGGTTTTGGCGCTGGCCTCACCTGGGGCGCCATGGTCGTTGAGTGGACGGGTCCAATGCCGACCAAGAAACACGTCCGTCCTGAACAATATCGCTTGTTTGCGCGCTTGCGCAGGTTCGTACGACGCGCCATTCGATACATCGAAAGCTTTTACTCACGCAAGGAAGTTTAATCACTTTTTTATTCAATTGTGGTAGCATAAGGTTGAAATTCAAAAAAGGAGAATTTTATGCTAGGACTACCACGTGGTGCAGAATGGATCATTATTCTCGTTATAGTTGTTCTCTTGTTTGGCCCGGGGCGTATCGGCAAGATAGCTGGAGAACTTGGAAAAGGCATCAAGAACTTCCGTGAAGGCCTGGGTGCCAAGGAAGAACCAGACAAAGAGACTGAAGACTTGGAAGAGAAAAAGTAATATCAAGCAAAGAAGGTCGCCACCAGGCGACCTTCTTTTTATGTATTAAGTTGTGCGATTAATGTTTCGGGGTCATTGGTTGGAACTTTGCACACGAACCCTTCGCACACATAAGCGGTTGCCTTCCCGTTCATGAGCGCGCGATTATTTAATAACGCCGGGGCATTCTCAGGTGGGGGATGGGAGGAAGCGGCCACCACCACGCCCGGTCTGTATTCTGCTCGAACGGCCTTGAGCATACGCTCGAACATTTCCTCCCCCGCTTCGCCCAACACTGCGATCTGTTTCATGTTCCCCTGTGCATTCTCCGCCGCTGACAGCCATCTCGCAAATCCAAGCGGATAGCGCAAAGCGGAATCTCCCATGATGGCCAAAGCTTGCTCTGCCAGTTCGCGATATTTTCCATTATCAGTATACGCGGCCAATTTTAATAATGCTTCACATGCCAGCGCATTTCCTGACGGCGTCGCATTATCTGAAATATCCTTTGGGCGGATAAGCAAAGCCTCGCCATCATGCGGCGTATCGAAGAAGCCGCCGTTGGGATCGTTGAATTTTTCGATCATCTCATCCGCCAGCTCATGAGCAGATGCGAACCACTTGTTGTCAAAATCAGTTTGATATAACTCAAGCAATCCCAAAATTAATGCGGCATAGTCTTCAAGAAAAACCGCGTTCGTTGTTGAGCCTTCACGCCACGCTCTGCAGAGTTGACCGTTTGGCCGCAACTCGGAAAGTATAAATTTCGCGTTGCGGGTAGCCACTTTAAGATAGGTATTGGACTGCGGACTTAAGTCCGCAAATACACGAGCGGCCTCGGCAAACGCCGACAGCATCAGCCCATTCCATGCAGTGAGGATCTTGTCATCGGTGCCAGGACGAATCCGCGAGGCGCGCACAGAGTAAAGCCTGGAATGAGATTCTGCCAATTTGACAGGAACAGATTCCAGATTAAGTTTGAAGCGGGCGGCGAGGGAGGCATCATCCAACATTCGGTGGAGAACCGTCTTTCCTTCCCAATTGCCGTTTGGGGTGATTCCGTACGCCGCTTCAAAAAATTCAGAATCATCTTTTAGCGTTTCACGAATTTCGTCAAGCGACCATACATAGAATTTGCCTTCCACACCTTCCGAGTCTGCATCCAACGAAGAATAGAATCCGCCTTGTTCGTGTGTCATCTCGCGCATTACGAAATCCAAAGTTTCCTCGACAATGCGCTTCGCGTACTCGCGGGCGGGTTCCTTCGTTACCTGCCACGCGTGCAAATAAGCGCGGACAAGCAGGGCGTTATCGTAAAGCATTTTCTCAAAATGAGGCGTTCTCCAAAAATTATCGGTGCTGTAGCGTGAGAAACCGCCGCCGACAACATCATACATGCCGCCGCGCGACATTGCATTCAAACAATGCTTGATGAGTTTATGATGTTCTTCCTGCTTGTTTAGGACAGCGTGATCGAGAATGAATTCAAGCGCCATGGGCTGCGGAAATTTTGGAGCAGAACCCCAGCCGCCATATCCCCAATCGTAAGAGTCGGCCATTGATTTTACGATGGCTTCAAAATGCTCAGGCTGGAGAAGATCGTTTTTCTTGTTTTGGATTTGAAGCGTCAGATGGTTGATGATCTGTTCTCCAACTTTTTCAACTTCGCTTCTGTCATTCTTCCATGCATTTGCCAGCCCCGAAAGAATATCCTTGAAAGCGGGCATGTTGTAGCGCCGCACGGGCGGAAAATATGTTCCGCTGTAAAAAGGCTTGAGATCGGGCGCCAGAAAAACGGACATGGGCCAGCCGCCCGAGCCTGTCATGGCAATTACAGATTGCATGTAGATGCCGTCAATGTCGGGGCGTTCCTCGCGATCCACTTTGATGTTGACAAAGAACTCGTTCATGAATTCGGCTGTTTCTTCATCTTCAAAAGATTCATGCGCCATCACATGGCACCAATGACAGGCCGCATATCCGATGCTGAGGAAGATCGGTTTGTCTTCGGCTTTTGCTTTCGTCAATGCTTCTCCGCCCCAGGGATACCAGTCCACGGGGTTGTTGGCGTGCTGTAGCAGGTAGGGGGAGTTTGAGTTGATCAGGTGGTTGGGCATGGGAACCTATATTTGAATATAAATGCTTTTAGCGATTATAGCGCAGGTGATTGAATTCTAAATGTTCTTCGTTTTAAAGAGATACCGAACGCAATAGACCTCTTGCAAAAGTCGTTTTTGCCACGGAGATCACAGAGAAAAAAAGAGTTAAGAGCCTTTTCTCAAATGTCTCTGTGCGCTCTGTGGCTTAATTGTTTTACTTATGCAGAGATCTAATAAACAATATCTTGTGATTTTTTCCTTAAGTTATGTATCACCTTTGAGCGTTCCCTGTTTGGGTTTATGGTACACTGCCAAACATAATTAATAATGTGTCAATTTTGTAAAAATTCAAACAATGAAAAGTGAGTATTCCATGACTGATGCAAATATGATTCAATTGGATGGAACCAGCCTGACTTTTGATCAAGTTCGGGCTGTGGCGTATGGTCAACCCAACGCGCCGAAAGTGCAGATCGGAGCAGAGGCAGGCCAAAGGGTCGCGCGAGCCGCGAATGCTGTGCAGACTCTTCTTGAGCGCGGAACCATCGCCTATGGCATCACTACTGGCTTCGGCGCATTCAAAGACCGTATCATCCCGCCCGATCAAGTGGAGTTGCTCCAGCACAATATCCTCGTGAGTCATGCGGTGGGAGTTGGTGACCCCTTTGATATTCCCACGACTCGCGCCATTATGCTTATCCGCGCCAACACGCTTTCACGCGGACATTCAGGCATTCGTCTTTCGACGGTTCAATTGTTGATCGATATGTTGAACGCGGGCATTCATCCTGTCATTCCCGAAAAAGGTTCGCTCGGCGCAAGCGGTGACCTCGCTCCGCTGGCGCATATGGGCCTGCCGATCATCGGTGAAGGGACTGTTGAATATCACGGAGAAATTCTTTCAGGCTCAGAAGCATTCAAGCGCGCTGGATTAAAACCGATCACGCTTGCTGCAAAGGAGGGGTTGGCTTTAACGAATGGCACGTCAGTGATGACAGCGCTTGGTGTGCTCGAAACTTTGCGCGCTGAACGATATAGTCAAACCGCCGATATTGCTGGATGCCTGAGTCTTGAAGCGTTGAACGGAACTGACCTCGCGTTTGATGAACGCATTCATAACTTGCGGCCATTTCCACGCCAGAAAGAATGTGCGAATAATTTGCGAAACTTGTTGAAGGACAGTCAATTTACACGCGAGCACAGTTCGCTCAATGTGCAGGATGCGTATACGCTGCGTTGTATGCCGCAGGTCCACGGTGCGGTGCGCGACGCGATCGCATATGCGCGCTGGGTTTTCGAGATCGAGTTGAATGCTGTTACGGATAATCCGCTGATCTTTATTGATGATGAAACAAATGAGATTTCTGTTTTATCAGGCGGAAATTTTCACGGTGAGCCCCTGGCAATTGCAATGGACTATCTGGGATTCTCTGTGAGTGAGCTGGGGAATATCTCTGAGAGACGCATCATGCGCCTAACCGACGAATGCTCAAACACGCATACGCTCCCGGCATTTCTTACCCGTGAGGGTGGACTGAATTCGGGCTTCATGATCCTTCAATATACAGCCGCCGCATTGGCAACGGAAAATAAAGTTCTTTCACATCCCGCGAGCGTGGATACGATTCCCACATCTGCGAATGTCGAAGACCATGTCAGCATGGGTGTAACGGCTGGACTAAAACTGAGGGATATTCTTGGCAACGTGGAATTGATTCTTGCCATTGAGTTGATGTCTGCGGCGCAGGGCGTTGACTTCCGCAGGCAGGCCATTGGTGCGGACAAAAATCTCGGTCGAGGCACACGCGGGGTATATGCGCTGATCCGCGAAAAAATTCCGTTCATAGAGTCAGATACAACCATGACGGGATATATTGAATCGTCGCGGCAGCTTGTTGCCAGCGGCGCGGTGGTTCAGAGTGCGGAGCAACTTTTGACATCCTGATGCAAAACGCATCTTATTGTGATTCCCTCCCGAAGGACATCGGGACGATGTGAGCGGAGAGGAGTGGCTAAATCAGGACTTTCGCTTACTCAAAAATAATCCGCCAATCTGCGCCAATCCCCGCGAATTTTCAAAAAGATTAGTGTAGATTGGCGAGGATTAGCGGACAAAAGCGAAAGGCCTATTAATAATATGGACTTGTGTTTAAACGACCACATGGCAATTCACAGACCCGAGGAAAGTTATGCTGTATGGGGGATTAACGTTTTGTGCGGCCTGAATATAATTATCCCAAATAAATTTCATAGGAGAATAGAAATGAAGAAGATCAATGTTTTGCTTGCGATCCTTGTTCTTGTGCTTGCCTCACTTGCCTGTCAAACTTTGACGGGTGGCGGGAATGAAGATTTTGAAATTCCAGATTTTCCCGAAATCACAGAAGCGCCTCAAAGCAATCAGAACGATGCGCAAATCCCGCCTACAGTTCCGCCCGCTACTGGTGGTGGTGATGGCATTACAGTCGGCGGCCAGACTGATTTTCCCTTGCCCGACGATGCCTCCAACCTAGCCAACATGGGCAATGATATTGTCAACTTCCAGACGAAATTATCGCTGAATGATGCGATGAATTTTTATCGCGATGAATTCGGCAAGCTGGGTTACGCCGAAAGAGACCTGTTAACCGTTACTTCAGATACCACCTTTAGCATGGTCTTTGACGGGCACGAGAGCGGCAAGGCCATTACAGTTCAAGGCGTTGACCTTGGCGATGGCTCCGTTAATATCTCCATTGCTCTCGTTGATTTATAGCCAGATAAAAAAGTGGCCGCCTGAAAACAGGCGGCCACTTTTTAGTTAATTTCAACCACTACCCATTTGCGGACAGAATTGATTAGGAAGACTTTTGAGCATTTCGGTAATTCACCCTTGAGAATAATGCGCTCTTTGATCACTTGTGTTTCCAGCAGATGAGCCCTGAATGTGCCTGCCAAAAGTCCGCTGGAGACAGGGGGCGTGAACAATTCGCCGTTAATTTCCACAACAAGATTGCCAATTGTGAATTCGGTCAGCTCGCCTCTTTCGTTATGCAATAAAACATCGGAATAAATTTGAGGGACGATCAATGCGGTGTTGTATATCTCGCGTTGAGTCGTTTTGTGATATAGAAAAACTTCCCTGGAATTTATTGTTTGTTCTGCGAGACAAACTTTGTACGAATTTTTTGATGCCTGAAAACTTATAGCTTCTCCACTTAATTCTCCAGTCCTATTCAACAAGACTCTGACTCTTTGCGGGGATGCAAAGGACGCGGCAAGTTCATCCAGCAATGCCCCCGCTGCTTCACTTGAAAAAGCAAAGCCGAAATATTCAGCGGAATCGCGCATTCGTTCGACGTGTTTTTCCCGCAGAAAATATCCATCTTCCGGAGTCCATAATAAAGTTTCAAAAAGCGAGAATTCCTGAGGACGGTCTGTTAATACACGTGCCTTGAGAATGGCTTCGCTGTATTCATCCGCGCTGGTTGAATCCCAGACAATTCCGCCGCCGACTCCATACTCAGCTTTGTTTGATTCCCTGTCGATTATTGCTGTGCGGATAGCCACACTGAACTGTGCTTTGCGATTCGGCGAGAAATGACCAATGCTCCCTGTGTAAACCTTGCGCGGCGTTGTCTCCAACTCCGCAATGATGTTCATCGTGCTGACCTTTGGCGCGCCAGTAATTGACGCGCAGGGGAAGAGGGCGGAAAATATCTCATCCAAAGAAGCCTCGGTTCTCGCCTGAACGGTAGATGTCATTTGAAGCAGGGTCGGATATTTTTCAATCGCAAATAATTCGGGCACATCTACACTGCCGATTTTAGCGATGCGCCCCAAATCGTTGCGGATCATATCCACGATCATGACATTCTCCGCCTGATTTTTGATCGAGTTGTGCAGCCATTCAGACAGTTCTTTGTCTTCAGCTGTAGTGAGGCCGCGCTTCACTGTTCCTTTCATGGGGCGGCTGAAAATTTTGTCCCCGTTCAGTTTGAAGAATAATTCGGGTGAAGCGGAGCAGATCACATGACGGCCTGTGTCAATATAGGCCGCGTATTTATTTTGACTTTTTGCGAGATTCTGAAAAAAATTCCATTCACTGCCTTTGAATTTGGAATCCAACCGCATCGTGTAATTGACCTGATAAGTTCTTCCAAGCGCAATGTAGTCTTTTACTTTTTCAATTGCAGCGTTATAACTTTCGCGCTCAACGCTTGGTCGCCAATCCAGGTTGACCGAAACTCCAAACTCTCTTCCCACAGAGCGCTTCGCGAAGACCTCGGAGGTTTGTATAATGTGCGGTTCGGAATATAAGCCGAACCATAGCAGTGGAAAATCGCCCGCATCCAAAACATGCAAGGCCCTGTCGAAGGCGGGCGCAGCTTCATAGCTGACAAACCCCGCCGCATGCCAGTTGTTTGAATTTACAAGCTTTTCAACTTCCCGCAACGCGCCGCGGACATTGTCAACGCTCCCTGCGCTTATAATGTGATGTGGGTTTGTGAAACGCAGCCACTCGTTATTGCTTTTTAATAAAACCTCATCTTTTCCGATCAAGGTGCCTCAGCATGAAGAAATTTCTTTCAATTGTACCGCGCTGGTTTCCCGCGTTTTTAATGATGGCCGTGATCTTTGCGTTCTCCGCCCAGCCTGACGATGTCCTGCCCAGTTTTCAGAGTTGGGACTTTAGCATCAAGAAAATGGGACACATGATCGGCTATGGTTTGCTCGCATTGTCTTATTTTTATTTTTTGAAGTACAACAAAAAACAATACTGGCTTGCGTGGCTGATGACTTTGGCGTATGCCGCAACGGATGAATTCCATCAATCCTTTGTGCCGGGACGCGGGCCATCCGTTTTTGATGTTTTGGTGTTTGACGGTCTTGGGGCGTTAATTGCGCTTTGGTTATATTCCCGCTTTTGGGGCAAACAAAAGGTAGACATTTCAGTCTGAATTATGGCTATATATGCCTCATGGTGCCGGTAGAAGAAGTTTGAGAACAGGGCCGGGAATGTAATAGTACCCTCCTCCGAAATCTGGGCCAAAATTAATCAGATCGTACCCTGGCTGTCGAAACACTACCCCGCTTTCATCGTAATACCAACCTCCGAAATACAATCCCATATCTCGGGTTATAACTGGCGTGTGCGTTTCCGAAATGTAAATGCCATCACCGTGGACAATGTATCTGCCTGTTGGCGAAGGGATATTGGCATATTTGAGCGAGAAATCCACAATCTCATAATCCACTCCTAAGTCTTTCATCAACTGTTCGAGTATTTCACCATTCTCCGAAACATTGGAATACCAGGAAAAAACTACCCCTCCATTTTCGTTGGTGCGAAAATTTGAAGGCAAAGCAATCAGGGTATTTTCTGCATGATGGATGAAAACATGTTCTGCAGATTGAAAATATGCATAATATTGAGGGTCAAACTTGCCGCCTTCCAGCCGTGGAAGCCAAGTCAAATCTAGCAATTCATATCGCTGACCATCGGTCAAATCCAGAATGTAGTGAGGCCTATAACCTGGACTTTCTGGTCGGCTAAAACTACCTTCCAGCCAGACCAATTCTGGACTTAGAAACACACCATGATCAAGCAAAAGTGGATCATTGGGAATATCTCTCTTTTCACCAGTGCGTAAATCCAGCATGTACATCTTGTCAGTACGCCCTTCGAATACGAATAATGCCTCTCCATTGGGTACACCAAAAACTTTCGCGCTTTTACAGGCGGAAACGAGTACTTCAGTGTGGAATGGACGAAAGAGATCCTGCTTCAAGCACAGCGGCCAGAACAGCAGTGACGGCAAGTTACAACACAGCAAGACCAGCAGAACAATCGCCAGTAGTTTTATGAGCAGGGGTTTTCTATCTTTGAGTTTTTGCATTGGCTTGAAATCTCCTTTGTTACTTTTCTTTACGGGCATCTTTGTTTTTCCCACAAGATTTCTTTAGGTTTATTATACGGAAAATCGCTTCGTACCGAAGTGACAGATGTCATAGCTTGTTTAGTTCTTCTAAAGACATCTAAATATTTGATGATGGGGATACGAATACCTGCAAAATAAATATTCAACCTGGCACGGTTAGAGACAACCCCGTAAAACAAAAAGGTCACGCTTCAAGCGTGACCTACTCAAACTCAATATCGATCTCTTCGTCTTCTTTCCACTCGTCCATCTTCTCAAATTCGATGTCCCCGAACAACTCGCTTTGAACGGCAGAGATGCGATAGCGTTTGATCAATTCCAGCATGGCTAAAAATGTAACCACAATTTCAATGCGCGTGGATTTGTCTGTAATTAATCCGCTAAAGGTCATGCGCTGAATGTTCTTCATGGTCTTCGTGATAAATTCGATCTTCTCACGAATGGTCACGCGCGGCGCGGAGATGATCGTGCCAAGCGCTTTCTTCTCCTGTCCCTTAGCAAAGGCCGATGCCGCTGCGGCAAGCAGCCCCTCAAGTGTCAGGTTGGAAAGATCGAGCTTGGCTTCCACTTTGGGTGGAGGCGCAACCCGCAAGTGTGTTCGGAGATTATTCTCCTGGCGCGAGATCAGCCAGCCCGCAATTTCCTTGTAGCGTTTGTATAATCGTAATTGCTCAACCAAATCAACGCCAGGGTCTTCTTCACCGGGTTCGCGTTCCACGGGGCGCGGCAATAACGCCTCTGATTTGATCTGTACCAATTTTGCCGCAATGACAAGGAAAGATGAAATTTCATCGGGCATCATTCGCTCAAGCCCGTGCAGATAAGACAAATATTGATCCGTCACTGCCGCAAGCGAAATGGCGGTAATGTTTAATTCAGAGCGTTCGATCAGGCTAAGCAAAAGGTCAAGCGGCCCTTCATAAACAGGGGTATTTACCTTGTAGCCAGTGATTTGATTTCCCAACAGGTTTTCCATAGCGCGCGAATTATACCAGTGCCTTGGTCTCGATACGGCGGCGGATTTTGTGATTTGTTTATGCTGATGCCTTCACCGCCTACTCGACCAGCGGCAACTCTTGAGTACAAGTGCGTGTATAATCCTGCCCATGTCAAAACTAACTCACCTTGATGAGCACGGCCGCGCACATATGGTGGACGTTGGCGGCAAGCCCGATACTGAAAGAACTGCCACTGCGCGCGGTGAAGTCCACATGAAGCAGGAGACTTTTGAATTGATCCGTGCTGGGCAGATCAAAAAAGGGGATGTCTTGACTGTGGCACAGATCGCGGGAATCAGCGCTTCAAAACGGACCTCGGAGCTGATCCCGTTATGTCATCCGCTCTTCCTTTCGAAAGTGGATGTGGACCTCGCGCTTGACGAATCTCTGCCCGGCGTTGTCATTACCGCCACTGCCAAAGTGACTGGCAAAACAGGCGTGGAAATGGAAGCGTTGACCGCTGTGTCCGTCGCCGCATTGACTGTTTATGATATGGCCAAAGCCGCCGAAAAAACCATGAGAATTCAAAATATCCGCCTTGTCGAGAAACATGGCGGCCAATCTGGCGATGTGATAAATGAATGATATGAACTATCAGTCGATTAATTTTGAGGAAAAACTTCTCAAATTCTCCGAACATTGGTCTCCAAAGATCGTCGCCCAGTTGAATGACTACCATCTCAAGTTGGCGAAGGTGCATGGAGAATTTGTCTGGCATGACCATCCTGAAACAGATGAAGTATTTATTGTTGTGAAAGGCCAGTTGAAAATTTTGTTTCGAGATGGGAATGTTTTATTGAAAGAAGGTGAGATGTTCGTTGTCCCGAAAGGGATGGAACACAAGCCCGTTGCCGAAAACGAATGCCATATTCTGTTGATCGAGCCTGCTGGTACAGTCAACACTGGCGACGTGAAAGATGAACTTACAGCTCCAAACGATATCTGGATATAGAGATGAATCATATTAAACTTTTATTTTTTGCAACCATCCGCGACCGCGCAGGGACGAAATCTCTTGAGATCGATATCCCTGTTGACTTGACCATTCTGGGACTGAAAGAGAAACTTTCAACGGATTATCCGAATCTCAAAGACTCTATGAAGTCTGTGCTGATCACCATCAACCGCGAATATGCCTTTGATGATGCTGTTGTTCCTTCGAACGCAGAAGTTGCCTTATTCCCGCCCGTTTCTGGCGGCTAAATTTTTGGAGTTTGACAGCTTGCTGTCAAAAAAATATGCAACCTTCAACATTCAACCTTCCAACAATATTCTCCATCACAGAATCCGAAATTGACTTGAACGATCTGCTGGCAAAGATCACATTGACATCCACGGGCGCCGCAGCAATCTTCACTGGCATGGTGCGTGGTGTCACATCTCGTGATAATCCGCATGAGACGGAATTTCTTGAATACGAAGCCTATATCCCAATGGCTGAAGAAAAAATGAAACAGGTCGCTGATGAAATCCGTGAGCGCTGGCCTGTGATCGAAGGAATTGCTGTTGTCCAACGTATAGGCAAGCTGTATCCCAAAACGCCAACGGTGTTAATTGCCTGCACCGCCGCGCATCGTGATACGGGCGTCTTTGATGCCGCGCGTTATGGGATCGACCGTTTGAAAGAGATCGTGCCTGTTTGGAAGAAGGAAGTCAGCCCGACGGGGGAGTTTTGGGTTGAAGGGGATTACACTCCAAAACCTGGAGAGTAATTGATGTTGAATATTCACCGCGCGGTTTTGGATGATGCGGCTCATATTGCGCAAGTGCATATTGCTTCGTGGCGGGAGACGTATCAAGGGTTGGTGCCTGACGATTTCCTGAACAACCTGTCTGTTGAGCGCCGTACTGCGCAGTGGGCGGCATCGCTTTTAAATCCAGCAGATGAATATCATAACGTTCTTGTTGCCGAGGTGGATCAGAAAATCATCGGTTTCGCAAATTTTGGAAATGAGCGTGAAAATGATGCCAATTATCGCGGAGAGTTGTTTGCGATTTATATTTTGAAATCCAGTCACAATAAGGGAATCGGCAGAAAACTGGTGCATAAAGTTGCGCAAGACCTGCTTACTAGGCAGGTGGAATCCATGCTTGTTTGGGTGTTGGCAAAGAATCCCGCCCGCAGATTTTACGAACGGCTCGGCGCTAAACTTCTCCGTGAAAAGCAGATCGAAATTGGTGGCGTGGATTTGCTTGAGGCGGCTTATGGCTGGGCTGATATTCGGCAGCTTGCCAATGGCGGCGAATGGGCGGAGAATGCCAGGGCTGCGAATCAGATATAAGAGCGCAATCAGGCCTGCGTTAAGTGTGATGCGGAATATTTTCGAGCGACACGTTTTTTATTCAATGGGGTTTTATGTAAAGTCAAATTCATTTTGTAAATAATCGCTGGAGGAGAGTTATGCAGGACCGTATTGTTGTTACAGGAATGGGGACAGTTAATCCTCTTGGTTTGAATGTGCGGGAAACATGGAGTAATTTGATCGCGGGTGTTTCTGGTGTTGCGCCGATCACTCTGTTTGATTCATCACCGCTACAGGTGCATATTGCCGCGGAAGTGAAAGAGTTCAAGCCTGAAAATTTTATGGATGCGAAAGAGGCGCGCCGACGCGACCGCTTTGAGCAATTTACCATTGCGGCTGCGAGGGAGGCTTTGACTCATTCAAACTTGCAGATCACGGAGGAAAATTCGGGGCGTATTGGTGTGATCATTTCCTCCGCAATTGGAGGGCTGCATTCATTACAGGAAGCTATTTTAACGAATCATACTGAAGGGCCGCGGCGGGTGAGTCCATTTCTGATTCCCATGTTGATGGCGAATGGCGGCGCGGGCATGACCGCGATTGAGTTCGGAATTAAAGGTCCGTGCTTTTCTGTGGCTTCGGCCTGCGCTTCTGGTTCTGACGGCATTGGCACCGCCTTGATGATGCTGCGGACAGGGATGATCGATGCGGCGCTGACAGGCGCGGCCGAGTCGACCATCACGTCCACAGGTGTGGCTGCATTTGACCGCGTGGGCGCGATGTCACGCCGCAATGATGATTATTCGATGACGCCGCAGCCCTTCGATAAAAATCGTGATGGACTGGTAATGGGCGAAGGCGCGGCTGTGTTGATACTGGAGCGCGAATCCAGCGCAAAGGCTCGCGGCGCAACCATTTTCGCTGAATTGGCTGGTTATGGCGCCACAGCAGATGCCTACCATGTGACTGCGCCACATGAACATGGCCAGGGCGGCGCTTCCGCCATTCGTATGGCGTTATCATCCGCGGAAGCGAACATCGAGGATGTGGGCTATATCAATGCTCATGGCACAGGAACGCTCTTGAACGATCAATCCGAAACACGCGCCATTAAATCTGCCTTTGGTGACCTGGCTTATAAAATCCCAGTGTCGTCCACCAAATCCATGACTGGGCACATGATGGGTGCCACAGGCGCCCTGGAGGCGATTTTCTGTGTGCAGGCCATTCGCGAAGGGATTCTGCCGCCCACGATCCACTATCACACACCTGACCCAGAATGCGATTTGGATTACATACCAAATACCGCGCGCGAGGCAAACATCTCGCTTGCGATCAGTAATGCCTTTGGTTTTGGCGGTCATAATGCAGTGCTGGCTGTGAGGAAATATTCCTAATGCATTTATTCAGTACACGGAAAAAATGCATTCAATCCGTGTACAAATGTTTTATGGCTTTCTCAAAGTAGTTTGACGCATTTTCAATTTTGTAGCAAGGCTTAACGCGAAAAGCGCAAATCAGGCAAATTTCCGCGAAAACTTATAAAAAATTCGCGCCTTTCGCTTTTTCGCGTAATTCGCGTTAAGATTTTTCGACTTTGAGAAAGCCGTGACAAATGTTTTTCTTTGGTTTTAATTTCGAAAACGGTCTTGTATAATCAGAAATTGCGTGCTATACTCTGCCGTCGCGTTTCAGGATACCAAACAAATAAAGCAAGGAAGAGCGAAAAAAATGACTGACTTTATCAAGGCCGTTGAGGCCAAAATTAATGAGAAAATTCCCCAACTGAGTTCTGGTGATACCGTTAGCGTACACGTCAAGATCAAAGAAGGCGACCGCGAACGTATTCAGGAATTCAAGGGAATTGTGATCCGCCTCCGCAAGGGCGGCAACGATTCGTCTGTAACCGTGCGCCGCATGGCTACCAACGGTATCGGCGTGGAGCGCACATTCCTTCTCCGCTCTCCGCGCATTGACAAGATCGTTGTTGAACGCCACGGCAAAGTCCGCCGCGCACAGTTGTACTTTATGCGCGACCGCACAGGCAAAGGCGCTCGCCTCAAGCAAAAATTCGACTAGGGCTTTTGGAAAGACCCTAAAGGTCCTCAAGACCTTTAGGGTCTTTTTGTTTTGGAGTAGATCATGGCCAAACCTCTGATTGGCATCACCACACGTAACGGCAAAGACTCTGACGGACATCCACTCACAGCACTTCAACATTCTTATATCAACGCAATTGTGCAGGCTGGCGGGTTGCCTATTCTCATTCCCGCCATTTTGTCTGAGGAAGACTTCCTCGACTTGTATTCCCACCTCTCAGGCATTCTCTTTTCTGGCGGCGGGGATGTGGCCAAGGAGCATTTCAGCGGATCATCCCACCCGAGAATTGGCGAGGTGGACGAGAAGCGGGATTTTACCGAACTCAGTTTAATGCGCACCGCCGTGGACGATGGCAAGCCGATCTTGGGAATTTGCCGGGGCGCACAGGTGATGAATGTCGCATTGGGCGGAACACTTTACACCCACATCTACGATCAACTGAAAGGCGCATTGGATCATGCCTATCCCGGTGATTTGCGCCGCACACTCGTTCATCACGTGAATGTGGATGAAACCACACGTTCTGCTGAAATCTTTGGTGAGACATTGCTCAACGTCAATAGTTTGCATCATCAAGGTCTGAAGGATATTGCTCCCAGCTTGCGTGTCGCAGGTCATGCCCCCGATGGCCTAGTGGAGATAGTGGAAATTCCCGACCATCGTTATGCCGTAGGCGTGCAGTGGCATCCTGAATGGTTGACGGATCAACCATCCATGCAAAGATTGTTTAAATCCTTTGTAGATGCTTCGGGAAAGTAATTTGGATTTTATTGAAATAAATGAATTCTTTTTGGCTTCGGCTTCGTGAGCGACTGATCAATTTTTATCCTCCGCTTTTAGGCGCGGGGATACGTTCCCGTACAATTGATGAACTTACGATCCATGTTGAAATGAAACTGACTGCGCTCAATCGAAATATCGTTGGCGTTCATTTTGGCGGCTCTTTGTATGCGATGTGCGACCCGTGGTTTATGTTGATCATGATGCGTGTTTTGGGTCCCGATTATATTGTATGGGATAAGGCGGCGAGTATAAAATTTGTCAGCCCTGGGCGCGGCACAGTGAAGGCTGTTTTTCAAATCACCCCGGAACGCGTAAATGAAATTCGCGCCGTGGCAGATCGCGGCGAAAAGATCGAGCCAATGTTTTCAGTTGACGTTTTGGGTGAGCAGGGACAAGTTGTAGCTCATGTTGAAAAACTGCTTTATGTGCGTAAAAAATAAGCGGTAATATTATCCTTATATGAAATCATTGGAAAACCCCATCGGTGTATTCGACTCTGGTGTAGGCGGACTATCCGTCCTGCGTGCAATGCGCGAGCAAATGCCGAACGAATCTGTGATCTACTTTGGCGATCAGGGACATGTGCCGTATGGGCCGCGCTCGATGGAGGAGATACAGAAATTTTCCGAGGGGATCACAAGATTTTTGCTCGAACAAAATTCCAAATTGATCGTTGTGGCTTGCAATACTGCATCAGCGGCGGCGTTGAAATATTTGCGCGGACGATTCCCTGATGTCCCTTTTGTGGGTATGGAGCCTGCTGTCAAACCCGCGGCGGAGACGACGAAGACAGGCAAGGTTGGTGTGCTGGCAACTCCTGCCACATTTCAGGGCGCGTTGTATGCGTCTGTTGTGGAACGCTTTGGCGCGGGTGTTGAGTTGTTTCAACATACCTGCCCGGGGTTGGTAGGTCAAATTGAAAATGGGGAATTAGATTCAATGTCCACCCGCAGAATTTTGGAAGATGCGCTTACCCCGATGCTTGAAAAAAATATTGACACCGTCGTTCTTGGATGCACACATTACCCGTTCGTGATTCCGTTAATTCAGGAAATTGCTGGCGAATATGTCCGCGTGATTGACCCTGCGCCCGCAGTGTCACGTCAGGTGCGGAGATTGTTGGAAGCAAAGGGTTTGCTCAACGAAGCGGGAGAGACTGGATATACGGAGTTCTTTACTTCTGGCGATTCGGCTGCGATGGAAATGTTACTGCCGAAGTTGTTGGGTGTGGGTGGGGATGTTCAAACTGTCAACTGGGTTAACGAACTGGAAATTATTCTTCGATAAATTTTACGCCCATGCTTTGCATGTCCTTGAAAAGTTGATTCGGCTCTGCGAGATGTCCCATCAAATGCAGGCCGGGACAGCGGATTTTTTCGTATTGCATGAGAAAGGCGACAACGGGAATCGCGGTCAGTTCGTAGCCGTCTTCATGCTCGCATCGCGCATTGACCTGAACCTGCTCGCCGTTTAATTTGCCTTTTGCTTCCACTTTGAGCGCCACCCGATAAGGCGGCTTCGACAGATTCATCATACCCCACCACATCAACTTCCCAAGTGGGCGGAGTCCGCGCTTTGGCGCGAGTTTCAACCCGATCATTACGATGGGTGTGATCAACACGTCTGTAATGAAGTTTGAACCTGAAATATAAAAGCCTGTATTCTTAAGCGAGGGATACATTTCGGGCAAGCTACGCAACTCTTCAAAGAACATGGAATAGCAGGTACGCGTGCCGAGTTCAGGACCGAAATCGAATTTTCGCATGTCCCATGATTTGGGTTTTGTCCACGCGCCGTTTTTGAAGACTTGTGCCTGATAATCCTTGAAGCCCTCCATGAGTTCGTCCACGGCTTCGGTGTAGGGCAGGTTTCCGCCCATGTTGAGATAGCCCGCTGTGACTGCTGATTCAACGCTGTCCATTTTTGAGGCGGCGTAGCGGATGAGCGCGGAGGGGAGACCGGGATGATAGCCAGCCTCGGTGACAAAGCATAGATTCCTTTGTTTGATTTCTGTGGCGAGGGAATTTAGCAGGTCTATCTTTGCCGTGGAATATTGAACATCGAGGTAATCAACATTTGCCTCGACGCACGCGCGGATCACTCTCTCAGGGTTGAGAGATGTCAGAGGTGCAGCGACCAGACACAGGTCCACGTTTTGAAGCGCGGGGCGCAGGGAGTTGGAGTCAGCCGCATCAACACATAAAGCTGTCAGACGCGGATCATTTAGTTTGGCGGCAAATGCCTGCGCCTTATCCAGGTTGCGGCCCGCGATGATGATCTCCATATCAGTTTGAGCGAGCAAATGTTTGGCAAGCAGTTTGCCGGTATATCCATACCCGCCCACGATCAGGATTTTTTTCATTTTGTTTTACTCTTTTTCAGGTTTTATAGCCAGAAGGGTTAGGTTTTTTCCGAGGATGCGCAGTTCATCTTCGTCTTTGAATTTCATACCCGCCATGGCCATCACGGATCGGGTGTAGGCGGGCTTGGTTCGATAGAATTGAACAAGCATGTCGCTTGCGCCTTCTGTGGAAAGCGTGCCCGCGCGTGCCTTGAATTTTCTGCGTCCGACCTGCGCCTCAAAGACGGGATTGCTTTGCATATTTTTATACCAGTCGGCGCGCGCGCCATAGGCGGCTTCAATGTAATAGGTGTCGGTGGCTTTATCGTAATCCATCACGTCGACCATGGAGTTGCGGGGTTTGCCAGTCTTGCGCCCTTTGGTGGTGATGAACATCCACTGCGCGCCGATCAAGCGCTCCCAGCCGCCCAACCCCATTTTGTGAAGCCAGACAGGAACCTTGAAAAAGAATTTCAGCATTCGGTTTGGTTTTTTCTCAAAGGCGTTCATTTAACGCTCCAGAATTTAGAATTGCTCGATATTTCCTGTTTGGCGGGCGACATCCAATCGGTGTGCGAACAGTTTCCAAGCCACAGCGCCGTAGATAAGGCCGATGATGATTTCACTCACCATCAAACCAGCTACATCCGAATAAGTAGCGCCGTCAATTACAGCCCGTATCGCCAGCAGACCGTGAGTCATGGGCAGGGCGTGGCCTATCCATTGAATGGCGGGCGGCAGAGCCGTGAACGGGAAATTCACGCCGCAGGTCACCATCATGAGATAGCCAATTGTGTTGCAGACGAGCAATCCCCAGCGTGTTGGTAACATGATTGCGCCCGATAACCAACCAAGCGCCGAGGCGGCAGCGGCTGTGACGAGGAACAATGGAACGGCGCGTAAAAGGTCTATGGCTGGAATCCCCATGCCAAAAATAGGGAGCAAAAAACACAATACCAGCACGATCCGTACGAGCCCTTCTGCGTATCCAGCTAAACTGCGCCCAAGCATCATTGGAAACCAGTTCGCCGGTGAGGCGATCAGGTATGGCAGGGTCCCATTCCACTTCTCCAATTCAATCACGATAGACATATCTACGATGCAGCTAAAAATGGCAGCGTGCATCATGTTCCCGATGAGCGCGAATCTGGCCAGCTCGATACCTCCCGCGGCATATGCAATCAGAACGAAGAAAATCGCCTGAAGAACGGTGCGCGGAATGCGGGCGCCAAGAACTGTGGCTGGTGTCAGTTCAACTGACAGGTTCGCCCAGCCGGCTCTCGCTCCAGTTTTGAAAAGTTGCGGCCAGTGATTCATTAAAATGTCTCCAATGAGCCGTCCCTGCGAACCCGATACTCCACCTGTGTAAATAAAGCCCTGGCGATGAGTAAGTAGATGAGCGACAGCCCGATCAGGTATAGATCGATTAGCCATGGATTCCCCGCGACCAATCCTGCGGCAACGCCAAGGGCGAGATTGCCCCACATGGGAGCCAATGCTGCTGAGAGTGGCTTCAGCCAAAATGGCAGGATCGTTAGTGGAAACATCAGGCCGGAGAGGATGAAGATGGGGTAATTTGCCACTTCTATAAAAGCTCCTGCGTTGCGTGTGAGGACAAAGAACGATCCGAGCACCAGCCCGAGACTGGTCATTGCAACCAGAGTCAGTAACAGGCTGATGATAAAAGCGAAGGGGTTTTCGATATCCAATGGAAGGCGGAAGACGATCAGACCGGTGGCAAACGTCATTGCCATCGAGATGAGCGATACCACAGCATTTGACAGGCTTTTACCGACCAGCACAACTGGAAATGGTGTGGGAGCAGCTATCAGCGCGGACAGAGTCCCGCCACGCCGTTCGCCCTCCACGATGCGGCCTGATGTCCATAAATTGGCATTCCAAATCCCCACCATTCCCGCTCCGATAACAGCATAAAGTCCGAAATCCGCTTTTCCACCGTAAATGTATGTGCTGACCGAGAGAATTGTAAAGATCACCGGCAGAATCAATAACGTCCCAACGAAGAGTTGATTTGTTGCGCGTTCCTTGGCTTGCATATTGAAGGACGCCGCAACAACGCGCAGGAGACCAAGAAAATGGGAGATCATACGCTGATCGCATCCTTTCCAAGTAATTTTACGTAGGCGTCTTCGAGAGTGGGCTGACGGGTAACTACTTTCTGAATGTTTGCGCCATCAAGAAGATGCAGGAATTCGGGCACGTATTTCACTCCACCGGGAGCCTGGATCTGCAAAACTTGTACCTGATCGCGGTTATCCACATGGACTGCTTCCACGCGTGGATGATCTCGCAAACGGTTTATAGCTTCTGACGAGACGCTCAGGCATTCAACTTCAACCACTTCCAAATTTGCCACCAATTGTTTGAGCGCCGCAGGCGTATCCATCATCACGATCTGGCCTTTGTTCACCACTGCCACGCGTTGACAGAGAGCATCCACTTCGTACATGTAGTGGGATGTGAGGAAGATTGTCTTGCCTGCATTGTGCAGATCGGCGATGACAGTTCGTAATTCACGGGCCGCGATAGGGTCCAAGCCGATAGTTGGTTCGTCAAGGAAGAGCACATCGGGGTCATTGATCAGCCCTCGGGCGATGTGGAGGCGCTGTTTCATTCCGCGCGAATAACCCTCCACACGCTCTTCGGCGCGGTCTTTCAACCCGACCAGTTCAAGAAGTTCAGGGATGCGTTTGCGGGAAACCTCCGGTGGCACGAGGTACAGATCGGCAAAGTATTGGATGTTATCGCGGCCTGAAAGCCGCCAATACAATCCGCGCTCACCGCCATAGACCATGCCGATTCGCGGGCGTAATTGTTTGGCGTCGCGTACCACATCCAGTCCGAGGACTTCGGCGCGGCCTGAACTTGGCAAAAGAACAGTGGATAGAATTCGGGTGAGCGTAGTCTTGCCGGCTCCATTGGGACCTAGCAAACCGAATAGCTCGCCGGGCTCAACCGTCAGGCTGACATTGTCCAATGCGGTCACAGTTTTTTGCGTGCGTCGGATTGTGCCAGTTGTTGTGACGAAGCTGCGGCCTAGATTTTCGATTACGATGGCTGTCATTTTTTTTCACCTTCCCATGATTAGAAATTTGAAGAATGCTCCCAGATCATACCATTTTGGCCAAAAAGCGGGGACGCGTTTACGATATTCAACATAGAATTTCCCAAAGCGTTCGATCAATTCCTTTTCTTCCACAAGACGGATCCAGCCTGTAAACCCGAGTGGCACGAAAATGGAGAATATGATGGAATTTGCATTGCCATTCAGGAGCGCAAGTCCGACCCAAACTCGGATTGCGCTTGCGTAGATCGGATGACGCAGAATGCTGTAAATGCTCGAGTCAACGATGCGGCCTTCCTCGGGATAATAAACGTATAAAAGCGTGAGATTGTCCACACCAAAAATGGAGACGCTGCGAATCCATAATAATGCGCCGACAGAGACCATGAACCAACCAAGTGCAAGAAAGATGATTGTCCACCAGCCAACAGGCACAAAGGGACCGTTCATGTAGCCAGCATGTGCGACGGCCCCGAAGATAAGTCCCAGCCCAGGCATGGCATAATGAGCAAAAGCGTTGCGATAGGCGAGCTCTTTATATTTTTCCTTATACACTTGTTTGCGGGAGAAGAAGAAACTTAAGAGAAGAAACCCCAGCGAACTGATGATGATCTCGCTGTCGATGCTCCAGGTGGGGATGTTGTCTGTGAGGATGAAATAAACATTGACCAGTATGAACAGGCCAACTGCGTAAAGCGTAATCCGTAATTTTCCACCCGTTGAGTTTAATTCAGGGACGTGTTTTGCGAGCGAGTCCATGCCTTTGATGTTCATTTTCACCTCCTGCGGTAAGAATCTCCCATAAAATTCATAGATCAATTGAGATAACGAAAGAACTTTCTCTTTACGAAATTTCTTTCACCCAACTGAGGATGGTATTTCTAATCTCCCTCCAACTGACATCCAAAAGCATTCTAGGCATTCGCTCACTTTCAGCATCATCAAAATAAACAAGCCCGTATAAAACCGAGCCAATATCCTTAATGCCGAATTTTTTTTGGTAAAAGCCAAGCATCTGTGACAGAGAAAAAGCTTTCTTTCCCAAAGTGTAAATATCGCAAAAGTCTTTGCGCGCACCACGTTGGGCAATTGCTGAGAGTTTCATACAAGCGAGATCTTCCAGCGAAGCGAGCGGACAATTCATTTCATTCCACTGTGCGAGCGGCTTAAGAAGTGGGTACTGATATTGCAAGAAAGACACGCGCACTCCTTTCACGCTTCCGTGCAATGTGCCAGACGATACCTGTTCGATATCCAAATCAATATTTGAATTGCGAAGCGACTGGGCAAGGATCATCCCATCTGCGAAGGAATTAGGAGTGAACCAATCCAAGTCTACTGAGATACGGTGTGAAAGGTGAATTGCAAGCGCAGTGCCACCCGCAAGATAGAATCCCCTGGCGGACATTTGTACTCCCAATGATTTCAAAACTCCGATTTGTTTTTTAGGCAGACCATCGGTGGAATATTTCATCGATTTTCCCACACCCCATTTTGTGCAGCTCGTACCCAGTTGTTAATCTGACGTGCGGGAAGATCATAAACCAACCCCCAAAAGCGGAGCTGACGCGGGGTAAGTCCTCTGCCTTTGTGGGCAATCAGCCATTCTCGAAGTGTCTGATCGCCAATTTGCCTACGCATCCAACACACCGCATCCCATGACCCGCTTGATAACAGACGGCGGATGATCAGATCCCTATCCTTTGTAAAAGATAGGCGGGCAAAAGGATAATCCCAAAAGAAGGGGCGAAGCTTCTTGGGTAGAACTCTCGTCGCTGACATACACTAATTATAAGCGAGAATATATTTGAGCAGCATGGTGGATGTTTTGAAATTTTTTCCAAATGATAAACAAAAGAGGAACGATTACTTTGGACAGTACTATGATTCCGCCTATATGGAGCATGCTTGGGGTGTGAGCAATAATTCTCAAACGAGAACGATTTACTGTAAATTTATTGAATCTGCCGCTTGAATGTTTAAATCATCTGTTGTGATCTTTATTTTTTCAAGTGCCGCAAAACTCAATTTTGAAACATCCAAACCATACTTTCCAGCCACTCGTTCGAACAATGCGTGATAACCAGCTTTGACCATCGCCTCCCAATTTAAGTCAAGCGCATCTGCTACACTTCGTATCGTTTCCGCGTTTTCCCCTTCAATCTCAATAAAACTTCCATAAGGCAATTTATCCAGCATGATATGGGTGTTGTTTAGTTCGTAGGTTGTGCGGAATTTTTCGTAAAAAACGACAACTTCAAAACCTATTGCTTCCAAAAAATGTTTTGCGCTTTCAAAATTCCCCACCTCAAACTCGATTTCCTGACGACTGAGGATGCCGCCTTCTTCTTCCACGCTTGGACCTTTGAATGTGAAACGGGCTATATCATCCTGCCTCAAACGTAAAACACGTTGACTGTTTCTCAACTCCCTGTCTGGCCTGTCGAAGCGCAGGTTGACTTCATGCACACGCGGTTGTATCAATTGCGCCTTCAACTCCAGAAGGCGCAATTCGATCTTCCCTAAATTTTGTACGTGGAACTTGGCTTCGATTTCCTGTCCGTTCATTAATGCACGCTCAACAAAGTCTGCTTTTGCTCCACACTCTCGCCAGCCTTCACGCGGACGCGTCCCATTGTGCCATCGCGCGGGGCTTTAAGTTCATTCTGCATCTTCATGGATTCGAGGATCAGCATCACCTGTCCCTTTTTTACTTCCTGACCTTCTTCGATCAGGACGGCTACAACCAGTCCGGGCATGGGTGCTTTGAGATGGAATTCACCGCCCTCAGTGACTCCTCCACCTGCCGCAGCTCTCAAGCGCTTTTCACGCTCGTCTTCGATCTTGACCTGATACTGCTGTCCGCGAATGAGCACTTCCCAGTCTTCGTCACCTTGATAAACATAAGACTCATAAGACTTGCCATCCAGGATCAGGGAAAAGACAGGCTGTCCGCTGACGGCTTCAAAATCAACTTGCAGCAGGCGGTCACCGATGCGAATGTGATGTTCATCTACGATCTCTATCTCGAATTCTTTATCGTCAATTGTTGTAATATATTTCATGCGTTGACCTCAATCGCCAATTGTAAATCGGGTCTCGATACGCCCTCGAAGAGCACTCGGGCTACTCGACCACCAATAATCGTAAATCGTCAATCCAAAACTTGTACTGAGCCTGTCGAAGTATCGAAAATTGCTCTATCGATGCATTCGTTCCCATCTGCCGACCCACTTCCAGTTTGAAGTATCGCGTTCATTGCGTCGGACTCTCTGTGCAGATAATTCACTTTGTTGATGAGCAACCAACGTGGCGAGAATGGCCGCGATCTCAGCATTGGAAGAGCGCGATTCAATCGCATCATCCATCGAGAAGCGTTCCTCCACAAAGCGAGTGTCAAATTGACCGCCCATGAAGCGATGCGAATCCATCAGAGTTTGGTGGAAGGGAATATTTGTCCGCACGCCAACGATGCGATATTCCTCCAGCGCGCGGCGCATGCGCAGGATGGCTTGTCCGCGCGTTTCGCCCCAGACGATCAATTTTGCGATCATCGGATCGTAGAAGGATGTGATCTCGAAGCCGGGGTACACGCCTGTATCGATCCGCACGCCAGGCCCGGTGGGGAGCAGGCTGTGCATGATGCGCCCCGTGGATGGCATGAATCCGTTGAACGGATCCTCCGCGTTGATGCGGCATTCAATCGCATGCCCGTTGAACTTGATCTGTTCCTGTGTGTAACTCAATTGCCTGCCGCGCGCGATGCGAAGTTGTTCAGCCACGATGTCCACGCCTGTCACCATCTCGGTGATGGGATGTTCCACTTGCAGGCGGGTGTTCATTTCAAGAAAATAAAAATTGCGATCCTTATCAACTAAAAACTCTATCGTGCCGGCGTTGACATAATCCACAGCCTGCGCGGATTTAACGGCGATGCTTCCCATCTTCTCGCGCAGTTCATCGTCAAGGAATGACGATGGCGATTCTTCCAATAATTTTTGATGACGTCTTTGAATGGAACATTCGCGTTCGCCCAGATGGATGACGTTTCCAAAAGAATCAGCCATGATCTGGAATTCGATATGGCGCGCGCCTTCGATTAGTTTTTCCAAATAGACATTCCCATCGCCGAAAGAAGATTCAGCCTCGCGTCTTGCGGATGCAAGCAGGGTCGGCATTTCCTCCAGGCTTTTTACTTCCCTCATGCCTTTTCCGCCTCCGCCCGCAGTGGCTTTGATCAGCAATGGGAATCCGATTGTTGGGGCAATACCAAGCAGATCATCATCCGTCATATTGCCGACAGCTTCTGTGCCAGGCACAACAGGCACGCCCGCTTTGATGACCGTTGCGCGCGCTTTTCCTTTGTCACCCATCGCCGCAATGGATGAGGGTTTTGGCCCGATAAAAGTAATTCCCAAGTCCGCGCATTTCGCGGCAAAATCCTCGCGCTCGGCAAGGAAGCCATAGCCGGGGTGGATTGCATTTGCGCCAGATTTGCGCGCCACTTCAAAAATTTTATCTGCCCGCAGATAAGATTCGCGTGAAGGTGCGGGACCGAGCAAATAGGCCTCATCCGCATAACGGACGTGTAATGCATTGCGGTCTGCTTCCGAATAAACCGCAACCGTTTCAATGCCCAGTTCGCGGCAGGCGCGAATAATGCGGACTGCGATCTCACCACGATTTGCAACCAATACTTTATTGAACATAAATGCCTCGTATTATGTCGTTGCGAGGAGGGTGATTTTCCCGACGAAGCAATCTCCCGTTATGAAGGGATTGCTTCGGCAAAATGCGCCTCGCAATGACGATGCTATAGCGGAATATTTCCATGCTTCTTGGCAGGATTTGCATCTCGCTTGTTGGATAACATTTCCAGCGCATTGATCAAGCGCGGGCGGGTTTCCTTTGGTTCGATCACATCGTCAATATATCCGCGCTGAGCGGCCACATAGGGACTGGCGAATTTTTCCTTGTAATCGGCCACCAGCTCGGCTTTCTTTTTAACAGGGTCTTTTGCTTTTTCAAGCTCCTTGCGGAAGATGATATTAACCGCGCCGTCCGGCCCCATGACAGCGATCTCGGCTGTAGGCCATGCGAGGTTCAAGTCACTGCGGATATGTTTGGATGACATCACGCAGTACGCGCCGCCGTAAGCTTTGCGGGTAATGACCGTTAGCTTGGGCACAGTCGCTTCGCAGAATGCGTAGAGCAATTTTGCGCCAGAGCGGATAATGCCATGATGTTCCTGAAACGTACCGGGTAGGAAGCCGGGCACATCTTCGAAAGTGATGATCGGAATGTTGAACGCATCACAGAAGCGCACAAAGCGCGCGGCTTTTTCACTTGCGTCAATATCCAAAACGCCAGCCAGCACTGCGGGCTGATTTGCCACGATGCCGACCGAATGTCCGCCCAAACGCGCGAAGCCAACTACTACGTTCTGCGCATAATTCTCGTGGATCTCATAGAACTGTCCGCTGTCCATGATCTTGCGAATGACTTCCTTGATATCGTAAGGTTTATTCGCATCGTCAGGGATGATGTTATTTAGTTCTTCATCCATGCGCAGTGGATCATCCGACTGAATGAAGGGAGCGTCTTCCATGTTGTTCTGCGGCAAATACCCAAGCAGTTTTCGGATGAGATACAAGGTATCTGCTTCGCTGTCTGCAGCTATGTGACACACACCAGATTTCTCAGAATGCACACTTGCGCCGCCGAGTTCCTCCTGCGTTACTTCTTCATGAGTTACCGCTTTTACAACATCGGGGCCAGTCACGAACATATAGGAAGTATCGCGCGCCATGAAAATAAAATCTGTCAGCGCGGGGGAATAGACTGCGCCGCCAGCGCACGGCCCCATAATGGCGGAAATTTGCGGGATGACTCCTGATGCCATGGTGTTACGAAGAAAAATATCGGAATAGCCAGCAAGCGCAACCACGCCTTCCTGAATTCGCGCGCCGCCTGAATCGTTCAAGCCAATAATGGGCGCGCCGTTCTTCATGGCCATGTCCATGATCTTGCAAATTTTTTCAGCGTGTACCTCGCCCAAACTTCCACCAAAAACAGTGAAGTCCTGTGAGTACACGTACACGAGTCTTCCCTCAATTGTGCCCCAGCCTGTCACAACTGAGTCGCCCATGAACTTTTGTTTATCAAGCTCAAAGTCATGTGTGCGATGCACAACAAACGGGTCGACTTCGTGGAACGAGCCTTTGTCCAATAAAAGATCCAATCGTTCGCGGGCGGTCAATCTTCCCTTTTTGTGCTGCGCGTCAATCCGAGCCTGACCGCCGCCGAGGAGTGATTCGACTTTCAGATCATTCAGATTTTGGATTTTCGTTTTTTTGTTCATACGCCTCTCTCGACAATGATTTTATTGCAAATAGGATAAAGCCAAGCAGAACCAGATTTACTATAACAGCGAATGGCCAATTTGGATGCGGACTTTGCCAGATAAGCCGCTCGCTCCAATACCAGACGGTGTAGCCTGCTGATGCCCCGAGGAGCAGTTTCGCCGCCCAGGCTTTTTTCTGCCAGACGCTCCACAAAATGAATATTCCAATGAACATCCACACTGCTCCGCTGACAGTAATGATCGCGGATGCGGGTTGTGAAGAAAATTCATTCAATACTTCGCGCCATGTGAGCGCAGTCCAGAAGCGGATGAAGTTCCATATTGTTAGGGTTAACACCAGCCACAACAGGAGGGTTACTCGAAAGGGTTGTTTGCTCATGACGGATATTCGGGCGGAAAATTTGAAGGCGCGGAAATGCCCATTAAAACAGAATCAGGCAACAGGTCCGCATTGGATGCGCTGCCTGAGATGTGGGTCAATGCCATTAAGTCGTACAATTTTCTTTGCAAATGCAGCTCCTAATATTTGGGTTCATCCAAAAGATATAACAAGCCCTTGCCGCCATAAACATTGTATCTCTCAAGATACGGCCCGAACTGATCGTAATAGGGCGGACTGGCAAGCATTTGCGAACTGGCGAAGATAATTTGTACGCCGCGCTCGCGTAGAAATTTTGGTGCTTCCATATTCTGCAGCGCATGGAAATAGTCGTTGCTGTTGATAAGACCATCCATATTGACAATGGTGCGGTCATGAATGAAGTAGCCGACATTCCCACCGCCTGTCATGCCGATGATGCTTCCAGGCGGAGTGTTTTGTTCGAGAAACACCTGGGCTTCCACATACGGTCGGTCTGCGGGGAAGTAGTTGTAGCGCATGATGGTCGTAATGTGAGTTCCGAATTGATATGCAAAAAAAATACCAAGCACGAGCGATGAAACTTCCAGCGCCATGCGGGCGAATTTTATTTTTTGAAGCGGACGAATTATCAACTCGATCAACAAACTGCCAGCCAAAGTTACAAATACCATTTGGCTAATCCAATACCATTCCTTTGCACCGCCGTATGCGGTGGCTGTGTACGAAAGGATTTGTATTCCACAACCAGCGGCCAGGGGAATCAACGCCATCTTTGTCGCTTTTTCCAAAACTCTGCGGGTGTTCAATGCGACCAGAATGATCGCCAGCAAGGCAACGATCAACATGGCAATGTAATAGCGTTCGTCGGTCGTATCTGCGCCGGGGTAAAGGATGTATATTTTTTTTGCGAGCCATAACAGAAAACTTGAAAGGGGCTGCCACGTATCGAAGGCTTCCTGATAACCGACCCCGAAGAATGATCTCCAGTTATCAGCGGGGTTTTCGTAAATTGTGATGGGCAGCGATCCCCACCAGCGCTTGATCTGTCCGCTGACGGGGCTGGTTGTTCCAAATGTGATTTGATTGAATAACATGTAGAGCGCGAGCGCGCCGCCGACGATCCCGAAATATACGAGTCCATCGGCCAGCCATTTTCTCCAGTTGGTTTGCAATTCCGCCAGTGGGGCAGGTTGAGCGGCAATCTGTATATTTTTGTTTCCGATCCAACGCGCAATCGACCTAAGGGAGAGAATGAGCATTATGCTGATTCCCCAATCGAGCAGAAAGGCGCTTCGCGGGAAATTTTTCCCGATCCCGATTTGGAGAAGTAGTAGATAAACACCAGCAATTAACATGGTGCTGACGCTAAGAGCCGTTACAGTTTGGCGTACCGTTTTCCAAACTGAACTTGTCCGCGGGTGTTGATATAAACCAAAGAAGTATAGCGAAGCGATTTTGATGATCAGTGCGAGGAATGCCACTTCCACAGCCGATGAAGCATAAAAATTGTTGTATGGTTCAAGCCCTGTTCGGAGCGCCACGGAAAACGTGGTGGAGAGAAAAATAATTACCAAATCCAAAGGCAGGAGAAAGCGGATCGGTTTTCCGCGAAGGACAATCCAGACCCCTGCAATAAACGCCAGAAAGATAAGGTCAAGGCGGCTGAACAGTACGAGCGCTGCGATGCATCCAAGCACAGCCAGTTGACGGCGAGTGACTGGTTGTGTGCGCCAATCTTCTTCAAACTGAGAAATTTTCCAGATCAATAGTACGACTGTAAATGCCGCCAGCGGTGTTTCCAACCCCATTTCATATACCACTGTATGAATATAAAAATTAAATGCCCAAAAGGCTGCGGCGAGCATACCAACCGAGCGCGAAAGTGTTTTCGATATAAGCCGATAGATCAAGACCGCGGTCGCCGCGTTGAGAACCGCCATCACCATCAGCAATACTCGAAGCGGCAGGATCAGGTCAAAGCGGGCGAGATAAAAAAC
The DNA here is from genome assembly GCA_013140605.1 of Anaerolineales bacterium. Classification (GTDB taxonomy): domain Bacteria; phylum Chloroflexota; class Anaerolineae; order Anaerolineales; family Villigracilaceae; genus Villigracilis. The sequence goes on from JABFSL010000009.1 coordinate 43,529, forward strand.
TGGGATACACACCAGCAGCCATAGCGGGTGATACCCGTTGGTCAGGTTGATCCCATCAAAGCTGATGCCGTGGCCTTCAGTGATGTTCTGGGCTACTTTAAAATAATAATAGGCATCATCGCGCATGAACCATGCGTTTGGAAAATTATACGCATCTGAAAAAGCCGCGTACAGATGAATGCCTATAATGGTTGCGATCAACAAAACTTCAAACAGCGAAAGTCGTTTCAGAAAATTCATTTTATCTTTTATAAATCAACAACTTTGAATGTTGATCCATATGATTCCTATTTTATATCAAGAGTGATCTTGCCAAAATTTTCGCCGCGCCATAATCGTTCCTGTGCGACGGCGGCTTCCTTGAGCGGAAAGATTTTATCAAGGATCGGCTTTAGTTTCCCCGCCACGATCAAATCCATTACTTCCGAAAAATCCGTCAGCGTGCCCATGGTGGAGCCGATGATCGAAAGATGCTTGGCAAAAATATAACGGTTGTCAATTTCAAAGCGCGGCGCGCCAGTGTTGCCAACCGTGAGCAGTCGTCCGCCTTTGCGAAGGGCGCGCAAACTCAACGGAAAAGTTGTGCCGACATTATCAATGACCGCATCCACGCCGCGTTTTTCTGTTGCGAGAAAAACCGCCTTTGACCAATCCGCTTCTTTCGAGCGGTCTATCAGAATGTCAGCGCCGAGCGATTCAGCCCTTTCCAGTCTTTTTTCGTTTGACCCGATGACTATGACGCGGGCGCCAAGATATTTTGCGATCTGGATGCTGGCGGAATTCACGCCTCCGCCCGCGCCGACAATTGCCACTGTTTCCCCGGCATGTACGCCCCCGCGCTTGACCATCGAGTGCCACGCGGTTTGATATACCAATCCGCATGCTGCGGCCGCGTGGAAGTCAAAGTCATCTGGCAGTTTGTAAAGCTGACGGACAGGCAGGCAAACATATTCTGCATAAGTTCCGCGAGTTGTTTCGCCGAGTAAATGCCATTCGTGGCAGAGGTTATCCTGCCCATTTAAACAGGATTCGCATTTGCCGCAGCCGAGGTTGGCGTTGATAACGACTCGATCTCCAATTTTGAATTCAGTGACACCTTCACCAATTTCGGCCACATCACCAGCGCCATCCGCGCCGTTGATGTGCGGGAGTTCAAGTTTCAGCCCCGGCCAACCGTCGCGGACAAAAACATCCATACGGTTAAGGGCTGACGCGCGCAAGCGAATCAACACCTCGCCAGCTTTAGGTTCGGGTGTAGGGAAATCCGTATATTCGAGGACTTCAGATCCCCCGTGTTTGTGGAAGAGAGTCGCCTTCATCGTTTACGGTTTGATCTCGATCAAAATAACATTAGACTTGATGGGGTCGTTCCCGTAGTTATCCACAAGCTTCTGCTTCCCATCCACACTAGCGTAGCATTGATAAATGCCAGGTTCCAGATTGAGCATGAATTGTCCCTGATTTTTTTCACCGTCAAAGCGGAAGTTTTTGACCGGTAACGGTAAATATTGATTCTGTTCAGGCAGGAAGTTTTCATCGGGCGTGATGATGAACGTGTCCAAAAAGATCGCCATGAACCCAAGCGGATCATCCACATAGGTGCGCCCAATTGTCAGCTTGTTTTGTCCCGCGGGAACATCGAACGGCCCAACCCGTTCCCAGATCCATTTGTTTAGATCCTCATCCACCGCATTGCTGACAGTCTCCACTTGCTCGTTGATTTTGAGTTGCAAGGGTGAGTTATCGGCTACTCGTTTTAATGTGCGTGTCCACACGTAAATCTGTTCGGGGGTGGATGCTTCAAATTCGAAATCAATCGGCACGCTTGAATAATTATCCAACATAAAGCCGCCGCCATTCCAGTCGGTGGCGAAGGCGGTCTCTGCCTGCCAACCCGGCGGAGGCGGAAGGGTTTCGGCTTCAAGCAGGATATGATCTACGCTTTGAACTCCACAATGAAGGGAGAGGCTGGTTACCGTACTTTGAGATAAAGACCAAGTCACCCTTTGATTCGGATTGATCTCAATATTCAGGCTTGCGCTAAGACAGGCAGGCTTCGCCAGAACGGAGGCTGGTATGCTGAATCGATCGAAGAAATATCCTTCGGTTAGAGCGCCATCGGGGTAACAGCGTTGCAGTGCCTTGGCGAGTGCATCCCGTTTTTCGCGGTCACTGGTGGTGATCTTATCGAGGATGATCTCAAGGTTGGGACGGTCTGTCAATCCATGGGGCAGGGCGGGCAGAAGATCGTCCAGTGCCACATTCATGTAGGAATCGTGAATTTGCTCCGCTGACACTTTTCCCATCATGAACAGTTCGATCATCTGATATTCATTGTTGAGCGGTTCATTGCCGTGCGGAGCGCTGGGCAGAATGATGAGCGTATTCGGGTCAGCCACGGAACTGGTCATTTCGGCGATCTCGCGCCGTATCTGACGATCCTCTCCATCATCGACCTCGTTGAAATAGATATAGAAATTAAAAAGCGGCAGCCAGATCAAGACAGTTAGCGCGAAGGTGAAAAATAATGGCTGGAGTGTCTGCCGCAGCGTGCGCAGACTTTCGCGCGCGAATAGAAATAATCCCAGCGCAGCCAGCGCATAGACGGCAGGCAGGCCGGCGTAATAGACGCGTCCAAGCGGGGTGTGCGCAGCTATCGGCACGGGAAAGATGAAGAGCACGAGCCAGATCAAGGTCCAGTAAGAGAAGCGCTGGCGGATCGTTGCAAGGGCGGTCACAAATCCCAATGTGATCCAGGGTAGGAGGAATCCATTAACAAGCGGACCTGCGCGATTGTATAGAAAATCAGGACTGGTAAAGATGTACCAACTTTCAATTACATTGACGAAATACGGCCAGAGTGTGGAGAGACCGGCTTCCCAGCCTTTTCCGCTAAATTCATAATAGCTTAAACGACTGACAAGATAGGGCACGAGTATGGGTAGTGCGAAGATGGAGGGGGCGAGCAGAGCGGTAGCAAAACGGACTTTTTCCGCGAGGTCAATATCTTGCCGCCCGATCTCGATGATGCAAATGATGGTTGCAACCAGCAGTAGCGGCCAGACCGTGTCATAGGTCAGCAGGCCGAGCGCCAATGCAATGCCGCTAATGGCGTAGGCAGGCCAGCGGCGCGCTTGAATCGCCCAAGCCAATAACATCAGGGTCAGGATCGGCCAGAGCTTGACATGGCTTTCTACATTGGCGAGTCGACTGGCGCTGATATCAAAAATGGATGCACTTAATAGCCATGCAGAAAGCAAGGCCAATGGGATATTTGTGATACGGCGCAGGAGCAGGTAAAAAAGAAAAGTCGCCAGAATGCTGAAGAAGGCCACTTCGAAACGCGCAATAAAAATTGACGAGCCAAATAATTTGTGGAACGGCGTTTGCATGAAGAAACTGGTGGGCAGGGCGTCGCGATGATATAGACCTGAAAAATCCACCAGACCGCGAACGCCCAGCCAAACTACCTCGCCTGTCCACTTGGCTTCATCGCCCTCAATGCCATATGGGATGGTTTGCAGTTCGAACAGCCTTCCGAAAGACGCAAGCGCAACCATTGCAATAACCAGCATGATCTCAAGGTTGCGCCCTATTTTGACGGGTTGATTTAGGTTGGCGGCAATTTGTCGGTTTGCCATTCGCGCCCACACGAAGAAGCCGATCCCCGCGATCAAATAGAAGATCACGCCCAGCCCAACTTCCGTGCCGCGGCCAAGACACCACTGTGCGGCTGCGGCCAGACTCAGCATAGTCCAGAGCAGGGCAGTTCGCAGGTCGCTCCGTGAACGACGCACCATCGCTGTGATTACAAGAGCCAGCGCAAGCAAGCCCGTCAGCAGGTTGCTGATCGTGGCCGCTTCATAGTAAAAAATGTTGAGTACGTTGCGCTGCCAGTGCAGGAAGAAAAATGGGCGGCCTGGTTCCAGAGGGTTGATTTGAGGTCTGCCAGTTATCTGCGCTGGCGCGAATAGGAAAAGAAAAATTGCCAACGATAGCGTCACACCTGCCAACAGGATTTCCCAACGATATTGCGCGATGAAAAAAGCGAGGCGGGATTTGAAATCCTGACCAGTTGATTCACTTTCCGCAGTCTTCTCGACCGAAGGGGCTGATTCTGTTTCGAGGAGCGGCTCAGCCCACTTGTGGCGTTGAGCTAAAACAAACAGGCCAATCGTTCCGATCAACGCCACAAAAGTTGGGATCAAACTCCAAAATGGAAGCGACAGCATATTATTATTTTATTCCAAGCTCAATGCGCGAGATCACAAGCCGTTGAATTTCGCTTGTGCCTTCATAAATTTCTGTAATTTTTGCGTCGCGGAAATATCGCTCCACGGGCAGTTCCTTGCTGTATCCCATCCCGCCGTGAATTTGAACCGCCTGATGTGTGACGAACATGGCTGTTTCTGAAGCAAACAATTTTGCCATGGATGCTTCCAGTGAATAACGTCCGCCTGTTTTTTTGGAATTTTCCTTTGCGATTGCGGCATTGTAAATGAGAAGGCGTGATGCTTCGATACGTGTCTTCATATCCGCGATCTTGAATCCTGTTCCCTGAAATGCGCCGATGGGCTGACCAAACGCTTCGCGCTGACCCGCATACTGGCGCGCGGCTTCGTAGGCAGCTTCTGCAATTCCGAGCGCTTGTGTTGCGATACCGATGCGGCCCGCATCCAAAACGGTCATGGCGATCTTGAAGCCGTCGCCTTCTTCGCCGAGTCTGTTTTCGGCTGGGATGCGGCAATCTTCAAAGATGATCTCACTGGTGGCAGAAGCGCGGATGCCAAGTTTGGGTTCTTTTTTGCCGCGCACGATTCCCTTTGTTTTTCCGTCCACGAGGAATGCGCTGACACCCTTTTGTTTTTTTGCAGGATCGGTCATCATAAAGACAACGAAATAATCAGCCACAGGTCCGCTGGTGACCCAGGATTTGCGGCCATTCAAAACGTAGAAATCGCCGTCGCGTGTGGCGCGGCTTTTCATCGTGCCCGCGTCTGATCCGCTTTGAGGCTCGGTCAGGGAATATGCGCCAATGGCTTCTCCGCTGGCAATGGGCGTGATGAATTTTTTCTTTTGTTCTTCCGTTCCAAATTTAAAAATGCCGTGACAATACAGTGAGTTATTAACAGACATGATGACGCCGTGCGCCGCATCCACTTTGCAGATCTCTTCCAACGCGAGAACATAAGACAGGCTGTCCATTCCGGCGCCGCCGTAATCTTCAGGGACTTCGATGCCCATGAAGCCGAGCGCTCCCATTTTTTTGATGGTGGCATGTGGAAACTCTCCGCTCTCATCGAATTCCGCGGCGATGGGGGAAATTTCTTTTTGGGCAAAATCTCGAGCTGCGTCTCGCAGCATTTTGTGTTCAGTCGTAAGTGGGTAAATGGGAAGATCGGTCATGTGAACTGTCTCCGCTGAATGAATTTTCCAGGATTATACCGCCGATAAGTTTAATGTATTTTGAAAATATAAGGCCTTGCAATTCTATAGGGAGTGGCTAATTGAGTGGGCTTGCCAAAAGATTCAACCACAGAGATCACAGGGATCACGGAGAAAAACCCTTTAAAAAACCTCAGTGAACTCCGTGCGCTCTGTGGTAAAAGGTCTTTAGCCCATCCTTTTAGCCACTCACTTCTATAATTCGGTTGGCAGCGAAGCGAATCGGCTGAAGCGCTGACTCTGCTTTTAAGGCGAGGCAGGTTCGAGGTCGGTTTGATGCGGGAGGGCGTTTGTCATAATCGGAAATTGGCAATTGACTTCCCGCTTTCGCCCCATATAATTGAAAATGCTACAAATCGTATCCATTTTTCTCGTTTGGTGTACATATGGTTACTCTTGAAGGAGGTGATGGAAAAACGTATTTTGGAATGGCCTTGATTATTTGTAATTTGATTTGACAATTCAAAGGAGAGAGAAAATGAAAAATTTTGCATTTAAATTGCTGGCAGTATTCGTACTGGCTAGCTTTGTACTTTCAGCTTGCGGCGGCACTGCCGCAACCGAAGCGCCCGCCGCAACTGAAGCCCCTGCGGCTACCGAAGCACCCGCCGCAACTGAAGCGCCTGCGGCTACTGAAGCTCCCGCCGCTGGCGGCGACTTTGAAGGTGAAGTTGCCATCGTTGCCTGGGCTGGTTACATCGAAAACGGTTCGACCGACCCCGCCTACGATTGGGTGACTGCTTTCGAAGAGCAGACCAGTTGCAAGGTCTCAGTGAAGACCGCCGCCACATCCGATGAAATGGTGACCTTGATGAATCAGGGCGGCTATGACTTGGTGACCGCTTCCGGTGATGCGTCCAACCGTTTGATCGCGGGCGGCAAGGTTCAGGAAGTTGACATCAGCCGCATTGCTTCCTGGGATACCGTTGATGAACGCTTGAAGGAAGCCCCCTGGCATTTTGTGGACGGCAAGCATTACGGCGTGCCTTATCAATGGGGCCCGAATGTGTTGATGTACAACACCGAAGTTTTCCCCGAAGCTCCCACATCCTGGGATGTGACCTTTACGGAAATGACCCTTCCTGACGGTCAATCCAACGTTGGCCGTGTTCAGGCCTATGATGGCCCAATCTATCTTGCGGATGCGGCGTTGTATCTCAAGTTCCACAATCCCGAATTGGGAATTGAAAACCCCTACGATCTCAATCAAACGCAGTTCGATGCTGTTGTTGAATTGCTCACCGCCCAGCGAGCACTGATCAGCCGTTACTGGCACGATGCTTATGTTCAGATGGATGACTTCAAGAACGAAGGCGTGGTCGCTTCGGGCTCATGGCCTTTCCAGGTCAACTTCTCTGAAGCGCCTGTCTCTTCCACCATTCCACAGGAAGGCGCGACTGGCTGGGCTGATACCACCATGATGCATGTGGATGCTCCTCATCCCAATTGTGCTTATGCCTGGATGGAATGGTCGCTCAACCCCAAACTGCAAGGTGATCTTGCTTCCTGGTTCGGTTCTGTCCCGTCAGTTCCCGCCGCCTGTACTGGCAATGAACTGTTGACCGACGAAGGCTGTGCGGTCAACGGCTTTGACGATTTCGACAAGATCTGGTTCTGGCGCACTCCCACCGCCGCCTGCTCCACGGGCGCTGGCGATTGCACGCCATACAGTCAGTGGGTTGATTCGTACATTGCGATCATCAGCCAGTAATAGAGTCATCGCTTTGTAGGAACTGCCTTGTAAATAATGTTGTCACAGTTGTTCGGGTGGGAGTAAAATCCCATCCGAACAATTTATTTTGGAGAGAGAATTCGCATGACCAATTCCGCCATACGATTTGACAAAGTCAGCCGATATTTTGGTGACGTGAAAGCCGTGGACGCTGTTGATCTTGAAATTAACGACGGCGAATTTTTTTCCATGCTGGGGCCTTCAGGTTCGGGAAAGACCACCTGTCTGCGCATGATCGCAGGTTTTGACAGGCCAACTTCTGGCTCGATCCATCTGTATGGGCAGGAGGTTTCCGATCTGCCGCCGTATGACCGCGATGTCAATACTGTATTTCAGGATTATGCCTTGTTCCCGCACATGACGGTCGGCGATAACATTGCGTATGGATTAATGATCAAGCGTGTTCCAAAAACAGAGCGGGCAAAGCGCTTGGATGAAATACTCGATCTTGTTCAACTGGCAGGATTCGCCGCTCGAAAGCCGTCCCAGCTTTCAGGTGGACAAAGACAGCGCGTCGCACTTGCGCGGGCTTTGATCAATCATCCCAAAGTGTTGCTGCTCGACGAGCCTCTCGGCGCATTGGATCTGAAATTGCGCCAGCAGATGCAGGTGGAATTAAAGTCCATTCAAAAACGGGTGGGGATCACATTTATTTTCGTGACTCACGATCAGGAAGAAGCGCTGACGATGAGTGACCGTATCGCGGTATTCAATCAGGGCAAGATCGAACAGATCGGTTCGCCTTCTGACGTGTACGAAAGACCCGCATCCTCTTTTGTGGCGGGATTCGTCGGTACGTCAAATCTTGTCAGCGGGGAAGTTGCAAAGCGCATCACTGGCTCAGATCAGAAATTTTCCATTCGACCTGAAAAAATTCATCTGGGTTCTGCTTCTGATGTTCTTACAGAAACTATGTACAAAGCCAATGGCACAGTCCGCGATGTGATCTATCTTGGCCTGTACACACGCTATCTTGTGTCTTTGGATGATGGCGGCGATTTGGTGGTGATCGAACAAAACCTAAAGACAACCTCGATGGATGTGCTCAAGGCGCGCGATCAAAAGGTTGTTTTGTTTTGGGAAAAAGATCACATCAGCCGTGTGGGAGGATAATATGAATCGCCTTTCCACTTTTTTCTACAAAAGACCCGCTCTGGTAACTTTACTTCTGCTTGCAATACCCATGCTCTATATGATCGTGGTGTATCTCGGTTCATTATTCGCACTTTTATTAAACAGTTTTTACTTTCTTGAAGAATTTACCGGGCTGGTTGTAAAGGAATTTACACTCAGCACGTACGTGCAATTGTTCAAGCCGACCAATTTGGGAATTTTTGGCCGCACGGCTGGAATGGCGTTGGCGGTGACGATCATGGATGCACTGATTGCATTCCCTCTTTCATATTACATTGCGAAATTCGCATCCCGCCGTTTGCGGACTTATCTCTACATTGCCGTGACGCTTCCGCTGTGGTCAAGTTATCTTGTCCGCGTTTATGCGTGGAAGTTGATCCTTTCCAAGGAAGGAATTCTTTCGTGGTTTGTAAATCTCTTCCATTTAAATTCCCTGCTTGACGCATTGCTTTCATTGCCGGGTATTGGCGGATCATCCCTTTCGCTTTCGCCAATTGGAATGTTCATTGCCTTTTGTTATATCTGGCTTCCGTATATGATAGTTCCAATTCAAACCGCATTGGAGCGTGTACCAAAATCATTACTGGAAGCCTCCAGTGACCTTGGCGCAAAACCATCACAGACATTTCGAAATGTGATCCTTCCGCTCGCTTTCCCCGGCGTGATCGCAGGTTCGATCTTTACGTTTTCGCTGACACTTGGCGATTTTATCGTTCCGCAGTCATTGGGGAATTCGCGTTTCTTCATTGGTCAGGCGGTCTATTCACATCAGGGTACATCAGGAAACATTCCCCTCGCCGCCGCGTTCACCATGGGGCCAGTGGTCATTATGGTTGTTTACCTGCTGATCGCCCGCAAACTGGGAGCTTTCGATGCGCTCTAAATCCTACGGCGACAAAGCCTCGCTTGGTTTGAAGATCGGCGCAATTGGAACATTATTATTTCTGCACGTGCCATTGTGGGTCATCTTCCTTTATTCGTTCACGACGGATGAATCCACATATTCATTTCCGCTCCCGGGCTTAACCACCAAATGGTTTGGTGTTGCGCTTCAACGCACTGATCTATGGGATGCGCTTAAGCTGTCTTTGCAAGTCGCATCACTTGCAACAGTTGCCGCGCTTATCCTCGGCACTCTCGCCGCCGCCGCGGTATATCGAAGCAATTTTTTTGGACGCGATGCGGTTTCTTTTCTTTTGGTTTTGCCTATTGCGCTGCCAGGCATTGTGACAGGTATTGCGCTCCGTTCCGCGATCGGCTCGCTTGAAATCCCCTTTTCATTTTGGACGATCATTATCGGTCACGCAACATTCTGCGTGGTGGTTGTCTACAATAATGTGCTTGCGCGTTTTCGCCGTATGCAAAGCTCGCAGATCGAAGCCTCGATGGATCTTGGCGCGAATTCATTTCAAACTTTTCGTTACATCGTTTTGCCGAATATCGCAACTGCGCTATTGGCTGGCGGCATGTTGGCGTTCGCGCTTTCGTTTGATGAAGTCATTGTTACCACGTTTACCGCGGGCCAGCAATCCACGCTTCCGATCTGGATCTTCAGCCAGCTTGTCCGTCCGCGTGACCGGCCTGTGACGAATGTGGTCGCCACCATTGTCATCCTGATTACGTTTCTGCCAATTTTCTTCGCGCAAAAAATATCCGCAGAATCATCCGATACTGAAGGGGAAACGAAATAGCTTGGAAGGTGACAGTCACAATAAAGCGACTGTCACCTTCTTGTATAATCCCTCACAGGCAGAATCTCATCTGGGAATTTGAATCAAATTAATGAACAGGTTTCTCGTCTGGAATATTCCCACCGTTCTTTCCTGACTTTGGAATTGGTTCGCCGCGAATGAGTTGTTCTCCCTTTATCATTCCCATAAATCTCATGCCTGCCACGGAGGCAAAATGACATTGTCCTATCTCAATCCAAAATGTGAATCACGCCCGCATCCCGAAGGCGGATGCGGAGTCTTTGCGCTCGAAAAAATTCAAAAGGGTGAATTGATCTCGTTATGGGGCGGAAGCATTGTTCGAAAAGATGAACTCGATCCGTCCATGCCGCGTTTTACTCAGCGCGTTCTTCAAATTGATGAGGGACTGTATATCCTCACCGCAGAAACGCCAGAGCCAAATGACTGTTTCAATCATTCCTGTGATCCCAGTTTGGGATTCTTCGGTCAAATCGGTTTGGTTGCCATGCGTGATATTGAAGCAGGTGATGAGTTGATGTTCGATTACGCCATGTCTGATGGTGGACCATACGATGAATTCGACTGTTATTGCGGATCATCAAATTGCCGCAAAAAGATCACAGGTAATGATTGGAAACTCCCCGAGTTGTGGATGAAATATCAGGGATATTTCTCTCCATATCTTGCGCGTCGGATCGTAGCACTTCGTGAAGCTCAATCCAGATGAAATTATCCTTCCCTGTTCGTATTTATATTGTTGCGCTTATTCTTCGCCTGATTCCAATCCTGCTCACCCGCGGACTTGGCATCGGCCTCGACGATATGTTCCAGTACGACATGCTGGCACGCAGCCTCGCTTCTGGCAATGGATTCCGCTGGTACGCACAAGAGGATCTAAAACAACTTGAACCTTATGTTGATTTTGACCTCGCCACAGCAAGTGGATATGATCCGCAGTATGGGCTTTACACTTCCTTCCGCGCGCCGCTTTACCCGACCTTTCTTGCAATTGTATATTTCTTCAGCGGAACGGGTTTCTCGCGTTTCTTCGCCGCGCGCCTGGCGCAGGCCATTTTGTTGGGAGCGCCGCTTGCATCGTTGACTTATCTTGTTTCGAAACATCTTTCATCATCTTTCTTTATTGATGACAAGAAAATTGAACGCATTGCCAAAGCTTCTGCCTGGATCGTCGCTTGTTATCCCATGCTTCTTATGTATCCCTTGGGATTGGGAACCGAAAACCCATTCTTCGTTCTGCTTCTTTCTTCCTTCCTCTTTCTTCTAAAATCCATCGAACAACCGACAAAATTAAATTTTATTCTTTCAGGCATCTTCCTCGCTCTGACTGCGTTGACGCGCTCAGTGATACTTCCGTTTGCAGGGTTGGCGATTTTGTATGTCGTTGCGAGGAGGGTGCTCTTCCCGACGAAGCAATCTCCTCGCAATGACATATATTTAATTGGATTTACATTTATTTTAGTTCTCACTCCCTGGGTTGTCCGCAATTCGCTTTTGCATCACAAACTGACTGGCATCGAAACTTCAATGGGATACAACTTATATCTCGGCTATTATCCGCAGGGAAATGGGTCGTTCATCTTTGGCCCATCTCTGGATCTGTTGACAATCATGGATGATGCGGAACGAGATGAGATCGGCACGCAAAAAGCGATTGAGTTCATCAAGACACAGCCTGAGCGAATCATTCCGCTTGCAGTTGACCGCCTTGGCTTTTTCTTTGGTTTGGAAAAACGCGTCTTGATGTATTTTTATTCAAATAATTTAATCGGATATATTTCGAAACCGAACCTGCTTATTATTGCCGCCATTTTGCTTTTGCCTTTTGTGGTCGTTTCTGTTTCTGCCACAATGGGATTATCTCTTCTAAAATGGAATACGCAAACCATACTTCTTATCTTGTTACTTATTTCTTATCTACTGCCGCATGTTCTCATCCTTTCCGAAGATAGATTTCACCTGGCGCTGATTCCCTTTTTTGCAATTCTGGCCGCTCAATTTTGGGCTGGCGGACTTAAGCAAGTATCAGCCCGCTGGAACGAATCCTTCACAGGGAAGTTGCTCGTCTCGCTGGCTGTTGTTGGCGTGTTGTTGCTTTTCATAAATTGGGGATTTGAACTATCCCGTGATGCGGATAAAATTGCCCAATTGCTCGGGCCTGATGGAAATAAATCCTACTTCCCGTATTAGTGTAGGTCAGGCTTGTAGCCTGACAGTTTTTGAAATTCGGATTTGGCGTGTTGAAAACCCACCCTACTGCTAAGAGACTGTTTCTTAACTCTTTTTTTGGACACGGACAACACGGATTACACTGAAGTTCACGGAAAAACCCATTAAGAATTTGTTCTTTTCCGTACGCAAAGCGCCCGTGAAATCCGTGTACAAGCAGAAGGCGATAAGGACTTAAGAAACGCTCTAAGGATATTGATGAAATACTTACTCGGCGAAAAATTAAGTTTTGATTGGAAAATTGTCACCGTTACAATCCTCAGCACATTGTTGTTGATGGTGGATCATTATCACAAGCTCACCGCTTTCAAATACTGGGATCGTGTGATCCTGTATCTCGTTATTCCGCTTTTGGTTATCTTGATTCTGTTTCGTGAGAATCCAAAAGAATACGGCTTTTCATTCGGCGATTGGAAACTTGGATTAACCTATACCGCACTGGGCGTTCTCTTCATGGCTCCCATTATTTATTATCTTGGCAGCGGCGATGCGTCCATGCAGAAATATTATGAGCCCTATTTAAAAGGCCTGCCGTGGACGACTTTTCTGGATCTGATCGGTTGGGAGTTTTTCTTTCGCGGCTGGATATTATTTGCATACTCCCGAAAATTCGGGCATGATGCTTTGTGGCTGCAAGCTGTCCCGTTTGCGTTGGCGCATGTTGGAAAGCCAGAGATCGAAACCCTGTCCACCATCTTTGGGGGATTTGCCTTTGGCTGGGTGGCGTGGCGCACCAAGTCATTTGTCTGGCCGTTTTTGATCCACTGGTTCATTGCCACGTTCATTATTATTGTTGCAGCTGGTGCTGTTTAGGCTATTTGACAAGCGACTATGAGACAAGATGACTAATTACACACTTCGGCCTGCATTGGAATCAGAATCCACTCAAATTAAGAATCTGATCAATTTAGTCGGGATCAACCCGATGGGTTTGGATTGGAAGCGTTTCATCGTCGCTGTCAATGACAGTGGGCAGGTGATCGGCTGCGGGCAGATCAAGCCGCACGGGGAAGACATCCGCGAACTTGCTTCAATCGCGGTTGACCCTGCCTATCAAGGAAATGGAATTGCGCGGGCGGTGATCGAACAATTACTTTCGACCACGCCTCGGCCATTATATTTAATGTGCATTTCCAAATTGGGCGGTTTGTATGGTAAATTCGGTTTCAAAACGATTCCCTACGAAGAGATGCCGCGATACTTCCAGCGCATTGCAACGGTTTTTCGCATTGCAGATGTCGTGCGGCGCGGCGGGGAAGAGTTGCTGGTTATGAAAATGGAGTAGAATCAAAATTATGAAAAACGCACTCTATGTTTTACTCGGTGTCATGGCGGGCTTTGTGCTTGCGGGTGTGCTTGTCTTTGTTTCCCGCGCGCCTGCGGGGAACGCGATCACGCTTCAGCCCGCACCCACAGATGCGCCCATTGCCGTCCATGTGATCGGCGCTGTGCCGCGCCCAGGGCTGTATGAATTTCCAGAAGGCACGCGCATTCAGGATGCGATCGATGCGGCGGGCGGCTTGCTTGCCGAAGCGGATTCAGCTTCTCTGAATCTGGCGGCATTGTTGGAAGACGGCCAGCAGTTGAATATTCCTTATGCAGTTGGCAGTGAGCCAGCGTTAAATGCAACCACACTCGAATTGCCATCCTCGGCCACTTCCACGCCATCGGCGAACCCTAACATTGACCTTATTGATATTAATATTGCAACTTTGGAAGAACTCGATTCGCTTCCTGGTATTGGCCCAACGACCGCCCAGAAAATTTTGGATTATATCGTCGCAAACGGGCCATTCGCTACCATTGAAGATATCATGAACGTTTCAGGCATTGGTCCATCCACCTTTGAAGACATAAAAGATTTGATCACTGTAAACTAATGCCTTTTGATCACTTCGCCGCCATCGCTCCCTTATATGCACGTGTGACATATTCAAAAACGAATATCATGCGCGAGGTGGCGGAGTTGCCTGTGAAGGGAATTCTGCTCGACGTGGGCGGCGGCACGGGAAGAGTCTCTTCGGCGATTCGTGACTTGGTGGATGAAGTGGTCGTTGCCGATGTCTCATTTGGAATGTTGAAGGAAGCGCCTCGCGCCGCGCTCAAGCCTGTCTGCGGCGGTTCTGAATCATTACCCTTCGCTGATAATTCCTTCGAGCGCGTCATTATGGTGGATGCACTGCATCACGTCGTCAATCACGCTGATAGCGCAAGAGAAATGTTCCGCGTGCTAAAACCTGGCGGCATCTTAGTGATCGAAGAACCAGATATCCGCACCTTCGGCGTCAAGTTGATCGCGCTCGCTGAAAAATTATTGCTGATGAGAAGTCACTTCCTCGCGCCAGATCAAATTATGAAATTGTTTACGAGTGGGGAAAAGAAAATCCGTGCAGAAGATGGGACTGCTTGGGTTGTAATTAGGAAAAATAAACAAAACCAGTGAAAGCATGGAGGGCGAAAAATGTCAAAGATACCAGATCAACTCGAAGAACGCGAAGATAGAAAACAGATCATCCGAATTACGAAACAGAATTTAGTTTTATCAATCATATTTTTGGCCTCTATCTGTCTTGTGCTGGGATTAAGAGTGGGTGAGGCGTTGTGGCCTTTGTGGATCGTTGTTCATCGAACGCAAATTATAGGCGTTATATTACTTGCTGAATTCTTATTGATACTTTTATCTCCCATTATTGTTGAGGTAAATAGCAACCCGCGAACTCTTTCTGGGCCAGGAAAAAATCCCAACAAGCAGGGTTGGGATCCATAAACGCAAGTAGGTCACGCTTCAAGCGTGACCTACTTTTTTTAACTTCCTTCCCCTTTCGGGGGAAGGGTTGGGGATGAGGGAGTTTTACTCACTCGCCAATACGTGCCTAGCAATTACCAATCTTTGAATCTCACTTGTCCCTTCGCCGATGGTCATTAATCGCGCATCGCGGTACATGCGCTCAACGTGATATTCACTGCTGTATCCAAATCCGCCGTGGATTTGGATCGCGTCATAGCAGACACGTTCAGCCATTTCGGTCGCGTACAGTTTTGCGATAGCGGCCTCTTTGTTATATGGACGGCCTTCGTCTTTTAACCATGCGGCTTTGTAAATCATCGTGCGCGCCAGTTCAATTTCCATTGCCATGTTTGATAATTTGAATTGGATCGCCTGGAATTCCGCAATGGCCTGACCAAATGCCTTGCGCTGACGGGCGTAGTCCACGGCGGCTTCCATGGCGGCCTGAGCCAATCCCACAGAAATTGCGCCAATGCTAATTCTGCCTGCATCCAAAGTAGACAGCGTTTGCTGCAAACCGCGTCCCTCGGGGCCAACGAGATTCCCAAGCGGCACGCGCACGTTGTCATAAGTCACCGCATGAGTGGGGGAGCCATGCAGGCCCATTTTCTTTTCGGGCGGACCAACTTTCAATCCCTTTGAATCCGTAGGCACAAGGATCATGCTCAATGACTTCGATCCGCCTCTCGGGTCGGTGCGGACGAGGGTAATGATATATTCCGCGATGCCTGCATTCGTACACCACATCTTCGCGCCATTGATGACCCATTCATTGCCTTGCTTTTCGGCTTTGGTAATTACTCCGCCTTGAATGTCTGAGCCTGCGCCAGGTTCTGTCAAAGCGAGTGCTCCCAGTTTGTGTTTTCCATCTGCCAGTAAAGGCAGCCATTTGGACTTAAGTTCCTCACTTCCATAAAGCGCAATCGGTGCGGTGCCGAGTCCGTTGTGGGCGGTGAAAGCCAGTGCGGTCGAGCCGCATCCCCAGCCAAGTTCTTCCATCGCAATCGAAGATGAGATCATGTCCACATTCGAGCCGCCATACGCTTCGGGGATGCTCAAGCCAAGCAATCCAAGCGGACCGCCCTTACGGACAGCATCCCAGTTGAACTCATAGGTCTCATCCACTTCACGTGCCTTGGGTTTCACTACTTTCCCCACGAAATCATGCACGCTTTTCTTCCATGCTTTTTGTTCGTCACTCAGATCGAAATTCATTTATGGTTCTCCTGCATTGTTTGATTTTTATATTGTAATCACTTTGGATGCTTTTGTTTGCGCTTCGATGATATCGGTCATACCGCCGATGATGCCGACCTGCAGCTTGTCTTTGATACTGTAAAAATCGAGGCATGTTGAACAGACGATGAGACGCACGCCTTTTTCTTCCAATGCTTTAAGTTGTTCAAGCACAGGCGAATCGGTCACGGTTAATTTGACGCCGTCTGTATAAAAACAAATGGCAGAGGGTAGTTCGCTGTTTTGTGCAAGAAGTTCAAAATACTTGACCGCCAGCTTATGTTGTAAAGCAATTTCCGCGCTTCCCAGGCCGTTGTTTGTGACGAGGATAATACTGTCTTTCATGAGACTCCTTTAGAATTTGTTAGCCATGATGAATAATATCGTCCATAATGTGCTGACCGCCAATTGACGCATCCCAATGCGCACGGGTTTCCATCCGATGGAGGGATGGGTGATGCCCCAGATCGTTTCAAGCCATTGAACGAGAAAAGGGATGAAAATAAATGGTGGAATTAAATTTATCCAGCCAAGTATAAGCGATGCGCCTAAATTGAATGACGTGTAAAGGAAGGCTCTTTTTCCTATCTTCCACATCTCGCTTCCTGACTTAACTGCAGCCTGATCCTGTTTCAATTCGCGTTGTTCCAACCTGAGATATGCGTAGACGATGCTTGCGGCAGATTGCAGCCATGTCCACAGAAAAAGCCACCAACCAAGCGGATCGTAACTTCCGACTCCAACCCAGTAGGCGGCAGGCGCAACAAGAGACAGCACCCCTGTTGCGATCACCTCAATGCCAGCCTGTTTCCGCTCCGCGCGCTGGCTCACGAGCCATAAGTGCCATGCAAAAACAGGGACGCCCGGCACCGCTAAAATTAGCAGAAACCAAAATCCTTGCAGGATAAGTCCGAGCAAAGCCAGGGCGGCGATACTGCCATAGATCAGCACCCAGAAACGGGCGGGGACCAGATCGCTTTTTGGGCGTCTGCCAGAGTATGCTTTGACGATGACTGTCATCGGTTGGCGAATCAAAAATGCAGACATCGCCGCGAGTATGAGGTTGAAAGTCGAGAGGGTGAAACTTCCGCCCGCAAAAATGCCGATGAGCAATGGGCTAAAAATAAAGACCCATGATCCGTGGTCTTGCGGAACTGCGATCTGTTTTTTGAAATAATCCTGCATGATGAAACAAGCATACAAGAAAACCTTTGTGCGCGCAAGGTGGTTATAATATGGCACAAATTAATTTCAAGGAGAAATTTAGCATGTCCAAAAAGAAACCTGTCAGTAGAAAGACCAGCACTCAAACCCCTCAGAAAACCGTTCAATATGCGATTCTTGCCATTATAGTGATCGTTGCGATGGTGGCTATTTTATCCTTTGTTTCGAACTTACAGAAAAAGGCCGATGCCCCTGTGGTTGGAAGCGGTGACGCGGTTGCCAGCAGTTCTCCCGCCTGTGGAATATTTGATTCGATCCCCGCGGCAGAACAATATGCAGAAGCGCCCGCGCAGTTGATCGATGAGACCAAACAGTATTTTGCCACGTATAAGTTGGCAACTGGCGGCGAGTTCGTGGTGGAGTTGTATCCTGCCAAAGCTCCGATCACTGTCAATAGTTTTGTCTTCCTTGCCTGTAAGGGCTACTTCAACGGTGTGACTTTTCACCGCGTGTTAGAAGGCTTTATGGCGCAGGGCGGCGACCCCACTGGCACGGGCATGGGCGGACCTGGTTATGAGTTCGTGAACGAGAACAGTGATCTTGTCTTTGACAAGGCTGGCGTGTTGGCGATGGCGAATGCGGGAGCCGACACCAACGGCAGTCAGTTCTTTATCACTTTTGGCCCAACGGAGCAACTGAATGGCAGCTATACCATCTTTGGTCAGGTTGTTGAAGGGATGGATGTGGTGAATTCCATTACGCGCCGCGACCCAGACCAAAGCCCCTCTTTTGAAGGTGATGCGATTGAGACCATTACGATTACGGAAAAGTAAAATAGGGGGTGAAGGATAAAAGATGAGGGATGAAGTTGTTGGCTTCATCCCTCATCTTTTTTGTGCCTCAAATGTAAATTTTAAAATTCCAAATCTTCATCATCCACAATGATGGGAGGCGCGGTATCCAGCGGGTAAGTCCAGACGCCATTTTCGTTCATCAGGACTGCGGTCTCGTAAGGGGTGAGCAGGAATTCAAAGTTTTGCGTTTCAATAAATTCCAGAATTAACTTATGAGGCGGTCTTTCTGTTTTGAAACTTTTTTGAACACGGCCAAGGAAATATTTGGCGCTTTCCTGTGAGATCTGAAATTGTGAAGCGATCTTTTCGAAGGGTTTAATATTGTTTGTCATTGATTTAACCGTGGTCGCAGGTCAAGGTGAAATTTCTTCTGAAGGATGGATCGTAAGAACTTGAGTTTAGTGTTGTTTTTTTAGCCACCGGCATAGGGCTGTTTTTGCCGCAAACACTTGCGCCGCGCGCCAGTGCGGTGTTACGCGGATTTTCACTGATTTTTTCTGATAATTCGCGGCAAGGGTTTTTTGAACTCTAAACTCAAGTAAGAAGACACTCTGTTATTTCAGGCTTTTGATCTGAAAGTAATCGAATAACACTGGGGCGGCTACTTTCAAATTCTGGCCCGTTACCAGCCCCACCTGTAAAATATTCAATTTTACTTTACCCTCGCTTATTCGATACCAGACGATTCCGTTGGGACTGCTCAAAAAAGTGATCACGCCATCTTTGTACACCAGCCGCAGACTAACGCTGTCTTGATTGAATTTTTGCGCCGCATACGGCTCTTTAAGGAGATCTCCCTCGCTGTAGGCTTCAAAATACAGTCCATCTCCCACACATCTGTTGACCGGGGTGCAATAGGCATGCCCAGCCTGGACAAAGTTTTTTTCCGATTCGTACAGAAGCAGGCCAGCAAAATGAGTGCGGTTTCCCGGGTTAAAGGTAAGCCTGGTTTCGATCTCAAAATTACTGTCCGGAGCAGGCATTAGTAATATATTGGCCGCATTATTCAGATTGACAAATCCCCTACCAACGTTTATCTGCAGGGAACCTGGAACGGTTTGCAAAGACCAATTTGCCGGGTCTTCATTCAGCCATTGCCAGTCTTCAGCCAAAAAGCCATTAAAGTTATCGTGAAAGATAACGTTCTCCGCTTCAGTTGTGGCAGTTCGTATTGGGCTGGGCGAGGGTGCAAAAGTTTCTGTGGGTGGTGGTGTGCTTGATGCCAACGCTGTTGGGGTGGCTGGAATTTCAGCTATATTTATTTCAACATCAGGTGCTTTTGGGGCTGCCCCGCATCCGCTGATCAGCAAAAATACCAATGAAAATAGAATGCTTTGTTTCATGGTTTTCTCCTTGTATGCACAGGCTGATTATAGCGGATGATTTGCTTCTTATTATGCTGCCTCAGTGATGTGAACTATTGCATGGGGCGATAAATATGCGGTGCGATCCAAATGCCATTATCTTGTTGAGTATTTTCGATTGCGTGAAAAAGCCGAAGCGTCAGAACGAAATCCACGCTTTGGCCTGTCAGTGAGCTTAAGTCGGCATCCACATTGATCGGGTCTTCGCCAGCCTTGTAATCCCAGGCCATAAACTCGTGATATTTTCCATTGGCATCATAATATTCCAACGCGAATTGAACATCACACGGCATGGATGACGGGCATTGAAGTGTGGCACGGAAGCGGTCTTTTGCTCCTACCGTGAAGGATGGATAACGAAGGAAGAACGCGTTGGCGGTGGGTACTATAAGAAGGGCTGGCACATTGGCGGGCAATCCTTCCAGGCGGGGATCAAGCGTGGCTGCATAGCCACCTGAAAGGTCCGCGTTGAGAGGCGGGCAGGGCGTTAGTTTATGCGCGCCGTTCATCCATTCCGCATTGCATAACAAAGCCGTGAAATCAAGAGCAATAGTTCCCAAAGACGCAATTGGAGTTGATGTGGGCGAAACGGTGGGAGTAAATGTTGGGATGGCAGTAAAAATTGGTGAAGGCTCAACTACAACAGGTGTTGGGATTGAAGTGCTACTAGCCGATGGCGCGCAGGCGCTGGGAATCAGGGAAAGCAGACACAAGGTTAGGAAGTAGCGCATATGATTATTCCCCTACTTTCTCTTGAAGATCACCAGATTGTAACCATCTGGATCGGGGAGGATGAATTCGCGGTTGCCCCAGGGTTGATCCTGCGGCTTGGTCTTTGGCTTTAGCCCTTTGGCAAGAACATGTTTATGGAATTCATCCACATTGTCAACGCTTAAGTACAGAAACACGCCAGCGCCTTTAATTCCCAGGTCCGCGCCTTTTGTAAATTCATCCCGTTCGTTCTTGGCGATGGACAGAAAGTCTATCCAAAACCAATTTGAGTACAGGGCTGCGTGATTTGCATCTTTCTTTTTGGTCTCGAAGCCAAGAGACTCGTAGAACTTGACCGTCTTATTGAGGTTCTTTACATAGCAGGTGATGCCCGAAACGCTTTTGATCTTCATAAGATTTTCTCCTACTTGAAATTATTGTGATTTGCCTTTATAATAAAGATACTCTAAAATAAAGACAATGTCAAGAGGTGACTTATGGCGGACTCTACGAAAACAGATTTGAAGAAGCAGGTCATTTTGGCGATCCGAGAATATGGCATTAGCACGGTTCTGTTTCGCAACCTGGTCGGCGAGAGACTGGGTGTGAATGTGACAGACATGGAGTGTCTCGGGCTTGTATTCCATAAAGGACTCACCACTCCTTCTGAGCTGTCCAGGTATACCGGGCTCAGTTCTGGAGCGACTACGGCGATGCTTAATCGGCTTGAAAACAGCGGACTTATCGAGCGTCAGCCCAATCCAAACGACCGGCGCGGGACAATGATTGTACTTGCAAAAGCAGGAACAGAAAAAGTCGCTCCGTGGTTTGCATCGGCGAGACAAATGCAGAACGAGTTGATTTCAAGTTATTCTGAAGAAGAGTTGCAACTCATTATGACCTTCTTCGAAAAATTCACAAGTATGTGGGAGGCGGAACGCAGGAAACTGGGGCAAAAACTTAAAGCGAAATGAAAAGGCAAGTTCAAAATCGCCTCTGTAAAAGATATCATCTGGCGGAACAAATAAAACTGGAAGTTGGAGAAACTTCCAGTTTTGCGTGCGGATCAATTTTATGGAGGAAAGCGCTTATTTCTTCTTCAGTGCGTTGATCTCCGTCAGTACTTTCTTTACCATTTCCTCGGTAATCCCGGCATCTTTGGCTTGCGGCATGGCAAGCAGGGACTTCAAGGTCATACCCTTTGCCAATCCGATCATGGGATTCTTGGAAACATCCGGGGCATATTTTTCCAGAATTTTCACAGCGCCGGTGTCCTTCAAAATATCGCCAACCTTTGTATCCAATGTGTATGCCATTTTATTCTCCTTGGTTTGATGGATCTCCAAATCGGGTATTCAATTGCCATATTTATTATACGGCAATACACAATGAGACAAATTGTTTCTTGTGCCTTTTTTATAAAAACTGTTGTATAGTTAAATCATTCCTGGAGGTTCCCATGACAGAAAAATATACCAAAGGCGAAATGCACGGCTGTATCGTGTGTGGAAAGTTGTATCAACTCTATGTGGTCAATGATGCGAGCGGAAAATTTATGGACGCCAAGGTAATGAGCGCTGGCGGAAAACTTGTGCCACATGCCGGGCGCCCGCTCGTGGCCTGCGAGAAACATTCGAACGCAGAAATAGAGTCCGCGGTGGGGAGGGTCTATGGGACCCAAAACGAGGATGAAGAGTAGCGTCTTTGTTTCCGTGAAAAAGTATTGTTACAATATTGCTATTCATATTTTGGAGGTGCCTTATGAGTAAATCCATTGTGCGAATTATCCTTCCCTTGCTGATGTTGATTTTGGCGGTGCTTGCCTGTAACCTGCCTCAGTCCAATGAGGCTCCGCCTGTGACCGACACGCATACGCCGACAATTGCAGTGCTTGTGTCAGATACGGTCACTCCCTTGCCGACATCTGGTCTGCCATCTGAGACAGCATCAGTTGCCCCTGTGCCCACGCCGCAGGATCCGCTGGTCGTGCGCGCCGCCTTATGTTGGTGGGGACCAGGCTCACGGTATGATGTGATCAGCTCCTTGAAGGAAAATATCCGCGTGAAGCTGGTCGGGCGCGGAAGTATCCCAGGCTGGCTGTTGGTGGATAACCCAACTTATCATGTTCCATGTTGGGTGCAGGACACCTATCTACAGGTTGAACCAGGCACCGATCTTTCCATATTGCAAATCTTTACCCCGCCGCCCACGCCTACGTCAAGCCCAACACAAACAAGAATACCGACGGCCACAGCGACGCCAACTCCGTAGCTCAATAAAAATATTGTCCATCATCTGCATAAAAGAATAAAAAGACTCTTGAAGTTCATTCAAGAGTCTTTTTATTCATGACTTGTTTGGCTTTTATCAAATGATGGTGTATCATCGTAAAGGTTTTTATCCTCCCACTCGAGGCAGTCAATGTCAACTGATAATAAATTTATACTCGCAATAGATCTGGGCACATCAGGACCCAAAGTCGCATTATTCTCCGCGCAAGGCGAATTGGTCGGCAGTGAATTCGAAGAAACACCGGTCTTGCTTCCGCCTGGGGGTGGGGCGGAACAAGCGCCAGACGATTGGTTGGGCGCGATCGAAAGGGCGGGAAAACGTCTGCTTGCCAAAGGCCTGATCTCCAACGATGATATTGTCGCGGTCGCCACTACCGCCCAATGGTCAGGCACTGTTGCGGTGGATCAGGACGGCAACGCGCTGGGCAACGCTGTTATTTGGATGGATTCGCGCGGCGCTCCCTACATAAAAAAAATGGTTGACGGGCCGCTCAAAGTGGAAGGCTACGGGCTGGCAAAAATCCTAAAGTGGATTCGGTTAACAGGCGGCGCACCTGGAATTTCAGGCAAGGATCCGATCGCGCATATTTTATATCTCAAACATGAACACCCCGATATTTATCAGCGCACATATAAATTCCTGGAACCAGTGGATTACATCGGATTGCGCCTGACCGGTAATTTTGCAGCCTCGTTCAACTCGATCACTTTGAATTGGGTGACGGATAATCGCAACATTGAGAATGTGACATATCACGATGGCCTGATCAAACTTTCGACAATAGACCGCGCGAAACTCCCCGACCTGAAACCTGCCAATGCGATTCTGGGAAATCTCCGCCCCGACATAGCCCAGGCATGGGGTTTGCGCGAAGATGTCAAAGTGCTGATGGGCTCGCCGGATGTACACTCCGCAGCTGTCGGGTCCGGTGCGGTGCGCGATTTTGAATCGCACCTATATATTGGCACATCTGGCTGGTTGACCTGTCATGTCCCGTTCAAAAAGACCGATCTGTTCCATAACCTGGCCGCGCTCCCTTCTGCGATCCCGGGGCGCTATCTTCTTACCAATGAACAGGAATGCGCTGGCGGATGCCTGCAATATTTGCGTAACAATATTTTGTTTGCACAGGATGAATTGTCCACTGGGCCGAATCCTTCAAATGCATACAAACTTCTTGACCAGATCGCCGAACGCACTCCCGCAGGCAGCGGGAAGTTGATCTTCACTCCCTGGCTTTATGGGGAACGCACGCCTGTGGATGACCATAGTGTGCGCGGCGGGTTTCATAATCAATCGCTTAATACGACTCGCGCGCATATGGTACGCGCAGTCTTTGAAGGTGTCGCTTATAATGCGCGTTGGTTATTAAAATATGTGGAGCAATTTAACAAACAACCTGTGACTGCCCTTAACATTGTTGGAGGCGGAGCGAAGTCAAACATCTGGTGTCAGATCCACGCGGATGTGTTGAACCGTCCGATACGACAGGTTAAGGATCCCATCGAAGCCAATGTTCGCGGTGCGGCTTTGCTGGCTTTGGCCTCATTGGGATATTTGAAATATGATGAGATCGGCACTCGCGTAAAGATCACAAATACGTATACGCCGAACCCTGACCACCGCAAAATTTATGATGAATTGTTCAGTGAGTTTGTGGCTATTTACGAGAGTAATCGCAAAATTTACGCGCGTTTGAATCGACAGCATTAAATATATATGGAACTTACACCTCTGTTGTGATTCCCTGAGCGTAGCGAAGGGTCTCTACTGCTGAAATCCGAGGTTCTTCGCTTCGCTCAGAACGACATTGAGTAAAGCAGCTTATACATTTGGAGAGACTTTCATGAGTTGGAAAGATAACATCATCAAGCAACTGGGGAAATTAAACCCGCGTCTTTTGGCTTCTTTGGAAAAAGGAATGAAGGCCATCCCCGGGGTTAGTCAAAAAATAGATGACGAATATGCTGAGATCATGGTGGAGCTGGAAAGTTCAGCCAAGCCATACAAAAATAAATTTACCACCTTCACGAAAATTCCCGATACAGGCCGACCCCATGCAGACATTCTGCGCGAAATGGAATCCATGCGCGTACAGGAGGAGTCACATTGGAAGGATGGTTTTGTATCGGGTGCGGTTTATCATGGAGATCAGGAACATATTGATTTTCTAAATCAGGTGTATGCCATTAATTCACAAAGTAATCCCCTGCACGCGGATGTTTGGCCGAGCGCAACAAAGTTCGAAGCGGAAATTGTGGCGATGACAGGCAATATGCTCGGCGGGGCGGGGCAGGATGTTTGCGGTACGCTTTCCTCTGGCGGAACCGAAAGTATTATGCTGGCGATGAAGACCTATCGAGATTGGGCACGTGAGAAAAAGGGGATTACCAAACCTGAGATGATCGTTCCAATCACCGCTCATGCCGCGTTCGATAAGGCCAGTCAATACTTTAATATCAAGACCATCCATATTCCAGTGGACGAGAATTTTCGAGCCAATGTGGAGGCTGCGCGCAAGGCGATCACTTCAAACACAATCGTTATCGTCGGTTCGGCACCGTCCTTTCCTCATGGCGCAATTGACCCGATCGAAGAATTATCCGAACTTGCGCGCCAAAACAACATCGGCTTTCACGTGGATGCATGTCTGGGTGGATTTGTTTTGCCGTGGGCCGAGAAACTTGGTTACCCTGTCCCGCCGTTTGATTTCCGTTTGCCCGGTGTAACTTCCATGTCCGTGGATACTCATAAATATGGGTATGCGGCGAAGGGTACTTCTGTCATTTTGTATCGCGGCAAAGAGTTACGCCATTTTCAATATTACACTACCACCGAGTGGCCCGGAGGATTATATTTTTCACCTACATTTGCGGGCAGCCGACCTGGCGCTTTAAGCGCGGCTTGTTGGGCGGCGATGACAGCCATCGGCGCGGAAGGGTATCTCTCTGCAACCAAAAAGATTCTTGAAACCGCCGCGATCATCAAACAAGGTGTGCGCGACATTCCTAAATTGCGTGTTCTTGGTGAGCCACTCTTTGTTGTCGCATTTGCCTCGGAATCGATCAATGTTTACAAAGTCTTGGATTACATGTCACATAAGAAGTGGAGCCTGAACGGACTGCACAAACCGACCTGCGTGCATATCTGTGTCACGTTGCGGCATACTCAACCCGGTGTTGCAGAACGTTTTATTGCCGACCTGAAGGAAGCAGTTGAACATGTGAAAGCGCATCCTGAAGAAAAAGGGACAATGGCACCCGTCTACGGATTGGCAGCGACATTGCCTTTACGAGGTATGGTTAGCGACTTGCTCAAAAAATATTTGGATGTGATCTTCAAGGCATGACATTTACATAAAAAAAGACGCCACCCTAAATGGATGGCGTCTTTGAACTTCAACTTTCAATTTTTTACGCGTACATTCCCCAGTCCAACGCAGAGGGATCTTCCATCATGGAAAAGTCCCACATATCCATGCCCATTTCAATATTGACGGGCATGTTGAGTCCTTCCACAGCTTTGGCCTTGGTCATCTCGATCATGGCGGGACCGTAAGGGCAAAAAGGTGTGGTCAGGATCATCTTGACGTGACCGATACCATCAGCCGTGATCTCGACATCGCGGATCAATCCCAGCTGGATGATGTTCATTCCAATTTCAGGATCAATCACCTCGGACAGTCTTGCGCGCACCTCCTGTACTCGTTCAGGGTGTGATGTGTGGAGAGTCCACTGGATTTCTTTTACTTCAGTGTCTGCCATTTTGGCTCCTTATTCTTAGCTTTTTATCTCAGCAGGTGAGATAACATAGGTGCAATGGGCGGCACCGCTCAAAATGCATTGCACTTTATTGGCGGGCAATGCCAGCATTTTGGAGATCAACGTTTGGTCAACCGTACATACTTCAGGATGAGCAACCCCGATCTGGTAATAGGGGCAGGAAATCTCATGGATCTCATACTGTCCGCCTTTCTTTTCCCATTCCACGGTGAAGCCTTCGCGTCCCAGCATTTCCTTGACGAAGTTCAGGCGTTCTTCCATACTTAGCCCCTGCATGTCGTTGGAGTAATGGCTGGCCATATCCTCTGCGATCTGGTTGAACAACTCCGCCACGACTGGCCCCGGCATGGTATCTTTCATTTGTGACAGTAACCGTGTTGTGAGCTGCATATACCGTGTGGGGAAGCGTTCCATGCCTTCATCGGTCAGAATATATACCAAACGCGGACGTCCCACGCCGTGGCGCTCCTCCTGTCCCTCCACCAAACCCTCCATTTGAAGGTTTGTGAGGTGATGGCGCACGGAAATAGGGTTAATTCCAACAGCTTCTGCCAGTGTGTTGATGGTGGAGCGTGGTTTGTGCAATAAAGTCTGTAAAATCTTGTCTCGCGTTGATTTCATGCCCAAAAGTATACTCAAATCTGTGAAGATTGTCAATATACTAGAAAAATATCATAAATATTGACATATTCACCCAACCCTGCTATAATGCTGTCCAATCGATAAAAACGCCAGTAATGGCTTAATTCCAGGAGCAAACTAGGTATGTCGCAACTTGAAATAAAGAATCTGCACGTTAGCATTGAAGATAAGGAAATTCTCAAAGGTCTCTCATTGACCATCAATCAAGGCGAAATTCACGCCATTATGGGGCCGAACGGAACGGGGAAGTCTACACTGGCTTACACGCTTATGGGTCATCCCAATTACAAAGTAACTGAAGGTGAGATCATCTTCAAAGGACAGAATGTTCTCGATCTCGAACCAGATGAACGATCGCGCGCTGGTATCTTTTTGGCATTTCAGTATCCTGTAGCCATCCCAGGCGTTACGGTCGCGAATTTCCTGCGAACGGCGCTAAATGCCCGTCGTCGCGCCGCGAATCCCGAAGACAAAGGCATGCCGATTCTTGAGTTCCGCAAGATGCTCAAGGAAAAGATGGATATGCTCAAGATGGATCACGCTTTCGCTGGTCGTTATCTCAATGACGGCTTTTCGGGCGGCGAAAAGAAGCGCGCCGAGATCTTGCAGATGGCCGCTCTCAGACCCGAGATCGCTATTTTGGATGAGACCGATTCAGGCTTGGATATTGATGCGCTGCGCATTGTTTCAGAAGGCGTCAACGCTCTTGCTGGACCTGATTTGGGCGTGCTGGTCATTACGCATTATCAGCGTCTGTTGAATTACATCAAACCGAATTTTGTCCACATCATGCTGGATGGCCGTATCGTTGAATCTGGCGGCGCCGATCTTGCTCTGCACCTCGAAGAGCAGGGATATGACTGGGTGCGCGAGAAGTATGAGGAAACGGCTGAGGCGTAGATTCTCTCTTTAATCGGTAGCAGTTTGAGGGTCCGTGTTTGAAGCGGATCTTCATCAGAAAAAAAATGGTGAAACCAATGGCTGAAGATACCAAACTTAATGAAGACACCAAGATCCTCGATGAAATTGGTGATTACAAATATGGTTTTCATGATCGTGACGATAACTATGTGTTCAAATCTGAACGAGGGCTGAGCCGCGAAGTTGTGGAAAATATTTCGCGCATGAAAGGTGAGCCGCAATGGATGCTTGACTTTCGCTTGAAGGCGTTGGAGCATTATCTTGCGCGCCCCATGCCGACCTGGGGACCTGAACTCAACGAGCTTGACCTTGACAATATTTTTTACTACGTTAAGCCGACCGAGAAAAGCGAAAAGAATTGGGACAATGTTCCCGATGATATCAAGAACACATTTAACAAGTTGGGTATTCCCGAAGCTGAACAAAAGTTTTTGGCAGGTGTCGGTGCTCAATATGAATCAGAAATGGTCTATCACTCCATTTTGGAACATCTTGAAAAACAAGGTGTGATCTTCCTTTCAATTGAAGATGGCTTGAAACAGTATCCTGACCTGTTCAAGGAATATTTTGGCACGGTCATTCCAATTGAAGATAATAAATTTGCCGCATTGAACAGCGCTGTTTGGTCAGGCGGATCGTTTGTCTACGTTCCCAAAGGTGTCAAAGTGGATTTGCCTTTGCAGGCGTATTTCCGTTTGAATACCGCCAATGTTGGTCAATTTGAACGCACACTCATTATTGTTGACGAGGGTGCATCTGTACATTATGTTGAAGGTTGTACTGCGCCGCAATACACCACCAACTCCTTTCACTCTGGTGTGATCGAGATCGTGGTGAAGAAGGGCGCTCGCTCGCGCTACTCGACCATTCAAAACTGGTCAACCAACGTGTTCAATCTTGTGACTCAGCGCGCCATGGTTTTTGCGGATGCCTCCCACGAGTGGGTGGATGCGAACCTTGGCTCGAAACTCACCATGAAATATCCGTCCTGCTATTTGATGGAACCAGGCGCACGCGGCGAAATGCTCTCGATGGCATTCGCAGGCCCGGGCCAAATTCAAGATGCGGGTTCAAAGATGATGCATTTTGCTCCGAACACTACCAGCAAGATCACATCCAAGTCTATTAGCAAGGGCGGCGGTCGCGCCTCATATCGCGGCATGGTCAAGGTGCATAAAGGCGCCAAGGGCGTCAAGTCCAACGTGGTTTGTGACGCGCTTTTGCTTGATCCCAAATCTCGCTCTGATACATACCCAACCATCGAGATTGACGAAGACGATGTCACCATCGGCCACGAGGCCTCGGTCTCCAAGGTCGGTGAAGAGCAACTCTTCTACCTTATGTCTCGCGGCTTGACCGAAGAAGAAGCCACAGGCATGGTTGTCTCTGGTTTCATCGAACCATTGGTTAAGGAATTGCCGATGGAATACGCTGTCGAAATGAATAGATTAATTCAACTACAAATGGAAGGGTCAATCGGTTAATGTCAAAAGTCAAAGGTCGCAAGTCTTCAGACCTTTGACTTTCAACCTTTGACTCTCGGAGCTTACATGCAAGAGAAACCTAAAGTAACTGTTACTCGAACTCGACGTGATTCTGCCGCGAAGGAATTTTCCTTCACGGCTGATTCCATTCCCGCTGGCGGGCTGAAAGATGTCCGCGCCAAGGCTTGGAATGCGTTTACAAAATTTTCCATGCCCATCAACACTGATGAGGCCTGGCGACGCACTGACTTAAGATTTTTACCCGCCTCTGATTTCAAGATTCCACAGGAAGGCGCGTTTGAAGATTTGCCTGTTGTACCTGAGTATCTGCTCAAACCATTGACCGGTGAACAGCACGGCGGACAGATCACGCTCCTGCCCGGCGGTTCACGCGTGGATCTTGATCCTGCTCTAGTCGCGAGGGGTGTTATCTTCACTGATATTCGCACCGCAGAGCGTGAACATTCTGAGTTACTCAACAGGCTTGTCGGTACGGTTGTCAAACCTGAAGACGGTAAGTTTGCAGCACTGGCGTCTGCTCTTGCAGGCAATGGCGTTTTACTATATGTTCCTAAGAATGTGAAAGTGGAGACTCCGCTTCATTCTGTGCTGTGGGGACCCGGCGTTGACCTAGCTCACTTCTCACATTTGATCGTTTACGTGGAAGACGGCGCTTCTGTGACTTATGTTCATGAGGCGGCTTCACCCAATGAGACTGGTCATGCCATGCATGCAGGCATTGTGGAAATCCATGTTGGCAAAGATGCAAACCTACGTTTCGTAGAATTACAATCGTGGGGACGCCACGTGTGGAATTTCTCGCACGAACGTGCGCACGTTGAACGCGGCGGAAACATTGATTGGATCTTTGGCGCGGTGGGTTCACGCCTAACCAAGAATTTTTCCGATCTTGATCTCGCTGGTGAAGGCGCACAGGGGCGCATGTCAGGTTTCTACTTCACTGACGGTACCCAACATTTGGATCATGATACGCAACAGAATCATCTTGCTCCGCACACCACCAGCGATCTGTTATTCAAAGGCGCGTTGAAGGGTAAGAGTCGCTCCGTGTGGCAGGGAATGATCTACGTGGCACCTGGTGCGCAAAAGACGGATGGTTATCAAGCCAATCGAAATCTTGTGCTGGATGATCAAGCCCGCGCGGATTCAATTCCGGGGTTGGAAATCCTCGCAGACGATGTCCGCTGTACACATGGTGCGACAGTTGGCAAGCTGGAGAAAGAGCCGTTGTTCTATCTCAAGAGTCGCGGCATTCCGCAGGCGGATGCGGAGCGTTTGGTGGTCGAGGGATTCTTCGACCCCATCATGCAGCGCATCCCGTTTGAAGGCGTTCGTGAGAGATTCCAACAGGCGATACAGGATAAATTGTCAGCATAGAGAATGCTGATTGATCAGAATCAAATTGATCGTTAAGAAAGAGGCGGAGGGCGTCTCTATAATCCAAGATAGGATGTGAGTCATGGCAGTGAAGTCTAAAGTTAAGCCAAAGTCGAAAACCCAAACAAAGTCAGCGGTGAGGGCAAAAGTTTCAAAGAAGTTGACGTCAAAGCCAAGTGTGAAAGTGGAATCATCGAGGAAATCAATGACAAAACAAATCGAGAAATCGAAGGCTGCGCATGGGTTATCGGCCAAATCAGATGTGAAGAATAACCCAGTTGTGGAAACTCCCAGCACGCTCAAAGTTTCAACGAAGTCAACGGTGAAGCCTGTGATCGTGAAGCGCGTTGTGACAACAGTGATCGAGCGACGCCGCCCGATCAAACGTTCACTGCGAGTCAATCAATTTGCTTTTATGAAGGCGCCCGGCATGGAACATGCGTTTGAAGTGGGGGATACCGTGGAAGTTTTTTGTGATCACGAAAAAAATCGTGAGCGTATTCGCGGATGGGTCAAAGGCATTGTTGTTCAAGTGGATAATAAAATGGTGGCCGTGCAATTCCGCTCAAATGTTTATCTCACCGACGGCTGGATGGTGCCGGATCGTATTCTGTGGTTCCCGGTAAACTCCGAGCATATTCGTCCCGTTCCCGGCAAAAAGAGTGTCAGGAAAGAATTAATAATTCCAGATTATTAGGATACGTAACACGCGGGCAGGTGAACAAGTGAGCCTGTCTGCGTGTTTACTTTTATATACCCCATGAAACTAAACATAACTGAGATCCGTAAAGATTTCCCAATTCTTGATCGAGAAACACAGGCAGGGGTGCGCCTGACGTATTTGGATTCAACAGCCACTTCGCAAAAGCCAGTCCAGGTCATTGAAGCGATGAATGATTATTACCGCCGCTCGAATGCGAACATTCATCGCGGAGTGCATACTCTGGCTGAGGAAGCAACATCACTTTACGAAAACGCGCGCGAGAAAATTGCGAAATTCATCAACGCTGAATCTGCGCGACAGATCATTTACACCCGCAACACCACCGAGTCGATAAATCTTGTTGCTTATAGTTGGGCGCGCGCAAACCTAAAGCAGGGCGATCTTGTCATCCTGACCGAGATGGAACACCATAGCAATCTTGTTCCGTGGCAGATGCTTCAAGCGGAGCGCGGGATTGAGCTGGAATTCATCACAGTGACGGATGATGGCCTGCTTGATATTGACGCGTACAAAGCGCTTCTTTCCCGCCGCCCGAAGCTGGTCTCGTTTACGCACATGTCCAACGTCCTTGGTACGATTAACCCCGCAGCCGAGATCATTCGCCTGGCACACGAGGCAGGCGCAATCACGTTGGTGGACGGCGCGCAATCCGTTCCGCATTTGACAGTGGATGTGCAATCCCTCGATGCAGATTTTTACGCCTTCTCCGCTCATAAAATGTGCGGACCGACAGGCATCGGTGCGTTATATGGGAAAACTGCCTTACTTGAATCCATGCCGCCATTTCTAGGCGGTGGAGACATGATCAAGGAAGTAAAACTGCGTTCCTTCCGCCCGAATACATTGCCGCACAAATTTGAAGCGGGCACGCCTGCCATTGCAGAAGCTGTCGGCTTCGGCGCAGCAGTAGATTACCTGACAAAAATTGGCATGGAGAATATCGCGGCGCACGAGCATGAGATCACCGAATATGCACTCGAACGCCTGGAGGAAATTCCCGGCGTGAAGTTGTTTGGCCCGTCAGCAGATAAAAAAGGGGGGGTGGCGGCTTTCACACTTGAAGGTGTGCATCCGCATGATGTGGCGCAGATTTTGGATCGGGATGGAATTGCTGTAAGAGCAGGTCATCATTGCGCGCAGCCACTGCATGAAAAATTTGGAATCCCTGCCACGAGCCGCGCATCCTTTTATTTGTATAATACAAAGGATGAAGTGGATTTGCTCATAAACGGCATTTATAAAGTCAAAGAGATGTTTGGATAGTACGAGTGTCAACCGTGTCTAAAGTTCCAAAGTGTCACAGACACTTTGGACACGCCGACACTTTTTGCGGAGCAATTATGGACGATCTATATCGTGAAGTAATCATTGAACATTATAAAAATCCATCCCATCGCGGGAAGCTTGATCCGCATGATATTTCATTTGCAGACAATAACCCGTTATGCGGTGACCATATCCAAATTGACCTGCGCGTAGGCACGGACGGCCTTGTGACTGATGCCCGTTTTGACGGTCATGGCTGTGCCATCTCGCAAGCCTCAGCAGACTTGTTGGTCGAATCGATCATTGGCAAGCCGCTTGACGAAGTGAAGAAACTCAACAAGGAATCCGTTCTTGAATTGTTGGGTATTGACCTTGGCCCTGTCCGCCTGAAATGCGCATTGCTTTCCCTGAAAGTCTTAAAAGCTGGCGTGTATGGGTTGGGGGAAGCCGGTGATGATCTGGTGGAATAGTTACTTGTTCCTCTCCCTTTGGGAGAGGGTAGGGTG
This sequence comes from Anaerolineales bacterium, assembly GCA_013140605.1. Taxonomy (GTDB): domain Bacteria; phylum Chloroflexota; class Anaerolineae; order Anaerolineales; family Villigracilaceae; genus Villigracilis. The sequence goes on from JABFSL010000009.1 coordinate 76,910, forward strand.
AGGGATAATATGTTTAATTACACGACCCTTGAAGATGCAAAAATTGAATATATAGAGATCGCGCCTGCCTCCGAACTCCCAAACGGCGAACGCCTGTTTGTTGACCTTGGCGATAAACCCATTGTCATCTTTAATATTGCGGGACAGTTTTTCGCCATCGGTGATGTCTGTACGCATGATGATGGTCCGCTGGGGGATGGGATGCTTGAAGACCACAATATTGTCTGCCCCCGTCACGGCGCAGAGTTTGACGTAAGGACAGGTCAAGCCGTACAAATGCCAGCGGTGATTGATATTCCTGCGTACCCGGTGCAAGTAAGGGATGGTAATATTTTTGTAGGGATATTAAAAGAATAAAATAAGAACAACAAAAAACGCTTCTAACAAGAGCGTTTTTTGTTGTTAAATCGTTTTACCTTTTGTGATGAACGATTGTTATGGTTTTCTATCCCAAAGTTTTACAACAGCCCAGGCGGCATAATCGTATGGAGAAAGATCCTGTGATTCCACTTCAAGCCTGAAGGTGTGAGTGCCTTCAGAAAGTTGAATCCGTTTTCCAATATTGATCGGCTTATCTCCAAAGTTGTATGACTCCTCGATAACCAACTTCTCGTTGATGTAAATTCTAAAAATGACCCCGGTTGTGGGTTCAACAAAAACATCCTTGTACCCGGCTAGTAGTTCCAGATATGCATCTGGAGCGGCTCGCGTGATGGATACTTTTTCATAATCTCCAAATACTTTCAAGCGTTCATAATATGGATAAGTTAATAAAACCTGTTTATAGGTTCTTCCGTTCATTAATGGCACACTGAAATCCCAGCCCGCATAGTTATTACCAAATTCAGAAAGGTAGGTTTCCGGGTTTGGAGAAAACGGCTCGCTGAAAAAAGTGAGATCGCTTTGAAACTCGCCATCAGAATTCTGTAAAACGTTGAACCAGTA
>JABFSL010000118.1 GCA_013140605.1 Anaerolineales bacterium
GAATCCAAGTACGATAGGTCTCGTTGATCGGCATCCGAACCTCCAGGCAAAGTGGTTTGTGGTAAAACAACTTTACCCGGTTTCCTTGCCGATCAACTTCTTATTTGTTAAAGTGTCAGGTGACTAGGTCAATTTTATCATTTTACAAAGCTAATAGGAAAAGTGCATTATCAGATATTTTTATACTTTAGAAAACTAAGAACGTAAATATTCACGTAGTCAATAAACTAGGGAATTTATACCCACCGTGGGCTCTCTTCAATACGCCCCATCCCTGCTGATAACCACCCAAACGGTACGAAGCAGGATGTAAATATCCAACCAAGGCGACCAATTATGAACATAATACGAATCCAAACGTTCCATTTCACGCACACCGACATCGCTGCGGCCTGAGACCTGCCACATACCGGTCAGGCCGGGGATGACGGAATTTCGCAGGGAATTCGCCGCAGCAGACAACAATTGATGGTGATACAAGGGCAGGGGTCTGGGACCCACCAGGCTGATCTCGCCTTTGAATATATTGATCAATTGGGGAACCTCGTCAATGCTGAATTTGCGCAGCCATTTGCCCACACGGGTAACGCGCGGGTCATGACATAACTTCTGTTTCTGGTCCCATTCACACCGCAGGTGGGGGTTGGCCTTCAGGTGGCTTTCCAGCGCCTGCTCAGCATTCAGGACCATGCTGCGGAATTTATAGATGTTGATCATTTTACCGTCCTTTCCAATACGCGCCTGTGTGTAAAGGACGGGGCCGGACGAATCCAGTTTGATCATCAGCGCAACCAACCCTATGAACGGCGCAAAGAGCAGCATCCCGAACAAACTACCAAATATATCCATCCCGCGTTTGATGATGGAACTGGCCGGGCTAAGATGGTTTCCGCGCGCTTCGATGCCGGTCAGGCCTTCGTAATCCTGCACCTTCAAAGAAGCGCCTTCCATCCAATCCATATCGGAAACAAAAATGACATGTCGAAACATGGAGAATAGCTGACTTGAGGACCTGCCTCCCAGCTTGTGACCAAAGAAGGAAGTGTCCACCAAAACAGTATCCACGTTTTTCAAAAGGGGATGCGGGGATTGTGAAACAAGTAAACTACGCAGATCAACGAGCGGCAGTCGGCTGCTAAATGACTTGTTACTGGATGCCGAATCGATGATCCTCAAGACCGGCAGGAATCCGAGCCGGCGGCGCTGAAGGAAATAGTTGGTCAGACCGCTAATGTGCGAGCCGCGTGCAAGAATCGCAACCGGCTCACCCCAGACACCGGCCTTCACGGCCAGGATACGCACCAGCCAACGCATGACCAGCACCATGCAGATGGAAAAAAATCCAAAAGGAACAAAAGCCAGGTAATTTGGCAGCCACTTCAGGTTCAGGTCAAAGGTGAGGATGCCGATCAGAAAACCCAGGCTGGTGTTTTTAAAAACCAGTTTGATCTCTTCAGCGGGGTTAATGCCAAGACCGGGATAAAGCTTCGTGGTCGTATACAATATCAGGCAGATCAGCGGGATGAAAATATAATCCAAATCTGAAAGTTGAAAAACAAAGAGCTTGGCCCAGAAATTCAAAATAAAAAGGATGGAGCCTGCCGCCACAAAGCCGCACATATCCGCAAAAGCCATCAGCGCAGCCATGCGCAGGCGATGGGATCCAAAAGTCCGCGCAACCGCACTTCTGCGGTCAGTGACGGCCTTAAATACAAATTGACTGGCACGAGGAGAATTAACGATAAATTTTTGGGTAATTGATTTTGATCTTTCCATACTCCTCCAGGTATCCGCACTACAAATATGGGCTACGCATCAGAAAAGCTTCCAGCAATGATATCCATATCAATAGGTTGGCAAATATGCAGACGATTGCCTAGTATTTATATAATGTAAAAATGATAAAAAAAGTAGATAATAAAAGTCACAAAATCAAGGGTGATGGGGATTAACCCGAAAACCCATCCTTGCCTGCTTGACGAATCAACAAAAGGTGCTTGTCTTATCTTCGAAGCTACAGACCGAGTGCAACGGCCCAAAATGACCAATTTATTAAGATGTATTATAGAGGGACGGGTATAAGCCCGTCCCTCATTTACTAAAATTTAGCGGAACCAGAGGCCTTCGGTCTGCGAAGACCTTAGATCATGGTGCTACGTACTAGCGTACAACATCATAGATCTCACCACTAAAGTTACCATTGCCCGCACCAGTACCACCCAGCGGGTTACTCGAGTAATCCACAATCGTGTTGTCATCCACCAGATTCAACTGAAGCGTGCCATTGCCTGTACCTGTATTGACAACCACTGTACGCACTGCGCCTGTACCACTTATACTGGTAATCGAAGCATCCGTGACACCACTCAAGGCCAGAGTAAAGTCAGTCAGATCCACTCCATAAACAGGGCTTGAGAACGTCACTGTATAGCTGACGCTCGCGGCTGCGGTCGGATTCAGATCTACGCGCGCGATAGTGAGCACACTCAGGCGGTTAATCGTATAGACTTGACCCGTGAAGTCGCCATTGCCAGCACCGACCCCACCCAACGGGTAGCTTGAGTAATCAACAATCGTATTATTGTCGACTAGGTTCAACTGCAGGGAGCCGCTGCCTGTGCCAGTGTTGACCGACACTGTACGTACTGCTCCTGTACCACTAATACTTCTTAAAGTGGCTCCAGAGACACCTCCACTCTGCACCAAGCTGAAATCAGCCAAGTCAACACCGTAAACGGGTTCCGAGAATGTCACGGTATAGTTCACGATGGAAGCAGCAGTATTATCGGCTGAAGCGCGGTTGATCGAGAGTACGCTTGGCTTGTCGACCGTATAGGGCTGACCAGAGAAGTTTCCATTGCCCACACCTGCGCCGCCCAACGGGTTACTCGTGTAATCCACGATCGTATTGTTGTCGGTCAGATCCAATTGGAGTGTGCCCCCGCCTGTACCTGTATTGACAACCACTGTGCGTGTTGCGCTGGTACCACTTATGCTTGTCAATGAAGCGCCTGTGACGCCGCTTAAGGTCAGGTTGAAGTCTGCCAGATCAACACCATAGACAGGTTTTGAGAAAGTGACTGTGTAACTGACGCTTGTGGCAGCAGTCGGGCTACCATTTACACGATTGATCGAAAGCACTCGCAGGCGGTCAACTGTATAAACCTGGCCCGTGAAGTTGCCATTACCAGCACCCACCCCACCCAGCGGGTTGCTTGTGGTATCCACGATCGTATCATTGTCAACAAGATTCAAACCCAACGTACCACTGCCGGTACCCGTATTGACAGTCACTGTTCGTGTTGCTCCTGACCCAGTGATACTTGTCAAGGCCGCGCCTGTAACGCCACTTGGCGCCAGGCTGAAGTCAGACAGATCGACACCGTAGACGGGTTTTGAGAATGTCACTGTATAGCTGACACTTGAAGCAGCAGTATTATCGGCTGAAGCACGGTTGATCGAAAGCACTCTTAACTTTTGAACCGTATAAGGCTGGCCGGCAAAGTTGCCATTGGCCGAACCAGGCCCACCCAGTGGATACAATGTGGTATCCACGATCGTATTGTTATCGACCAGGTCCAACTGCAAGGAGCCATCGCCTGAACCGGTATTGGCTACCACGGTGCGTGTTGCGCCTGTGCCGCTGATGCTGGTCAAGGTGGCACCTGAAACACCGCCACTCTGGACAAGGCTGAAGTCAGCCAGATCGACACCATAGACGGGTTTCGAGAATGTCACCGTAAAGCTGACGCTCGCGGCCGCAGTCGGGTTGGTCGAGGCAGGCACGATCGAATTTACGATTGGCCACCTATTAATTGTGTAGCTTTCACCTGATGAATACGGGGTATTCCCGGGTCCACCAAGCGAGTTATAGGTCGCATCCTTGATCGAATTGTTATCAGCCACGTTTAGTCGTAGCGGTCCAGCGCCGGTACCGGTGTTGACGGCAACCGTATAAACCGTTCCAGAGACAGGGGTTACCGTGGCAACCGATGCGCCGGTAATTGTGGGGCCTAAAGTGAAATCAGTCTTATCCACGCCGGACACAGACTCAGAGAATGTCACGGTGAAGTTCACACTCGCTGCAATCGTAGGATTAGCACTGGCAAGTACACTTGAAACCACTGTCGGCGGAACTGTATCAACAGTATAGAACTCAGCGCCGGTAAAGCCGGAGGTTAACGGAGTAGCGGTGGCATCCAAAATGGTGCCATTCGCTGCCACATTCAAGCCGAGCGTGCCGGTGCCAACGCCTGTGTTAGCAGTCACTGTATAGGTTGCGCCTGAGCCTGTCACAGATTTAACCGAAGAGGTGGGCAGTGTTCCTGATATAACAAAGTCAGTTACATCCACACCAGTCACAGCCTTGTCAAATGTCACAGTGAAGGTTACGCCGGTTTTATTGGTTGGGTTGGTAGCGGCAGCCGGAATAACAACTGAAAGAACAGATGGGCCGACTTTCTCTACTATATAAACCTCACCTGTGAAACCAGCGCTGATCGGCAGCAAGCCTGCAACAGTAATAATGCTTCCATTATTGAGCAGGTTCAGACCAAGAGTACCGGAGCCTGTGCCTGTGGAGACAGTTACTGTGTAGCTTGCGCCTGATCCAGTCACATCTGTAACCGAGGGAGTTCCGCCAAGTCCTGTAATAGCTGTTTCAAAGTCACCAGCATCCACGCCTGATACAGCTTCAGAGAATGTAACTGTGAAAGCCACGCTGGCTGCGCTGGTGGGGTTCGCCAAAGCACGCACGATCGAGGTAACGCCAATTTTGCTTGCGGCAGTGTTCGACGGGAGAGAGTTCTTGGTAACTGTTGGGAAACCCGCGCCGAGAGGGTACACTGTGGGATCACCAACCAGATTTGTGGCCAACACTTTGTACAAATACATTACGTTCGTGTCGGCTACTGTGTCAGTTGTTGCAACGGGTCCCTTACTCGGTCCTGAGGATGGCTCGGTTTTAACGTTCGTCCAATCCACACCATTAGCGGATCTCTGGATGATGAAGCCGGTCTCGTTGACCGAGTTGTCTGTCCACGCCAAATTTATAGTAGTAGCGTTTGCAACAGTGGCGGTCAAGCCAGTGGGCGCATCCGGAGTAACTGCGAACACCAGGGAGTGCATCATATCCATTTCTTCATGGCTCAGGATATGGCAGTGCCAGACGTATTCCCAACCGTAATTGATCACTTTGTTCGCAACAACCACCTGAATGAGATTTGGATCAATAAAGCCTCCGGGAGGTCCCATCAATGAGAAGTTTTCAGGGTAGGTTGGGTCGATCACACGCTTACTGTTGGGGACATCAAAGGGCTGAACTGGAAGTTCAGGTCGAATGGCCCAAATGGTGCTCTCGAGCGGGTTGATACGGATGGTTTCCTTCCAACCCAGTTCATTGGCATCCGGCGGTATGAGCAAACCATCCCAGCCGACGCGGTTGATCAACTGCGCATTGGCCAAATGAATATGAATCGGATGGGTATCCACACCGTTATGTGTGATCTTCCAAAGTGTCGTTCCATCCGGCAATGTGCCAAGCGGGACAATGGGTGAATCCACAAGGAAATCTACTGGAGGGCTGGCATAGCCGTACAGGATGATGTTCTGGTTCAAGTTGTTGGTTCCGGGCAGTTCAAGTCCCAGATTACCGCTCATGCGGCCGTATTCATTATCCCAAGTGGCGCCCATTTCATCATGAATGGCTTTTTCCTGGAAGGTTACTGTCTTCGGAGTGGATGACCCAAAGGGAGTAAAGGTCAATCCACGATCAGTGATCTTTGCGTACTGGCTTGAATCAGCCGGGAAGGTAGCGCCATAGGCAGAGTCATAAGCGGCCTGCGGAACAATGATGGGTTCCTGGCTGGTTTCAAAAACGCCAGGTTTTTCGGCAGGGCCATGCGCAAAGACAGCATTCAAGGCGTTCAAATTAAAGGGAACTTCCAATCCAGGAGTGACAGCCCCTGCTACACGGATCTGCATGACCGTGCGGGTATTGGGGCCATAACCAGCCTGGGTCGTGGGCGCTCCACCGGAATCCATCTGTGAGGGATTGCCAGTGTAGTAATCATAGCGCGGGTCAAGAGCGGGGAAGGCCGTGGGCGCATCATTGTAAACAATGATGGTGTGGCCGGCATATTGCGAGAAATCCACGATCACGTCAGCGCGTTCGGCGTTACCGAGAAGCAGCGAGTGGTCGAGCACATTGCCCACATTGAAGAGACCCGGATTGCCCTGCCAGGTAACCGGCTGAGGAGCAATTTCAACGGGTGCGGGAAGGAAACCGCCTTCGGTACCGATCTGGATCCAATTTGGACCAGACAAAGCAGGATCTGGCGCTCCGCCTGCGCGGCTGTCAGCTGGCCAGGTGGCCGGATAATTGGGATTCACCGCCGGGTCATTTGTAGCAGCGACCATCCTAACTTCAGTACAGGTTTCGCCAGTGGATTCAGGAGCCGGTGTGAGATTCGTTTCATCACAAGCAACTCCATTGGCATCCACAGCCACGAACATGGACAGGTTATAGAAGCGGTCATTGGCAGCATTGAGAAGGCGGAAGCGATAAGCCTTGGGTTCAAGTGTTACAAACGGATACACCGCGCCATTGACGAGAGAGGTGTCCATATAGGCTTCCATACCCATGGAAGGAGTGGGGCTGTCATTGCGCATCGGGGGTTCGCACCACGTAAGGGCGGGGTCGCAGCCTGGGTCATAATATTCATTCGCCCGAGGTCCATTGACAACACTCTCCGTAGGCGGCCAGAACCAGGGTCCATACTGCCAGCGTCCAAACGCATTCGCGCCGGCGACCTGATCCCACGGATTCTGAATGGGCATGTAAACACTGGGCAGCCACAGGTCGCCAGTGTTCGGCACTCGCCTGCCACCTACAAGTTCGCCAGTTCCCCATCTCCAGGTTGGATCCTGGGCAGCGATCGTGGTGGCATCGACAAATGTTTTATCTTGAAAGATCAAAGGAATACCAACACTGCCGCTGGCAGGGTTTCCATCACCAGGGATTTTAAACAAACCAGGGTTGACAAGGGTATTATTTGTACCGTTGATCAAATCCTGTTCGACCGCGTCAGTAATTACATAACCAGCTGCTTCGCCGGCGTATACGTTCAAACGAGTGATGCCATAGGCATGGTCGTGATAGAACTGCAAGCGCGCGCTCTGCTGGTTGTTGTAGTAGAAGGTCATCGCACCCGCGCCATTGACGGTACCGCTTGGGTTATTGCTGGCACCCGGGAAACTTAAAGGATTGGTCTGACCCGTTGTATTTGAAATGATGTCACCAGTAGTATTATCAAACCACATATCAGGCACATATTCAGTGCTGACACCGGTTGGGTACTTGGTGTTTTCGCCCGCAGGGGTGGTCCATTGATGAGGAGTACCATCGCTGATCCACGGGACCAAACCGCCGTGAAGATGCAGGGTGGCGCGGTTCTGGCTGTATTTTTCGCAATCCTGAGTATCGCGATAGCAGTCCCCGCCAGCAGCGTTAAGCGGGCCCTCGCCTGCGCCCATTACGCTTTCATCCACTGGAATGAAGAGATCGCCGCCCTCAGCAGTGGTGGGAAGGAAATTGTAGAATGTTATGCGTACCGGGCGTTCGCTTAGCGCAACAATGGTTGGTCCGAGGTAACGGGGTTTATCCACCGCATAGACTGGGTCGCCATTGGCAAACAAGATGGGAGTAATACCATCAGGGTAGAACAATGGAACATGAACATATGTAGGATCAGCAAGCAACAATTTTGCCGCTAATGCAGGAGTTTCCAATTGCACATAGCCGCGTAATGTGGTCGGAGGCAGATCGCTATGAAGCTGTTGGGTAAACTCGACCAGAGCGATCTCATAGTAATCAGCGGCATACGGGCCGCCAGCGTTAAAAGTTGTTGTATCTGCAGTGGCAACCGGAATATAGTTGTTGAGGTTGTTCTTCCCGGCAGGGGTCAAGCCTGGCAACGAGTCAACAAACTTGCGGATACCGCCTGACAGAGAACCAAGGACCGGTGTGACAACAGCGCCTGTACCGTTTGTTTCATCCACAACGATAATCGGCGCACTGTAATCAAAACCAGCGTTTGTAATTGTGGTGGTAAGGATCGTGCCGTTTCCATCCACCGTTGCAACCTCGGCAATGGCATCCATGCCTGTGCCATAAGCATCGTAAATATTAACCACATCACCCACCAGATAGCCCGTGCCGCCATCTTCGACAACAAGTTCTGCGATGGTGCCTTTGGGAAGCGGGCTGTTGGCATAATTGGCAAATGGGCCAAAATAATGCGGGACTACGCTCGGATCGGGTGCAGCGGCTCGCCTGTTGTTTTTCACAACCGGCAACGGCTTGGCCAGACCGGGCAAAAGGCCAAGTGCGGTATTGCGGTCAGCTACGGCCTGTCTCTCAGCAGGGGTGACCCTGTCTGTGAGAGTCACATCGGCAGGTACTGCTGGATCCTGTGCTTGTCCCGAACCTTGCGGTACGGTTGGGTTTGGCTCCTGCGCGCTGGCCTGATTGATGCCCCCGAAAAGAAGGGAAGCAACCACCAGGATCGAGAGAACAAGATTTAGGAACTTTTGTTTAATCATTGTATTTCTCCTTTTTGGTTCTTTGGAAATTACTGATTGAAAATAATAAATAAAACCGAAGTTTTGTGTTTTAGTGTGCAGGGTGGTACTCACCTTCAACCACTGAAATAAGATCGGACACTTCCTGAACAAATATCTGCTTTTTGCTGTACACTTCAATGAAATTTTCCTGCGGACTGACGGTGAGCATGGTTAATTCCGGGCGGGTGTACAACAGATGCATAAGCAGGCGGGCGCTATTGACACATTTAGTCTGATACACGATCACAACATCTGGGTTCAGGTTTTCAACTTCCTGTATCAAGAAATCTATTCCGCGCTCGCTTGAAAGGCTCACCACATTCCAATCTTTTCTGGAAGTCAAAAAAAAATTCACAGCCCAACTTAATAAATCATCCTGCCCCCAGACAATGACCATTTTTGACTTCATGGTGTTATCATCCTCAAAAATTTTTCCCAACGCACTAAAATCCATCTTTGACCAACCTTTCCCTCTTAGAATAGCTGAATTCGAAGAATACCGCTTCTACCTTGGGTGTATTTAAGCATTAAAAAAAGACCATCCTGAGGATGGTCTTTTTGGGTGTTGTCTTAATCCCTGGGTTAATCCCTGCTTAATCCCTACTTTACGAGGCCGTGTTCCCTGGCAAAGTTGGCCGCTTCTTTTCTGTCGGACAGATTAAGTTTGGCAAGGAGGGAATGCACGTGAAATTTGACGGTATTTTCAGAAATAAAGAGGTGGTTCCCTATTTCCTGATTGGACATCCCGGTTGCAATGGCACGCAATACATCCAGTTCCCGCAGCGTAAGGGTATTCTCTGCGGGGCGGCCTATGGCTTTCTTTGTACGGCTCAACTCATCCATCAAGCGCAGAGTCATTGCCCGGGACAAGGCGCTTTCTCCCTGTTGAACTGACCTGAGCGCAGCCACCAATTCCGGGGGATGCATATTCTTCAACATATACCCCTTCGCGCCGCTGCGAATGGCGGCAAACAGGTCTTCATCCTGCTCAGACATTGTCAGAAATACAACCTTACAATCCGGTTGTTCGTCAAGAATAATACGGGTGGCATCCACCCCGCTTCCATCAGGTAAATTAAAATCCATCAGGATAATATCCGGTTTGACGGTGCGGGCCAATTCAATGGCCTCCCGAACCGTACCAGCCATTCCCGCAATCTCAATATCAGACTGCGGACGAATGATCGCAGCCAAACCTTCACGAAAAAGAACATGATCGTCAACAATAAGTATTTTCATAATTCAACCCTGTAATAATAAGATTTTATGTTCATAAACATGCTATTCATACGGTATGGATATCTTGATCTTCGTCCCAACGCCAAGTGTGGAATCAATGGAAAACGAACCCTGCAACAGATCCACTCGCTCGCGCATGAATTTTAATCCATAATGGTCGCCGGGGCGGATATTGTTTGTATCAAAGCCATAACCATTGTCGGCTATGATCAGATCAAGGCAGTCTTCCCTCCAGATAAATTCAGCGGATGCCTGGCAGGGTTTTGCATACTTTTCGACATTGCTCAACGCCTCGCGAAAAACATAGAATAACTGCCGCATTTGACGGGAAGACAACGGTTTTGGATTTCCATGGTTCAGCACGTCAACCTCAAATGATGATCGATTTGCAACATGCTCAGCATAGCGGGTAAACAGGCTAAGCGGATCAACCGAATTTCCAACCTGAAGCATGGCCAGCATTCCCCGTATCAGATTATACGTTTCATCTGCCACTTTGCTCATGTTTTGGATTTCAATCTGCAGGTCAACATGCTCGCGGGATTCCGCATCAGATAAATGGTCGAGGGAGATGCGCAGGAAACTGATATTTTGTCCAATCGTATCATGCAGGTCACGGGCAATATCTATTTGCATATTGTGGATTGTCTCAACAAGCACCTTCTCTTTAAGATTGCGCTCCACTAGATTTTTTTCGGCCTGCTTCCAATCAGTTACATCGCGGTTACTCACCCGACGACCCAAATATTGGTTATCAGGCCCAAAAGTGGGCCTGCAATTATGATCGATCCAACGCTCGCTTCCATCACGGGTAATGATGCGATACTCCATGGTGGTCGAATCTGTTGAGTGATTATGGGTTTCACGGTTATGTGCTAAAAAGATATCCAGATCATCAGGATGAACGATCCTTTTCAACAATTCCGGGTCGGCAACAAATTCATCGGGATGATAGCCCGTGATCCGTTCACAGGATGGAGAGTTATACAGGATGTTATCCTGTGGGTCTTTCCAGATTTCCCAATCATAGGTCCAATCCAGCAGGGTACGGAATTTTTTCTCACTCGCACGTAAAGCTGTTTCCGCCTGCCTGCGCTCTGTCACATCCTGTTGAATGGCAATGAAATTTTCAATTTCCCCTGAAGAATTGATGACCGGTGTTATGGTTTGCTCGCCAACATAAAGTTGACCATCCTTGCGCCGATTGATCATTTCCCCATGCCAGACACCGCCCGCAAGAAGGGTATCCCACAGTCTTTTGTAGAAATCAGATTTATGTTCACCTGAATTCAATATGCTCGGTGATTTGCCTAAAACTTCTTCAACGGAGAATCCGCTCATTTGTGCAAATGCCTGGTTTGCCCAAAGGATTTTTCCAGCCTTGTCCGTGATGATGATCCCATTTGCCGCTGTCTCAACTGCTGTGGTCTGGATGCGAAGTTGCTTCTCGATTTCCTGACGATGAACCAGCTCAACCTCACGCTCGGCCATGACATTGATAAGGGGTCTGAGTGAAAAATAATAGAGCAGGGGAGTCGCGAATAGAATCAGTAAAGTCGCATCGATGATCGAAAGCGTAAGATAGGAGATGTTCGGAATTAATGCAATCAACCCCATGGAGGCTACTTCAGATATGAACAGCCCGATAGTAATAAGGATAATAAACTTAAGAGACGTTGAATATTTTTTCATTTTGCCAAATCCCATATAAACAAAAAATACCGATATTAAATTTATCTGCCAAAATATCTTTTATTTTGACGATTATCCGACTTGGAAAACTCCTTCAAGATCAAATGGAGCAAATATTCACGTACTCCAAAATCATAGTGGTTAGCCTGAATATAGGCAAGTGATAAATATCTCATATTGCGAGAAATTTATCAGTTCATAAAATACAGCCGAACACGCCTTTCGTATATCTTTGAGATTATTTGATACACAAGCCATCCAAAATTACCCCCAAATTTTACCCCAAACCTTGCTTTGTCCTGCCCTTTCCACGCGCCCGCATTACATTTAACATGCGCGGCATCACTTCGGCATACAGCTTGTACCAAAGTTGATTGGGCACAAAATCATAAGCCCCAAGAGTGCGAACCACCTCCCCGCCCAGCCCTTCCTTGAAACGATACACCCCCCACATTGAATCACTTTCATCAAAAATTTCAGGAGCGCCCCACAGATCATATACCGAGCATCCACCCGCCTTTGCAAGTTTCATGGCTTCCCATTGCAATAAATAGGTCGGCATCTTTTCCCGATGAAGATTCCGCGACATGCCATACACATAATAAGCGCGCCCCGCAAACATAAACAGGAAGATCGCCGCAACTGGTTCACCGTCAACTTCCGCAATAAGCGGCACAGCAGAGGGCTGCCCGCTCGACCGCATGAAAATTCCCCAGGCCGTCTTGTAATATTCTTCATCGCGGATCACAAAGCCATCGCGCACAGAAGTTTCAGCGTACATTTTATAAAGCATGGGTAAATCTTCTAAAGTGCCTACACGCAAAGAGACGCCTTTCTTCTCAGCAAGTCGAACGTTGTAGCGAGTCTTCGGCTTCATACGCGCCAACATCTCTTCTTCGGATGCGGATAAATCGATCAGGACTGTATTTTGGAATTGAATCTGATCCGACGAATAGACCCACCCCCTGCGCTTCAATTCGGACCTCACAGCCTGCCCGGCGTTATCAGAGACATCGTCAGCGCTTTGAGGGATTCCCCTGCCCAGCACAATATCTGGATCGACCTTCAGAAAGATCGCGCCTTGTTTTTTGGCAAAGGATTGCAAGTCATTCAAAACACGATCTCGCAATCCTGCATTTTCCCAATCCAATAGCGGACCTTTCGGCGCATAGAGAATTGACAGTCGTGCAGCAAATCCGCGGTTGAGGATCTGCTTCTTCAATATCATCGTGGCGGCAACACAGTGACCAGTTATCTGTGATAAGTTATCAGTGGCTTGGGACACGTGAAATTTCCCGTCATCCGTCCAGACAGCGTAATAGGGAATCCAGCCATACTTCGCCTTCACCTGTCCCCACTCATAAGTTTGGAGAAAATGCGGGTTGGGAAGTTTAGAAATGATTTGGTTCCAAATATTATTAGCCACTATTCTCTATTCCCAACATACTTCAAGTAGGCCCAATACAACAATGGATTATAGACTCTATCCATCGCCTGTGCTGCGCGTTTGACCTCGCCGCCAAATCCGCGCTTGAAGCGATAGACTCCCCACAAGCCATCGTGGCGGGTTTCGAAATTGGCTTCGAGGGTTTCTTCGTTTTCGTCAGGCACGCCCCATAGATCGTACTCATCACAGCCGCGCGCCTTTGCCCAGCGGATCGCTTCCCATTGCAAGAGATAAGTTGGCATTCGATTCCGTTCCTGGTCATTCGATGCGCCATAGACATACCAGGCACGTTTCCCATTTGCAAAGACCATCAACGCAGCGAGAGGCTTATCTTCGTACTCAGCAACCAATAATTCACATGTCCCTTTGGAATGAAACAATTCATACGCGCGTTGATAATATTCTTTTGAATGCACACCGAAATTATCGCGCCCGCCTGTGACGGTCATCATTTCATGGAAACCTTTAATATCGTCCCATGCGCGGACTGTTACACCTTTTTTCTCAGCAAGGCGGATGTTATATCTGCACTTCGGTTTCATACGTGCAAGAATAATATCTTCGTTATCTTTAATATCCATCGTTATAGTGCGTGGAGGTTGAATGTTATGAGGAGAAATGCGGAAGGCAGAATGCGGAAGGCGGAATTCATCAGCCCAAACATCAGGTTCAACTTTAAGAAAGATCGCGTGATTTTGTTTGCAAACAGAATCAACCTCCTTCCAAAACTGCTCACTGCCTTCTGCCCACTGCCTTCTGCCTACTGGCTTCGGCATGTAGCCGAGAGTCAAACCCAAGGGCAGGCGGCGGAAGAGGATTTGCGCACCAACTTCGTTGTTAAGTATGAAGCGCACTGGTTTCCATCCAAAATCTTTTTTGAGTTCGCCCCACTCACCCATCTGTAGTAAATGCGCGTTGGGATGATTCTCTAAAGATTTATTCCAATCGGAAAGAGAGACAATGTTCATTTAGATCTATGAAGTCATGTCAGGCGTTGAGGTTGAGCGGACAGATGCCGAGGGAATCGATTCGTCCAAAAGCCGAATCAAATTATCGGTCTGGGAATGATGCGCGAGGTTGATCAGTTCATCAACCACAGGCGCGAGTTGTGCGCCATCCACTTTTTCTTCATCCGCAGCGCGGTAGATTTCAGAATGCTGGGTCGGTTCAAATTGCACACCGTCCTCCCAAAGATCTTCGCGCAATTTTTCGCCGGGGCGAATTCCTGAAAATGTAATTTCAATATCGCGATGCGGTTCAAGTCCGGAGAGTCGAATAAGGTCTTCAGCAAGATCGAGAATGCGAACCTGCTGACCCATGTTGAGCATGAACACTTCGCCGCCCGCACCCATCGCCGCGGCCTGCATCACAAGATGCACCGCTTCGGGGATGGTCATAAAATAACGATGCATGTCGGGATGCGTGACTGTCACCGGGCCGCCGCGCGCAATTTGATTTTTGAAAAGCGGAACGACACTGCCGCGGCTGCCCAACACATTTCCAAAACGCACCACCGAGTACACACGTTTATTGCGGTGCGCGGCATCGAGGACGATCATTTCGGCGAGCCGTTTTGTGGCGCCCATGATGCTGACCGGGCGAACGGCTTTATCTGTGGAAATGAGAACGAGTCTTTCGACCCCGTGCCTGTTCGCTGCTTCGACGACATTGCGCGTGCCGAGCACATTGTTCGTGACCGCCTCTTCGACATTGGCTTCCATCAACGGGACATGTTTATGCGCCGCCGCATGAAAGACCACCTGCGGACGATGCGCTTTGAACATCTCTTGAATTCGTTCCGCATCGCGCACATCCGCAATGACGGGATGAATGGATAACGAAGGAAAATTTCCACTCAACTCAAGCAATGACTCAAAAATACTATTCTCACCATGACCCAACAAAACAAGTTCACTGGGATTCCAGCGCGCAACCTGACGGCAGATCTCCCGTCCGATGGAACCGCCCGCACCTGTAACCAAAATCCGCTTGCCGCTAAAACTCGCACCGATCAAACGATCATCTATTTTCACAGGGTCGCGGCGGAGCAGATCGGTGATATCCACTTCGCGCAAGCGGTTAACGCTGACCTTACCGCCGATCAATTCATAGATACCGGGGATCGTGCGCGAAGAAATTCCCTTTTGCCTGCACGCATCATTGACAAGGCGGATGATCTTGCCCGGCGCGGAGGGAATGGCGATGATGACTTCCTCCACTTGTTTGCTATCCAAAATGGATGCGATTTTATTAACTTTGCCAATGACAGAAACACCATAGATTTGATGATCTTGTTTGGACAGGTCATCATCAAGAAAGCCAATGGGAATGAGATTGAGTTGCGATGATTTCTGCAACTCGCGCACCACAAGCGCACCCGCATCCCCAGCCCCGATGATGAGCGTGCGCTTTGCTCCGCGCAGCGCATCACGCGACGAGGCAGATTGTTCCGCAAGAATGCGCAACGCAAAACGCGAACCACCGATCAAAACAAGCGATAGCAGCCAGTCAATGCCAAGAGCGGAACGCGGCATACCGGGTTTGACCATATTAAGGAAATTAAGCAACAGCATGACGCCTGAAGTCAACACAGACGCAGTTGTCACCGCAAATGTAATGAGACGTAATTCACTGGTGCTGGCGTACACCCACAGGCGGCGATATAAACCAAAATAAAAATAAACGGGGATTTTTATAACCAAAGCCACACCGCACATGATCAGCGCGGCGGGAAAATAAAATGGGAGTTCACTGACATCGAGTCGCAGCGCAAAACTGCCCAACACCGAGATGATGATGAGGGCGATGTCGCCAATTAAGACGAAGCGATTGCGAACGTTAGGACGGGAGGACATAGTTGGAAAGGATGAGGGATGAAGGTTGAAGATGGTCTAAGGTCAAAAGTCGAAGGTCGTGTTTACTTGTGTGCCTGACTACCTGTTTACTCTTTCACGCTCCGCGCATTTCTTCCACAGCTTCAAAGAGACCATCAGCCAGTGAAACCTGAGGTTTGAAACCAAGAGTGTCCATGATCTTTTTGGGCGTGCCAATGGAACGATAGATATCACCAGCACGCGTTTCGGCATGGACATGTTTGGGAGCATTTGGGAATAGTTCGTAAAGAATATCGAGCAGATCAAGCAGGCGTGTTTCTACACCAGTGCAGACGTTGAAGATTTGTCCGGGTGCGGCGGGATGTTGGGATGCAAGTAAATTGGCCTGCACCACATCGCGCACGTTGATCAGGTCACGAGATTGGCCGCCATCTCCATATACCATGATCGGTTTGTTATCCAACATGCGGCGAATGAAGATCGGCACAGCGGCAGCATACATGGAATCAGGCCGCTGGCGTGGGCCATACACGTTGAAGTAGCGCAGCGCGGCGACTTCCAAACCAAATTGGTTGGTGAATAGCTCGGCAAACATTTCATCTGTTCGTTTGGAGGTGGCGTAGGGTGATAACTGACGCAATGGAGACTCTTCCGAAAGCGGATAGTCTTCCGAATCGCCATATACTGCCGCGCTGGACGCGATCACAACACGCCTAACATTGGCCTTGCGTGCCGCTTCGAATAAATTCGATGTGCCTGTAATATTCACATCAAAACATTCCTGCGGCTTCTCCATTGATTCAGGTACAGAGACAAATGCCGCTTCGTGGAAAATGACCTCGACGCCCTGCATAGCCTCGGTCACGGTTGAAGCGTCACGCAGATCGCCTTCGATGATTTCAACATCCAAGCCTTTTAAATTCTCGCGTTTGCCGGAGGAAAAATTATCCAGTATGCGCACATCCGCGCCCTGCCCCAGCAAGGTACGTGCAATATGTGATCCGATAAACCCTGCGCCGCCTGTTATTAGATATTTCATTTATCTGCCTGTCCTTCTTAACACTGTGCCAATGGTACGCAAAACAATATTGAAGTCCATGGCAAGCGTTCGATGTTTTATGTAATAAAGATCGTATTCAATTTTGATGACCGTTTCCGTCACACTCACAACATAGCCGTAGTTAATTTGCGCCCAGCCCGTGAGACCGGGTTTTACCAGCAAGCGCGCGCGATAGAATGGAATCTTTTTCTGAAATGAAGCGACAAGCTGGGGCCGTTCAGCGCGCGGACCCACCAGACTCATCTCACCGGTCAATACACTTAAGAACTGCGGCATTTCATCCATACGCGAGCGCCTAAGGAAATTGCCCACACGGGTGATGCGCGGATCATTCTCTGTGGCAGCTTTTACTTCGCCATCCGCTTCCGCATCTTGAAACATGGAGCGGTATTTATAAATCCTAAATACACGTCCGCCCTTGCCCAGCCTTTCCTGTGAATAAAAAATGGGGAAACCGCTTTCCAGCACAATGGCAATGGCTGTAAATGGAAATGTAACCGCTAAAATTCCCACCCCAAGCAGGCCGCCAATAATATCCATTAACCGTTTGAACAGTTCATACACCCCGCTCACGCGGACTTGATCTACAAATGAGCGGATGACCCAATCCGATTCGAGGTGTTCGACCGGCACGCGCTGAGTCAGCTCTTCATACATGATCGGCATGCGGATCACTTCAACGCCGTGCTCCTGCGCATCCAAAATAGCCTGGAAGGTTTCGCCTTTGATCTCGCCATTGATCGCAACAACCAAATCAGAAATGTGATGGTCTTCAACAATGTTAAGCAGTTTATTGCTTGTTCCCAACACCGCAAACCCATGATAAGACTTGCCCTGTTTTCTGGGATCATCATCAACAAACCCGACCAGCAGAAATGGCGGCGGGTTGAATTTGGTGTAAATATCGGCGAGTGAATGACCGGCCTTGCCAGCGCCTGCGATCAACACACGGCGCATGAGCCCTGATGAGGTGTAGAGTCGAATGTAGATGGCGCGCCAGATCAAAGTCAGGAGCGAAGCGAGGATAAGGAAAGCTCCCACTCCAATACGCGGCAATGACTGTTCCTGGCTGAATGTAAAGAGCAGGGAATATCCAAGCAATCCCACGATCGGAGCAACGGCAATCGCCCACAAGGTTTTTTTCCAGCTTGCGGCGGTATGAGGCTCATAGGATTCAACCATCAACAAGAGCCAGATCAATGGAAGCACATAAAACCAGACCGGCACTTTTTCCAAAAATACCCCATCCAAATTTAGCGCTCGAATGGCGCGTTCCAGCGCGCGTGCCGGGGCCATTTCCGGTTGCTTCAACAATAATTCCTGAATATAAATAAAAAGGGAATAACGATACCAGGTATAGATCGCGCCAAAAACTGCGGCGACCGAAGTGATCAGGTCGCCAAGCAGTAACATCCAGCGCTGTTCGCTGGGACGCAGTCTTAAGGAAGGTTGATAAATATCAGTCATGTTTTACAAAGAGCCAGGGAATTCCGCTCCACAAAAAACCTGCGCCCCAGGAAATATGCATGGTCATGATCGCAAGCGGCAAACCGATAAAAAGAAATCCCTTTCTTTTCTCAATTGCCAGCTTCAAACCAGCCAACCCAAGCGCAGAGAAGTAGGTCAATAATTGTGCGGCAAGTATATAACGCGCAAGCCCAACAAACAAGGATAACACAATAAGAACAAACAAACTTAACACGAAGACGGGCGGCAAGGCCTGACGCCAGCGCAATGTATGCGGATAGCGTTTGAGCATTTTGAATTTCCAAAACCCATAACGCCAATATTGAATTGCAAGTTTCTTCAATGTGCTTCGCGAAAAATAAACTGAACGAATGGCAGGATCAAGCCAGACCGTCCCGCCTGATTCGCGCACGCGGGTATTGAATTCGTAATCTTCGTTTACCAAAAGCGTTTCATCGAACAGGCCAATCTTATCGATCAACGTTCGGCGAAACGAACCAAATGGAACCGTATCCACCGCGCCAGCTTTCGCATTGAGACGATACATCGCATCGCCCACGCCGAGTGGATGCGCCGCCGCAAACGAAATTGATTCCGCGATCCATGTACCTGCCCCAGCGCGGATCTCCCACATGCCGCCCACGTTTTCGCCTTTGCCTGATTCATGCGCGGATACACAGCGCTCCACATATTCCGGGATTGGTATGCAGTGAGCATCGAGCCGCACGATGATCTCGCCTCTGGACTCACGAATGGCCTGATTCAGTCCCGAGGGAATTGTCTTTGCTGAATTATCAACCACCCGCACCGACAGTTCGGCATGTTCCTTTTGGAACTGAACAATCACTTCGCGCGTGCGGTCTGTGGACAAACCATCGGAAATAATCAACTCCATCTGCGCGCGCGGATAGGTCTGCGCGAAAATGGAATCAAGCAGGTGACGAATGGTGGTCTCTTCGTTGTAACAAGGAACAATAATGGAAACAAAAGGTGGCATAAGGTTTACAAAGTGAAAGTCACCCTGGGGGTGACTTTCACTTCATTATAATATTTATTTTCTCGCCAGCGGCAGGAAAACATCGAAAGATGTCCCCTCCCCCAGCCTGCTGCGAACGCCTATTCTACCACCATGCGCCTGCACAATTTCACTCGCAATGGCCAGCCCCAACCCCGCGCCATGTTTCTCTCCACCCTTGCGGGCAGGGTCCGCTTGATAGAAACGGTCGAAGATATGCGATTGAGATTCGACTGGAATCCCCGCCCCTGTATCTGAAACGGAGACGCGCATTATTCTGTCAGGCAGCGAGTTGTCTGACTCCAGAGCAGCACGTAGTGTAATCACACCGCCGCGCGGCGTGAACTTGAGCGCATTATCCACAAGGTTGGTAAAGACCTGTGCCAGTCGGTCGCCATCTGCGCTGATGGTTGGTAATTCAACAGCTTCCACTTTTATTTCCACGCCAGATAGTAGTGATTGCGGCGTGAATTTTTCAGCAATGGCATTCAGCAAAGCAGGCATGTCCACAGGCGACATTGTCAAATCCGCTGTGCCAGCATCCAGCCGCGCAAGATCGAGCAGATCCAAAACCATGCGATGCATCCGCGCGGATTCATCATAAATAATTTGCGCGGCCTGCTGACGGGACGCGTCTGTATCAGCTGTGCCATCGAGAATGGCCTGCGCGAATCCTTGAACAGATGTGAGCGGCGTTTTCAATTCATGCGAAACATTGGCAACGAATTCACGCTGTGACTTTTGACTCGACTGCGTACGCGCGATCATGCCATTAAATGCACGCGTCAACTCCTGGACTTCGTGCGGGCCTTGCGGTTCTACAGGCTTGATCTGCGCTGACGGCATTTGGCGTGCGGCGAGTACAACCTTTTGCAATGGGTCTGCGATCCAGCGCGCAAAAAAGAATGCAACCACCAGCGAGAGCAATAACGCAATAATTCCACTTTGCAGGATGAGCGGAAGAAAATCATCGGTGAAGACATTCGTCAACGTAAAACGCGGACGCGGCGCGGCAACCATGATATAGGAATTATCTGGCAGTTGTTCAATGGAATACAGCCAGGGAGATTTTTTTTCGTCGCGAATGATCGGCGTGCTGCGTGGCAATATTTTTTCTCTGGGGAAATTAAGCGCTGGTTCTTTTTTTGCGGCGGTATCCAAAAGAACCTGTTGATCTGCCGAGAACAAAATAATGCGGACGTTGAAATTTTTTGAAGCGCGTTGAGCAACAACAGAAAGAGATTGTCCATCCCGCTCCAAGACAACGGTTTGAACCGCCTGCAAGCGTTCTAGGGTTTGACGATATAAAAGGGGATTACGAATTAAATACACAAATAGAATCACCGCGACAATGCTTAACGCTGTGACGACAAGCAGAGCATAACTTAACCAAAGGCGGGAACGAAGGGATGAGAACATGGGAATTAGTCTGCTGGTCTACTAGTCTTCTGGTCTACTAGTCTGCTGGTCTGCTGGTCTGTCGGTGGATTAGCTGACTAACCGACAAGGAGACTACAAGACTACGCTACCAATTTATACCCAACACCTGTGACAGTTTCGATCTTCACGGTGGAGCCATCCAGTTTTTTGCGGAGATGCGCGATATGGACATCCACGGTGCGGGTCTGGCCGTAGAAGTCAAATCCCCAGGCGAGCTGGAGCAGTTGTTCACGGGAGAAGACTCGGCCGGGCTGCTCTGCCAAAGTGAGCAACAAATCAAATTCCTGGGCACGCAGGTCAAGGGTCCGCGAAGCGAGGCGGGCTTCACGGGCGGAGGGAAGAATCGTCAAGTCACCGCGATGAATGGGAGTTGAATCCGCTTGTTTCTTGTTGTCGCTTCTTCTTAGGATGGCTTTCGTGCGAGCGATCAACTCACGCGGATTAAATGGCTTGGTCAGGTAATCATCCGCGCCAAGTTCGAGGCCGAGAATTTTGTCAATATCTTCGTCGCGCGCAGTGAGCATAATGATGGGAGTTAGATCTCCGCCCGCGCGCAGTTTTCGGCAGACCTCGAAACCAGCCAGTTTGGGAAGCATGACATCCAACACGATCAGCGCTGGATGATGTTTCGCGACCGCTTCCAATGCGGCTTCACCATCCATGGCTTCCTGAATGCGAAAACCGTCACGCTCAAAATACATGCGCGCGAGTTGAATGATGGATGGTTCGTCGTCAACGAGAAGGATCAGTTCGGAGGTCATATTTTCCTGACAAATACATTCCGTTGGTTGAGTAGGCGGTGTTCGTCCGCCGTATCGAAACCAACACGTAACAAATCGCTTTTGTTATAAAGTGTATTCTATTCACTGGTGGTTTCGACACCTGCACTGCACAAAACGCAGTGTGGTGCAAGTGTACGCCCTTCGCATTCGCTCAGGGCTACTCAACCACCGGCATATTATTTACGCGATCAACGCCACAGCTTCGATCTCGACCAGTCCGCCTTTAGGCAGCCCCGCCACTGCGACAGTACTGCGCGCGGGCGGATTCTCGCCAAAGAATTCAGCATAGATGGGATTCATTTTTGAAAAATCATTCATATCTTTCAGGAAGACGGTGGTCTTGACCACATGCCCAAGCGAAGAACCAGCCGCTTCGAGCACATTCTGCAAATTGGTGAGTACCTGGCGGGTTTGCGCTTCCACTCCACCTGCGATCAATTCCCCTGTGACAGGGTCAAGCCCGGTCTGGCCCGCGGTATAGATCATCGAGTCGGTGCGGATGGCTTGTGAGTATGGGCCGATGGCTTTGGGTGCTTTATCTGTATGAACAATGTCTCTGGTCATGATTACCTCTTGTGATGTTTTTTTATCGCAATGAAACATGTTCATTTTACCGCTTGTTGTAAAAATTAACAGCGCGGGTCATGAGACCCGCGCTGAACTTCAGAGATTAGGAGTCGCTCTTTGGAGGTTTGTTCGATTCACGAAAGGCTTTCAACGCTTCATGCAAGGCCTTGCCTGTTCCGTCCATCGAGGATTTGACTTCCTTCAACTTTGCGCGCATCTCATCCACCGTGGACTTGGCTTGCTCGGCATCGGTCACTTTGCCGTCCGCATCGAACCCAGCATGTGAGTTGACAATGGACTCGATACTATCGTAGATCGGCTGTGCAGTTTTTGACGCGGCTTCGAAAGCGTCCAGCGCGGCCTGCAAAGTAGTGACATCCCTGCCTTTGGAAGCGGCTTTGTCAATGCGCTCCTGGAATTTTGCGATCTGATCATCAAGGCCGTCAAACCCATTGCCGAGGCGTTCGTAGATATTCAACTGACGCACCCAGGCTTTTTCCAGCTTTTCATTGCTGACCTCGCCCGTAAGCGCAGGGTTTTCGCCTTGAGCATATGCACTGGTCACAGGGAACGCCGCAAAGACGAGGGCGGCGGCCATCACCGCCAGGATCATTTTCTTGAACATGTTTTTCATCGTAAGCTCCTTTTTGATTGGTTACGATGTGATTTTAGATGCGCAAGGTTATGGGGGTATAGCGCGGGTGTAAAATGGTTGTAAATTATAGTGATGCTGGTCAGGAAACCAGCGCCAAATAAAGTATGAAAAAGAAGTTTCACAGACTATTCGGCACTTTCTGTAGTCCACTATCTACTCTAATCGGGATTCAGAAGCATGCGGGAACTCAGAGGAATAAATGCAATCTTGGATGAAACGTGATTATTTTACATATCTAGTTCTTTTTATGCTTCTTTTTGTTAGATTTCCAATTGCTGATTTTGTATTATTCTTACAGCAACTTTTTAAGCCGTTCCTACTTCCTGTCAACCTTGAAAACCTCAGGTTACTTCAAAATCATTCCACCCAATTCCTTCATGGATATTCTCTGATTCTTGTAGCAATAGTTATTATTACAAACAGAAATAATTTGGATCGATTGAATATTGATAAAAGTTCTCTGTGGTTATTTATATGTGGATGTTTGATTTTCAACTGGGATCCATCGCATAATTGGAACCCATGGCAATTGAAATTGGCAACTGTGTTTCTGGCAGTTTCTGTGTTAATTCTTGGTGTAAAGGAAATGTTTAGATTTGGAGATAAAGAGTCGAACTCACTACGAATGATTCTCGTGATGGCTATTATTTTTTTTCTAGGCATATTGTTTATGGCGGACTCAATCAACCTTACAAAAATAAACTGGGTTGTCCAAGGAACACTACTGCGAGGAGAGGTCTTCCTGGTATTGTTGTTGAAGAAATAATGTTTAGAGGAATGCTTTGGATGCTTCTAAAGAATCTAAATTTTTCAGAGATTAAAATGGCGTTGGTGCATAAAAGGTTTGACAAAAAGGGCGTGACTGTGTAAGTTTGGTTTATGCCTAAACAAAAGAGTACACCGCCACGCCCAAAAACATTATACCGTGTCAAGAACTGGTCTGAA
>JABFSL010000007.1 GCA_013140605.1 Anaerolineales bacterium
AAGTTGAAGAACAATCAGCAAGTGAAGAAGTTGTTCCCGCCGTTGTTGGGTAGGGTTATGTAACATCACAGTTAGGAGGTCGCCATGACTACAGTTGAAGAAAGAATGAAAATATTAAAGATGATCGAGGAGGGAAAGATCAGCGCGGATGAGGGCTCAAAGTTGCTTTCGGCATTGAGCGATAACCGCCGCGGAATTCCAATGCCGCCGCGCCCGCCCGGTTCAGGCGGACCTGCGCGCTGGTTGCGCATCCGAGTGACAGATACCCGCACTGGTAGATCGAAGGCCTCCGTTCAAATTCCGCTCGCATTGGTGGATGCCGGCATGAAGATCGGCGCGCACTTCGCTCCCGAAGTCGAAGGCGTGGACATGTCCAATGTGATGGAAGCTCTGCGCGCGGGCGTGACCGGCAAGATCATCGATGTCGTGGACGAGGAAGACGGCGAGCACGTCGAGATTTACGTGGAATAAATTTTAGAGAAAGTTGAGTGTGACATGTACCTGTATTTCTATAAACTGCTGCAATAGTTTGTATGCCTGTCTGGCAGTCAAATACCAGCCTAAATTAGGCCTGGTTCTTATCGCTATTTTTAATTTGTTTTGAGAAACCCAGGAAAAATAACATGGAAGAAACCACTATAAAACGCCCCACTGGCATGTTCGGTTTTACCATTGTATGGCTCGGACAGATCGTTTCAGTGCTTGCCAGTTCGATGAGCCAATTTGCGCTAAGCATTTGGATGTATGACCAAACCAAAAGCGCACTTGCGATGGGCATGATGCAGGTCTTTTTCATTACGCCATTTCTAATTATTTCCCCCATCGCCGGCGTAATGGTAGACCGCCACAATCGTAAAATGATGATGATGGTCAGTGATCTCGCGGCGGGAGTTGCCACGCTCGCCATTCTTGCCTTGCAGTATTTTGGCGTTCTTGAATATTGGCATTTGTATGCCACATCCATTGTGTATGGCTTGGGCATGGCATTCCAATGGCCCGCCTATTCAGCCGCCATCAGTACGATGGTTCCCAAGGAACAATATGGCCGCGCCAATGGCATGATGTCTTTGGTGGAAGCCGGGCCGCAAGTTGTTGCGCCTTTATTGGCTGGCGCATTACTTCCAATTATTGGGCTTACTGGTATTTTGTTTTTTGATGTTGCCACGTTCATTCTTGCCATTGGCGCATTAATGATCGTACATATCCCTCAGCCCGTCCGCACGGAGGAAGGCCGGCAAGGTCAGGGCAATATCTTGAAGGAAGCCGCCTATGGTTTCAAATACATCTTTGCCCGCCCAAGTTTACTCGGCTTACAGATGACCTTCTTCGCAGGCAATCTCTTCTTTGGCATCGCGTTTACTGTCATGGCTCCCATGGTTTTGGCGCATACAAATAGCAACAGCCTGATATTCGGTTCGGTTCAAACAGCAGGCGCGATTGGCGCTGTGATCGGCGGTGTCATCATGAGTGCCTGGGGAGGATTCAAACGTCGTGTCAATGGCATTCTTCTCGGTTGGGCTATTAGCGGAATCGGTGTGGCGATCATCGGCCTTGGCGGAGGCTTGCCAGTTTGGATCGTTGGCGTTGTATTAGCTGCGCTTGTCAGCCCGCTGATGAATGGATCGAATCAGGCGATTTGGCAAGCCAAGGTTGCTCCCGATGTGCAGGGCCGCGTCTTTTCTGCCCGACGGTTGATCGCGTGGCTGACGAATCCCATTTCCCCGATCATTGCCGGCTCACTGGCGGACTTTGTCCTTGAGCCGCAAATGCGAGTGACAAGCTCACTCTCCAATACATTTGGCTGGCTGGTTGGGACAGGCCCCGGCGCAGGCATGAGTTTGCTGATTTTCTTCTGCGGCATATTTGCTGCATTCATTGGGTTGGTAGGTTACTTCAATCCAGCCATCCGTAATGCGGAGACGATACTGCCCGACCACGACGCATTACCAAAAGCGGAAGCGACACCAGCATTAACTTCCTGAAACATAATCGCTTTATGAGATTTAAGAACAACCCTGAAAATGGGTTGTTCTTCTTTATAATAGATGTATCAAAACTCTGGAGTCTATCAGCTTGCTGATAGACATATAAGGAAACTTCACATGAAATTTGCGATCTTTGGAACAGGCGGCGTTGGCGGATACTTTGGCGGGAGACTCGCGCAGGCTGGCGAGGATGTGACCTTCATTGCCCGGGGCAGGCATCTGTCAGCGATTCAGCAAACAGGCCTCAGCGTGGATTCGATCCGCGGCGACTTTGTGGTGAATCCTGCCAAAGCGACGGATTCGCCGCAATCCATTGGCGCCGTGGATGTAATCATCCTTGCGATAAAGGCGTGGCAACTTGATGACGCGATGATTCAAATGAAACCGCTTGTTGGTGAAAATACATTGATCGTTCCATTGTTGAACGGCATTGAACATATGGAGGCTTTGATCAATGCATTTGGGCGCGAACATGTGCTCGGCGGATTGTGCCGCATCAGCACGTTTGTTGCGGATGCCGGTCACATCAAACATGTTGGCATTGACCCATTTATTACGTTCGGCGAATTGAGCGGCGGGAAAAGCGAACGCGTTCAAAAACTTTACGATGTATTCAAAAACCTTCCTGGTGTTACCGTTCAGGCGAGCGAGAATATCGAGTTTGGCATGTGGGAGAAATATTTGTTCATTTGCGCGATGAGCGGTGTCGGCGCAGTGACTCGCCAGCCTGTTGGCGGATTTCGCTCCATACCTGAATCACGCGCCATGTTCCGCCGCGCATTGGAAGAGGTTGTCCTTGTTGCAAACGCGCGCGGAATTGGCCTTACAGAAAATTCTGTTCAAAGTGTGATGGATCGCATTGATCAAATTCAGCCTGATGTAATGGCGTCCATGCAAAAGGATATTTTGGAAGGGCGGCCTTCTGAGTTGGAGTCGCAAACAGGCGCGCTCGTGCGCATGGCTCGCGCCGCAACTGTCTCAGTACCGACTCATGAATTCATTTATGCAAGCCTGTTGCCAATGGAAAAGAAGGCGCGTACCATTCGGTAAAACTTAACCACAAGCACACGAGGCGTAAAGGATGTTAGTATGAATAAAAGAAAATTTAACTATTCGAAAAAAACACAGCGATCAAAAGACGTAATGAAAGTTTTCGCTGTATTGTCTCTTTTGTTGATTCCATTGTTGATAATAAGTAATGACTTCAAGACAATATTTGAATTTTGCCTCGCCTTTTTTGTGCCATTGTTTATGACATTCAGTTGCATTTTTTATTTAGGCTCTTGGGCCGATTTGGAAATTTCTGACGATGGGGTTTATGTAGAGTTTTTGTGGAAAAAATTATATGTACCTTGGAATGGTATAGTAAAAATAAAAAGCGCGGGTTTTGGATTTATGCGCACCGATCTTGTTTTAGTTGATAATCAGCATCTTACAGGATTTCACAGAATCTATAGTTTATTTACTGTTGGTTCACTTCAACCAGGTTTTCATATTCATTCACATTTTCTCCAATCTCGTGAATTATTCCAGCTTATTCAGAAATATAGGGGGATTAATTAGCTTTACAAAATTAGCACCCTCACCCTACCCATATGTCCAGTACAAAGCTATTCGTTTAGGCGATACACTCCAATCACGCATTCGCTATACTGATGCGCAAGGAGATAAACTATGACAAAAAATATGTTGGTTGAACTTTCTGATGCAATTGCAGACGCCGCTGAGCGCGCTGGAAAATCCACTGTGCTGGTGGATGCGCGCCGAAAATTCCCTGCGAGCGGAATTGTTTTCGCCAAAGATTTGATCTTAACTGCGGATCATGTCGTTGAGCGTGAAGAAGATATCAAAGTGATTCTCGCGGATGGAACCGAAGTGACAGCGCGCCTCGCTGGTCGGGACCCGGGAACTGATCTGGCGGTATTAAAATTAGACAACGCCTCAGCCACTCCCGCTGAAGTCTCGAAGACTCCCGCGCGTGTGGGTCAATTTGTATTGGCGATTGGAAGACCCTCCACAAAAGGAATCGAATCCAGCTTTGGAACAGTCAACTCCATTGGCGGCCCAGTTCGTACCGGGCGAGGGAGTATGCTCGAACGCTATATCAAAACGGATGTGGTTTCCTACCCGGGCTTTTCCGGCGGCCCATTGGTAAATGGTGACGGCACGATTTTCGGCATCAACACTTCTGGCTTTGGAAACGGCGGCGCGATCACCATCCCTGCTGATGTTGCCTGGAAGATCGCAGAGACTCTTGCGAAGCATGGCAAGATCAAGCGCGGTTATCTTGGTATTCGCAGCCAGACCGTGGAGATTTCCGCTGACCCACGAAAAGCATTAAAGCGTGAACAGGAAACTGGCCTTTTACTGGTCGGCCTCGAAGCGGACAGCCCGGCTGGCAAAAGCGGCTTGATAGTTGGTGATATTCTTGTCGGCGTGGCTGGCGAGGCAGTTGCTCATCAAGACGATTTGTTCGTGCGTTTGAGCGGTGATGTGGTTGGAAAATCCATCCCCATTGATGTCCTGCGCGGCGGAAAATTGGAATCTGTCAAAGTGGAAATTGGCGAAAGATAAACCATGTCGTTGCGAGGCGATGCTCTTTCGCCGAAGCAACCTCCACTTTTACAAGGAGGTTGCTTCGAGCAAAGAACGCTCTCGCAACGACATAAATAAAGAGGCCTATTGATCCGTGTAACAATCGTCTCACCGAACCATGCGCTGCGGGTTGGCTTGCGCGAGATGCTTGGCAATCAACCTGATATCAAGGTGGTTGGTGAGACACCTGATCTTGAAAGCGTAAATGAAAAAGAGACCGAGGTGGTTGTACTTGCCTCGGTCTCTTCTGCGCGTTTGTTCGAGGATAAATTAACTTTTGGAATATTATTTTTAACGGATGATGTGGAGGATGTTCGCAAGATGTTGAATTCAACTTCGCGCGCTTGGGGAGTGTTATCACCCAATGCAACGGAAGATGAATTGGCGGTGGCAGTCCATGCAGTGGCGGAAGGGCTTTGGGTTGGCGCACCAGGCCTGGTTAAGAGTCTGATCCGCTTGAATGGGAGAAGGGAATCTTCGGGCGAAGAGTCTCTGGTAGACCCGCTCACTGCCCGGGAGATGGAAGTCATCCAATTAATGGCGCAGGGGCTGGCGAATAAGCAGATCGCGCTGGCGCTTGGCATTAGCGAGCATACGGTGAAGTTCCATCTTTCTTCCCTGTATGCCAAATTGAATTGTACGAGCCGAACCGAAGCGGTCAAAAAGGGGATCGAGCTTGGGTTGATATCCTTATAAAAAAATCCCGCAGAATTCTGCGGGATTTTGCTTAATTCTTTTTTCTGTGAAACAGCACGGGGACGATTACGATCAGGCTGATGATCACTCCCATTAACATGATCCCGTCTGTTGAGCCGATCTCGGATATTCCATCTTCGACCGGGGTTGGAATCTGCAATGAGATGGATGCCGCTGTGTTTTGCGCCGAAGCGAAGGACGGATTGAAATTTGCGACCACAAGCGCGAACACGATGACCGTAAATAAAAAGGCAATGCCGAAAATATGGGTTGTTTTCATCGTTTGTTAATTATAATTGTATCATGTACTCGAAAGTGTACAAATTAACCCTTTTATGTACTTTTCCACCCTTTCGTTGTATAATGCGCCGAGTTATTTGCTGGAGGGATTCAGCAAATGATTAATGGAGAGAGAGCTATGGAAGCATTCATGAATGACGCATTCCTTTATCTCGTCCTGATGATCATCGGGGCGGTTTTTGTGTATGTACATAGCATTGCTTACCTTTCTTCAACTCGAAATTTTTGTTGCTCTTTATTTTCCAAAGTAAGTTAATTCAGCCCTCGCCGCCTTATCCATTTGGCGGCGTTGCGCTTAATTTCATTTTAGGAGCATCCATGATCAAAAGACTTTTTGACTGGCTGAAACAGCCTTTGGGTCTGATTGCGGTGGGGATCGCATTTTTGGCGTTGTTCAGCCTTGCGGCCTATGGCATATTTCAGAGCCAACAATCGCCGGCGCAGCCGATTCAATTCCCTCACGCCACACATGCCGCGCGAGGTCTTCAGTGTTTGTATTGTCACCCCGGTGCTGCCCGCGGCCCGTCTGCCGGCATTCCCGCGCAAGCCAAATGCTGGGCCTGCCATCAACAGATCCAAAAGACCCTGGATAGCCAATTGGCGGATACCCAGTTCCCGCTTTTGAAACCATTGGTTGCGGCGGTCACGAGCAATACGCCTCTTGAGTGGGTGCCTGTTGCGATGGTGCCGGATTTCGTTCAATTTAATCACCGCGCCCATGTGGCCGCGGGACAGAACTGCGAAAATTGCCACGGCGATATGACCAAGGTGACTGTCGCGGAAAATCCGCAGGTATTCAATATGGGTTTTTGTTTGAATTGTCATAAAAAGGTCGCAGGCGAGAACCATGAATTATTGGTGAAACTCACCGACTGCGGCACGTGCCATTATTAACCGGGCGAAAGGAAACAACCATGAGCGATAAATTATCCCGGCGTGATTTTCTAAAACTGGCTGGTGTGGGCGCGGCATCCACTGCGGTCCTCACGGGGTGCGGGCCGGCTTCGCGTTCTGTCAAACGCGAGCCATACATGCAAATGCCCGAGTACACCTATAACGGCCTGAGCACATATTACGCCACCACATGCCGCGAATGCGCGGCCGGATGCGGACTCGTTGTCCGCACATCACAAGGACGCGCCATCAAAACCGAAGGGAATGCGAACAATCCGCTGAACCTCGGCAAGACCTGCGCGCGCGGACAGGCGACATTGCACGGTCTCTATAACCCAGATCGTGTGACCGA
Organism: Anaerolineales bacterium; assembly: GCA_013140605.1. GTDB lineage: Bacteria > Chloroflexota > Anaerolineae > Anaerolineales > Villigracilaceae > Villigracilis. The sequence continues at coordinate 6,823 of JABFSL010000007.1, forward strand.
CCCAATCAAACGCACACGCGGAAATGCCTCTGGCGATATTGTCACATGGGAAAACGCCACGCAGATAGTTGCCGACGCCCTCAAGAATAACAAACCCGAAGAGATCGCCTTCTTAATGGGCATGGCCCCGGATCATCTCTTTGACCTGGTAGCTGATCTTGCCAATTCGACAGGCATCAACGCCCCTGTGAGATTTGGCGCGTTGAACATGTTTGAATCCCGCGCCACATTGAGCAAGGCCGCTGAGAATCTTTTTGGTGAAGCTGGCCTGCCCTTCTTCGATGTGGGTGGGGCGCAGGTGGTCTTCTCCTTCGGCGCGAACTTCCTTGAGACGTGGCTCTCGCCCGTTTCATACACTCGTGGATTTGCAGGTCTGCGCGAAGGCCAAACCAAGAAGCGCGGGACTTTTGTTCAATTTGAATCGCGCATGTCTTCAACGGCTGGCAAGGCGGATGAATGGATGCCGCTTCGCCCAGGGACCGAAGCCTTGGTCGCGCTTGCAATTGGCAGACTAGCCTCTGAATTACGCGGCGGCTCAATGCCTCGCGCCTTCGCAGATGTTGATCCGTTGGAAGCCGCATCGAAATCTGGCATCAAACTTGAAACACTTGAACATCTGGCTGAGATGTTCGCCAATTCAACTGGCGCGCTGGCAATTCCCGGCGGAACGGCTCTCGGCCAGAGCAATGGTCTCGCCGTTGCTGAAGCTGTGCTGGCCTTGAATGCCATTGCCGATAATTTTGGCAAGCCCGGCGGCGTATTCTTCTCTGCACTTGCTCCCAACCAGACCGAATATCAACGCTCCGCTTCTGTGAAGGAAATGCAGGAATTCGTTCAACAAATGGCTGATGGCAAATTCAAGGTTCTGTTCGTGCATGGCCTCAATCCTATTTTTGAATTGCCCGCTTCTTTGGATTTCAAAAATGCATTGAAGAATGTTGAGCAGGTGATTTCCTTCGCCACCTTCCCCGATGAAACCGCATTGGAATCTGATTACGTCTTCCCCGATCATCACGGACTTGAGTCATGGGGTTACCAGCGTGTAGCCACTGGTTCTGCTCAACCTGTTCTTTCGGGCGCACAGCCAGTTGTTTCTCCCTTCTATAACACTCGCGCAACCGCCGACGTTTTAATTGCCGCCGCTCAACTTGCCAGTGGAAAATTTGCAGAGGCTTTGCCTTTCCAGGATGAAGTTGAATTCCTGCAAAGTAAAATTTCTCCGCTGATGAGTGAAGCGGATGGTTTCTTCTCTGCGGCGGATATTGATACCTTTGCGGCTTATTTCCAACAATATGGCGGCTGGTGGAAGTTGTCTGATGGACGCGCTGTTCCCAATTCTGCGGATGTGCTCAATCGCAGTTTGAGCAGCGCAGAAGCGGAATTTGCCGGCGAAGGTGAATTCTTCTTCGTGCCATTCGTCTCACCGACATTGGCTGAAGCTGGCGCGAACAAACCGTGGCTTCAGGAATTGCCCGATCCCACAACCACTGTCATGTGGAATACGTGGGTTGAGATCAATCCCGTCACTGCCGAAGAACTCGGTCTCAAAGATGATGATGTCGTGACGATCACGAGCGAAGCCGGGGTGTTGGAAGTGCCAGTTTACCGCTACCCAGCCATCCGTCCAGATACGATCGCGATTCCTTTTGGTCAGGGTCATACTGCCTATGGTCGCTACGCTACTGCATTAGATGAAAACGGAAAGATTATAAAGCGTGGCGTCAATCCAACAGATTTACTTGGTCAACACTTTAATGAAGCAGGTGACCTTGCATTTGCCGGTATGAAAGTCAATATTAAAAAGACTGGGAAGAAACAATTGCTTTCACGCCTTGAAAGTATTATGGGTGTCTATGGTGTGGGCCTTGGCGAGGAGAAGTAACCATGATCAAACCTGAAGAAATTAAGATGAGCACAGACGAAAGCGGCAAATGGGGTATGGTCATTGACCAGGATATTTGCACCGGCTGTCAGGCCTGCGTGGCCGCGTGCGCGATGGAAAATAATATTTCGTTTGTTGGTGAAGCGGACTCAGGTTATGGCCGCTCCATGCACTGGATCCGCATTGAGCGTTTTTGGGAGGGTGAGTATCCCGAAGTAAAGATGACTCCCAACCAGCCGATGATGTGCCAGCAATGCGGAAGCGCAACCTGTGAACCAGTCTGCCCCGCGTTTGCGACTATTCATTCACAGGCCGAACAATTAAATTTGCAGGTTTACAACCGTTGTATTGGTACACGGTATTGCGCGAACAACTGTCCGTATCAGGTGCGTTCCTTTAACTGGCGTGATTATGAACGTCCCGAACCTTTGCCGAATCAATTTAATCCAGATGTAACCGTCCGCCGCCGTGGTGTGATGGAAAAATGCACATTCTGCATTCAACGCATTCATAAGGCGCAGGATAAGGCGAAATCAGAAGGACGCGAAGTCCTGGATGGTGAATTCACCACTGCCTGCGCACAAGCCTGTCCTGCAAGCGCCATCACCTTTGGCCGCGTGGACGATCCCGAATCTCTCGTCTCACAATTGGCTCATCGTGGTCATGGAGTTAAACATCTTGAAGAACTTGGCACGTTACCAAACGTGACCTACTTCAAGGGAGGGTAATTATGGCTGGATATAATAATAATGCTGTGCACAAAAAAGTAGAATCTGCTCATCCCAAGGCCGAATCTCATCACCATGATGAAGAGCATTTCCGCGAAAAGCACTTAATGCTTGATCCGCTTCCACGCGGACAGATGAACGATATGGTCATGGAATCCATGACAACCACCTCGTGGAAGTTTTGGGCTGTATTCGGGCTTCTGAGTGTGATCGTAGCTGTATGCTTGTTCTATGTTTGGGGTTACATGATCTCAGAAGGCCTGGGAGTGACAGGCAAGAACCGCCCATCCTATTGGGGCCTCTTCCTCGTCAATACCGTGTTCTGGATCGGCATCAGTCATGCGGGCACGTTCATCTCTGCCATTCTGCGTGTTTTCAAAGCTGAGTTTCGCCGCCCGTTCACCCGTGCCGCAGAGTTGATGACCACCTTCGGTCTCGTACAGGCTGGGTTTAGCGTTTTCATGCATTTGGGCCGCGTATGGCTTTTCTACTGGCTCCTTCCTTATCCCAACCAGCGCATGTTGTGGCCCAATCTTCATTCCCCTCTTTCGTGGGACTTGCTTGCGATTACAACATACCTGCTGTCCTCAACCATGTACCTCTTCCTGCCTTTAATCCCGGATCTGGCAATGGCACGCGACAAATCCACCGGCTGGCGTAAGACATTCTATAAAACTCTTGCGCTTGGTTTCCGCGGTACAGAGGGAGAGTGGACACACTTGCGGAATGCGATGAACATCTTCGCGTTTGCGATCATCCCGGTCATGTTCTCGGTACATACCATAGTGTCATGGGACTTTGCGGCTGCGACCCGTCCGGGTTGGAATTCCACTATTTTTGGTCCATACTTCGTTGTTGGTGCGTTGCACTCTGGCATGGGCGCGGTCGTCATGGTTCTCGCAGTTGTACGCGGCACAATGAAGAACATGAAGTACTTCATCCGCCCCGAACACTTTGACGCTATCGGTAAACTCATGCTCATTATTTCAATGGCATGGGCCTACTTCTTCTTCAACGATTATATGGTGCAGTGGTACGGCGGCGATAAGTGGACGAAGCAATTGCTCCATTTTCATGAAGCCGGCCCCATGGGCTGGATGTGGTTTGCCATGTTGATTGCTAATATCGCGATCCCATGGGCAGTCTTATGGAATCCAAAATGGCGTTCCACACCGTGGATTGTATTTGTTGTGGGCCTGATAATTAATTTTGGTATGTACCTCGAACGTTATATTATCGTCCCTGTTTCACTCTCGATCAACCGTATGCCTTTTACATGGAGGCTGTATTATCCGCGCGTTGAAGTTCTGTTGGGCATTGGAACACTGGCGTTCTTCATCTGGCTCTACATGGCGGCTTCCCGTCTCATCCCTCTCATCCCCGTTTGGGAAGTTGAGGAAGGCCAGATGGCGCACGAACTCAAGAAATTTGGACGCGAGACCGTTGTATCGGTCAGCGAATTGGAATAGGAGGATTCACATGGCTGACAATATTTCCAGAAGAGAGCGTTCTGGACAGGTGTCCCTGTTAGCGGTCTTCCCTGACCTCGAGCCTGCTGCAGATGCAATTGACCATCTCCGCACTTTGGGCATTTCGGACGATCAAATGAACGTCATCTCCGGTATTCCCGTTACCGAAGCCATGCTTGGCCGTCCCAACCAGTGGACGAACGTTCCCCGGCTCGCAGGCGGCGGTGCTGTGTTGGGATTTTTGGGAGCCGTCTTTCTCATGTATGGTGTTCCCTATTTGTATCCATACCCCATTCAGGTAAGCACGCAGGCTGTTATCCCCGGCCCGCCCACCGTTGTCGTATTGTTCGAGATAACCATGCTCGGTATGCTGCTCTCAACCTTCCTCGGCGTATTTCTAGATAGCTATTTCCCCAACTATCGTCCGATGGAATATGTAAAAGAAGTCAGCGATGGAAAAATTGCCGTCTTCTTTATCTGTCCGGAAGAAAGCAGGGAAAAATTCACCAAAGCCATGACCGCCCTCGGCGCGGAAAAGGTTGAGGTTGCGGAGGTTGAACACCTATGAGATTGTTCAAACAACTCGTTGGAGTTTTTGCAGTGCTTGGTGTGCTTGTTGGCGCGCTGGCGATATTTGCTTTTGACGTGGTCAAGATTGACTGGGTCGTCTTCATGGAGATCCAGCCTTCCTTCGGCACACAAGAACAGCCGCGCGCTGTTCCAGCCCGATCCATTCCAGTGGAAGGCGCTGCTTATATCCCCGGAGCAGGCGCTCCTGTCAACCCAGTAGCTGCGGATGAAGTATCACTTTCACGCGGTTCCCAACTTTTCGCCACACATTGTCAGATGTGCCATGGTGATGAAGGGTTGGGGAATGGCCCTGTTTCCGCTTTCCTCGTCAAAAAGAAACCGGCAGACCTCACCAGCGATCTGGTTCAAAGTAAAAGTGACGGCAGTATTTTCATGGTCATCACCAATGGCGTATATAACCCGAATAACACACTTTTCCCCGGTGTTGAATTCTCAGGTCAATGCCCGCCTTTGAATGAGAACTTCACCGTTCGCGAACGGTGGGATCTGGTCAATTATGTTCGCACGCTCAAAGCGGCAGGACAATAGGGAGGTCCCAGCATGAATGATGATGTTCGAAAAACCATCTATACCACATTGACGTTATTTTTATTTGGCGTGATCTTGTGGATCGGCTTTCTATTTGTCAACGCCTGTGGGTTTACCCTGACTTGTAAACAAGGCAATTTCCCTGTTGATCGCACGCCAATGCCCACGCTATTGCCGGCCACAATGCCTGCCATGCAAACGGGCGGCGGTGATGTTACTGTTTCCAATCACGAAACGTGCCGTGTCGCGGCGGTTGATCTGGTTGGCGCATGGGTGTCAGCTGGCGCTTCAGAGACTGAAGTTTTCCAATTCACAGATATTAATTTGCAGAATTGTGAAGCCACATTTACAGAAGTGAAACCGCTTTTTGTGGATGCCAATCTTTGGTATTCAGGTTCACGTTCCTGCGTTTCCTGCCACTCAGTGGATATGACCATTTCTTCCGCGCAATTGGATTTGAGCAGTTACGCTGGCATCACATCCGGTTCGCGCCGCGCTGATTCAGGATCCAAAGGCACGGACATTCTCGGCGCTGGCAAATGGGAATCATCCCTGTTGTTCGACTTCATTTCCACCAGCCACGCCGACGCTCCCGGGCATAAGAATGCCTTATCAGATCTGGTGATATTTGCAGGAAAACCACACCCTGTTCCTGAACCAACTATTACACCAACTCCATAATCAAAAGAAAAAAACATCCTTGAAAAAGGATGTTTTTTTCTGGCGGAGAGGGCGGGATTCGAATATCACCTCCCTCAACGGGGGCGCGTGAACCTAAAATAAAAAGTCCCTTGGTATAGGGACTTTTCTTCTGGCGGAGAGGGCGGGATTCGAATATCATCCCCTAAATGGGGACGCGTGAACCTAAATAAAAACGCCCCTTTTTAGGAACGTTTTTTCTGGCGGAGAGGGCGGGATTCGAATATCATCCCCTCAATGGGGACGCGTGAACCTAAAATAAAAAGTCCCTTGGTATAGGGACTTTTCTTCTGGCGGAGAGGGCGGGATTCGAACCCGCGAACCTTTGTGGGTTACACGCTTTCCAAGCGTGCGCGCTAAGCCAGACTACGCGACCTCTCCGTTTTTTGGACGGGCAGATTATACCACAGGGAATTTTGTCAATTACAAGAAAAAACAGCGGTGGATTCTCATTTTGACCGAATTGATTTCTCGATCATATTCAATTCTCCCAAATGATTGATGTGCTTGTGGTTACTTTCAGATTGATAATCACAAAGATAAATGAACTCGTTGCACTGATCGCAAAATTAATGAATACTGGAGTCTGACGGATACTCTTACCCTAATCATCATTTTTGGCACTACCGTTTTTAACGGGACAACTCTTTTCAAACACAAAGTACACAACACTTGCACCGCACTGCGTTCCCTGGCACCGCCCGCCACATCGGCTTCGCTTTGCGACGCGATGCGAAGAGCAGGTGTGGTGCAGTGCAGGTGAGGTCATGAAGGAAAAACCTATGAAATCAAGGCTCTTTTCCCCTTGGTGTCCTTCGTGTTTAGGCTTTTCTCGCCAGAAACGCGAGAGCCTCCTTTTTCTATGATTTTGGGGTTGAAAAGCAAAAAATACATATCCTTGAAAAACACAAGTCTGATAAAACTAATCCACTTAACAAAAAAGATAGGTGCCTTGCAATGCCCTTACAATGAACTGTAAGGGTTAATTATGATATTTTAGTAAAGTATTTTTACTCCAATAGTTAATATTACTTAGATTTTTCGCATGGCAGCATGGGGTATTGATTCAATAATTATTGAAGCGATCATGGATATGTAAAACACAACCAGGGAGACGTTAGTGGCTTGCGGCCAGTAACAAATATTCAACGCAAGTCAACGCGGGAGGGCTTATATGAGAACGACAACTCAGTCGGGGTTATCATCTTTTTCGGCATTTATAGTTGCGGTAGTGACGCTTCTGGGGATTACCGGCGTGGCCTTTGCCGGCGGCGGAGCCATGTTTACTCCCGGGAGCCTCAGTACGGTTCCCGGCGCACCTTTGGGGGGGATAACCTCTCATTCTGAGATTCAACAATGCAGTACCTGCCATGCCGCCCCTTGGGATACGGACACCATGGCAGATCGTTGTCTGGCCTGCCACAGCGATATCACCGCCCAATTACAGGACCCAACCAGTTTACATAGCCTCGTCCGTTTCGGTGCGACAGATCTCAATTGCCGCACCTGTCATACGGAACATCACGGCCCAACGGCATCCCTTACTCGAATTCCACCGGGCTGGGACCCGCATGATCAGCTTGGTTTTTCCCTAAAGTCACACCGTCTGCGAATGGACGGTACTCCGTTTGAATGTAAAGACTGCCATGTAAATGGTTATAGCGGACCGTTCGATCAGGCAACTTGCGCAAACTGCCATTTACAAGTTGACCAGGTATTTACCCAGGAACATATGCTGACCTTCGGGGCAGATTGTCAGGCCTGTCATGATGGGATCGATTCGCACGGATCAAACTTTGACCATAATAAGGTTCCGTTCAATCTTGTTGGAATTCATGCTCTTACAGCATGTTCCCAGTGCCATGTCAACGCGCGCAACCTCGCCGACCTGCAAGCCACCACCCAGGATTGCTATGCCTGTCACGCGAAGGATGACCAGCATGAGGGTCGGTTCGGAACGAAATGTGGAGTTTGCCATACTCCCGAAGGCTGGGGAAAATCCGCCCAGTTCGATCATGATCTCGCAAACTTCAAATTAAGAGGGCTGCATCTGAAGGTGGCCTGTGCAAGCTGCCATGTAAACAATGTTTATAAAGGCATCCCCTCAGATTGTTTCTCCTGTCATAAGCAGGATGATAAACATGCCGGCGAATTTGGCCCCCAATGCGAATTATGTCATGTGGCAGAAGGTTGGAACAGGGCGGTCGATCATTCGAAATTTGCATTCAAGCTCGATGGCAAACACACCACCGTGGCCTGCGAGAGCTGCCATATCAATGCGCTCTTCATCGGCACGCCCATGGACTGCGCCTCCTGTCATAAAAAGGATGATGCCCATCTTGGAAGATTTGGCAATTCATGCGGAGACTGCCACACCACAGAGAATTGGACATCCGCAACATTCGATCACAATACGGTCTCATTCAAACTCAATGCGCATCAAACCAAATCAGACGGCAGCGCTTTCGTTTGCAAGGATTGCCATGTAAAAAATTACGCATCGCCTTTTGACCAGAATATATGCGCCAACTGTCACTTGCGGGTGAATCAGGCATTTGCCACGGAACATATTTTGACGTTCTGGACAAACTGCATGGCCTGTCATGATGGGATTGACTCACACGGTTCAAACTTTGACCATAACCGGGTCCCGTTCAATTTGGTTGGGAAGCACGCTTTGGCACTTTGCTCCAACTGCCATCTCAATGACCGCACCATCGCTGATATGCAAGCCACTCCGCAGCAATGTTATACCTGCCATCAAAAAGATGATTTCCACAACGGCCAGTTTGGACAGGACTGTGCGGCCTGTCATGCGCCCGATGGATGGAAACCCGCCCATGTGGATCACTCCAAGTTTGCCTTCCACCTTGACGGAAAACATGCCACTGTAGCATGCGAAAACTGTCATATCAATGGCGTCTTCAAGGGCACGCCCATGGACTGCGCCTCCTGTCATATTGATGACGATGCGCATGGCGGTACTCTTGGCACTCAATGCGAAACCTGCCATACACCTGACGGTTGGAAACCCGCCAAAGTTGATCACTCGAAATTTGCCTTCAAACTCGATGGCAAACATGCAACAGCCGCCTGTACAGATTGTCATAAGGATAATTTGTTCAAAGGCACGCCCATGGACTGCGCCGCATGTCATCTCATGGATGACGCCCATGCAGGTAGTCTCGGTACAGAATGCGGAACCTGTCACAATCCCAACGGTTGGAGTCCCGCCACTTTCGATCACAACACATCTTCCTTCAAACTTACTGCTCATCAAACCAAATCGGATGGGACTGCGTTCGCCTGTAAAGATTGTCACGTAAAGGGCTATGCTCCGCCGTTCGATCAAAATTCATGCGGTAATTGTCATTTACAAATTGACCAAGCATTTTCCACAGACCACTTCCTGACTTTTGGCACAGACTGCATGGCCTGTCACGATGGGGTGGAGTCACACGGCTCAACTTTTGACCATAACAAGGTGCCGTTTAATCTGATCGGCAAACATGCGCCGTTGGCCTGTTCCAAGTGCCATGTCAATGCTCGCAAGTTCGCTGATTTGCAGAACACTCCCCAAACGTGTTTCTCATGCCACTCGCAGGATGACCATCACAACGGTCAGTTTGGAACCGACTGTGCCGCGTGCCATACTTCCGAAGGCTGGGAACTGGCAACTGTCGATCATTCCAAATTTGCCTTCCATCTTGATGGGAAACATTCCACCGTTGCCTGTGAGAAATGCCATGTGAATGGTGTCTTCAAAGGCACGCCTCAAGACTGCGGTTCCTGTCATACCAAGGATGATGCGCATCAGGGTCAGCTTGGAACGCAATGCGGAACCTGCCACACTCCCGATGGCTGGAAGCCCGCCAAGGTGGATCACTCCAAATTCGCCTTCCATCTCGATGGTCAACATGCAACTGCTGCATGTACAGATTGCCATAAGGATAACTTGTTCAAAGGCACGCCCATGGACTGTGCCTCCTGCCATCTCAAGGATGATGCCCACTCCGGGCAGCTCGGAACAGAGTGCGCCACCTGCCATACACCCGAAGGTTGGAAACCCGCCAAAGTTGACCACTCGAAGTTTGCGTTCCATCTTGATGGTCAACACGCAACTGCCGCCTGCACAGATTGCCATAAGGATAATTTGTTCAAGGGCACGCCAATGGATTGCGCCGCCTGTCATATTGACGATGATGCCCATGCGGGCAGTCTTGGCACACAATGCGGGACTTGTCATAGCCCCAACGGTTGGAGTCCCGCCACATTCGATCACAACACCGTTTCATTCAAACTTACTGCTCACAAGACCAAATCAGATGGGGCCACATTTGCCTGTAAGGATTGTCACGTAAAAGGCTATGCCGCGCCATTCGACCAGAACACATGCGGCAATTGCCATTTGCAATTTGATCAAATCTTCTCCACGGAACATTTCCTGACCTTTGGCACAGACTGTATGGCCTGTCACGATGGCGTTGAATCACATGGTTCGAATTTTGATCATAACAAGGTGCCATTTAATCTGATCGGAAAACATGCGCCGTTGGAATGTTCCAAGTGTCATATCAACGCGCGCAAGTTCTCTGATTTGCAGAACACTCCACAGGCATGTTTCTCCTGCCACTCGCAGGATGACCATCACAACGGTCAGTTTGGAACCGACTGCGCGGCCTGTCACTCTCCCGAAGGCTGGGAGAATGCAAAGGTGGATCATTCCAAATTCGCATTCCATCTGGATGGAAAACATGCGACAGTGGCTTGCGAGAATTGTCATGTGAACGGTGTCTTCAAAGGCACGCCTCAAGATTGTGCCTCCTGCCATACCAAGGATGACGCTCACAAAGGTCAGCTTGGCAATCAGTGCGGAAGCTGTCACTCGCCCGAAGGTTGGAAGCCCGCGAAAGTGGACCACTCGAAGTTTGCCTTCCACCTTGATGGTCAACATGCAACTGTGGCCTGTGAGAATTGCCATATCAACGGAGTCTTCAAAGGCACGCCTCAAGACTGTGCTTCCTGTCACGCCTCTGATGACGCGCATAATGGTACCTATGGTGCGCAATGCGCCACCTGCCACAATCCCACCGATTGGAAACAGGTTGCCTTTGACCACAACACGACCAGATTTACTCTGAAGGCACACAAGGACAATGCATGTAAAGACTGCCATGAAAATGGATTTGTCGCGCCATTCGATCAAAACACATGCGGCAATTGTCACTTGCAAATTGACCAGCCATTTGCCACCGAGCATTTCATAACATTCGGAACAAATTGTATAGCCTGTCATGATGGTGAAGACTCACACGGCTCAAGCTTTGACCATAATCAGGTGCCGTTCAATCTGATAGGAAAACACGCGCCGGTAGCCTGTTCCAAGTGCCATATCGCTTCGCGCAACCTGCATGATCTGAAAGCAACCTCCCAGGAATGTATCTCCTGTCACGCACAGGATGACCATCACAACGGTCAGTTCGGAACTGACTGCGCCGCGTGTCACTCTCCCGAAGGCTGGGAGAATGCAAAGGTGGATCATTCATTATTCGCCTTCCATCTTGACGGCAAACATGCCAGCGTGGCTTGCCAGAATTGCCATATCAACGGTGTCTTCAAAGGCACGCCCATGGACTGCGCATCCTGTCACAGTGATACAGATCCGCATGGCGGCAGTTTAGGCTCGCAATGCGAAACCTGCCATACACCCAATGGCTGGAAGCCGAGCAGTTTTGATCATAACAATTCCATCTTCAAGCTGACTGGCCGGCACAACACAGTTGTCTGTAGCAATTGTCATATCGACTTGAAGTTCAAGGGCACGCCTACAAACTGCGCCTCATGCCACTCAAAGAATGATCCGCATGCCGGCAAGCTTGGCACCGATTGTGCTTCATGCCATACAACCAACGGCTGGACTCCGTCCACCTTTGACCATAGCCGCTCCACCTTCGCATTGGACGGCAAGCATACATCAGTAGCATGCAGTCAATGCCATACAGATAAATTGTTCAAAGGCACGCCATCTGACTGTGCCTCCTGTCACAGCGACACCGACCCGCATGGCGGCGCGCTTGGCAATCAGTGTACAGACTGTCATACAACGAGCGGATGGAAACCGAGCAGCTTTAATCACAACAATTCCATCTTCAAATTGACCGGCAAGCATGACAGCGTTACCTGTACCAAATGTCATACCGACCTGAAGTTCAAAGGTACGCCCACAAATTGTTATTCCTGTCATGCCGCGGATGATTTCCACAAGGGCGCGTTTGGACAGAATTGCGCGGCCTGTCACGCCACCTCGGGTTGGAAGCCCTCCACCTTCGATCACAGCAAATCGGCCTTCCCGTTGACTGGAAAGCATAGCAGCACGGCTTGTACCAATTGCCATATCAATAATGTTTTCACTGGTACGCCGAAGGACTGTATCTCCTGCCATCAGAAAGACGACCATCACAACGGCACGTTTGGAACGAATTGCGCGGCCTGTCACTCCACTTCAGGCTGGAAGCCGTCCACCTTCGATCACAGCAAATCGGCCTTCCCACTCACCGGAAAGCATACCAGCACGACTTGTACCAAGTGCCATGTCAACAATGTCTTTAAGGGCACGCCGACAAATTGCTATGCCTGCCATGCCAACAATGACCGTCACGGCGGCAAATACGGCACGAATTGCGCGGCCTGTCATTCCACTGCGGCTTGGAGACCCGCCACCTTCAATCACACCTTCCCGCTCGATCATGGCGAAAGCGGAACTGTGGCCTGCGCGACCTGTCACCCCGGCGGCAATACCAGCTCATACACCTGCTTTGGTTGTCACGAACACACAAGTACGAACATGGCAGATAAACACAAAGAGGAACGCGACTACGCGCCGAACAAGTGCGCAGACTGTCATGCCAACGGTCAAAGTAACGACTGAGACATGAATCAGAGTCAGCCCCGTATCCAAAAGATGCGGGGCTTTTATTTTTGAGAGGAATTGACCGGGTTCTCGAATACAATCGATTAACTTTAATAATAAGGAGAATTTTCCCATGAAGAAATTTAAACGCTTCCTGCTTGGACTTTTAGCTGTTCTGGCGATTCTGATTCTGTTCATCCCCCTCAGCATATTCACGGACTCGCTCCTCGGAGCGAATCGACTCGATTCCCTTGTCAATACCACAGTCCCCGGCCTGAACGGCGAACCCGATGTACGCGCCTACATTGCCAAACCCGCAGGTGACGGCCCATTTCCCACTGTCATCATGATCCACGAATTCTTCGGCTTGCGCGAGTCAATTGTCGGCAAAGCGGATTTACTTGCGCAGGAAGGTTATCTTGTCATCGCTCCCGATACATTCCGCGGCTCCACCACTTCATGGATTCCGCGTGCCATTTATCAAGTCATCAGCACCAAACCTGAAAACGTAAATGCTGATTTGGATTCCATTTATGCATGGCTTGAAACTCAACCCGACGTGGATTCAAAACGCATCGCCATTGCAGGTTTCTGCTACGGCGGGCGGACTTCACTGGTCTACAGTCTGCATAATAACAAATTGGCATCCACTGTAATTTTCTACGGCTCCCCCGAAATTGACCCAGAAGTGTTGAAAGCATTGCCTGGCCCCGTGCTCGGCATTTTCGGCGGCGCTGACCAATCCATCTCTGTGGAAAGTGTCCACCAGTTTGATGAGGCTCTCACAACAGCAAATATCCCGCATGAGATTTCCATTTACGACGGCCAGCCGCACGCCTTCGTGGAAGATGCGGCGGGTATCAAAGCAGGCGGCGCGCAAGGCGAAGCATGGAATCAAATGCTCGCGTTCCTTGAAAAGAATCTCAAGAATATATCTTCTTCAAGAACGAGTCAATCCATTGCATATGCAGATACATTCAACTGGAAATATTACGCCATGCTGGTTTACGAACACGCCTTCGGCACAGCCAGTCACCAACAACATTAAAAACTATCGTGTCGTTGCGAGGGCTTACTGCTCAAGCCGCCGCGAGAGCAGTAAATAGTACAATGAGCGCGGAGAAAACCATGCAAGCATTCATTGAACAACCAAAACGAATCCCGCTCATTCTTAAACTCGGCATTTGGGCATCTGAAAAAATAACCGGCAAGACCATGCTCCCCGCGCGGATATTGGCCTGGTATCCTAAAGCCGCAATTGGCTCAGGCATCATGGAATCATTGGTTGCGCACGAAGACGGCGCGATGACTCAGCGTATGCTCAAACTAATTCGCATGACCGCCTCGCACGCGGTAGCCTGTCCATTTTGCGTGGACATGAATTCATACGAATATCGCGAAGTGGGTATCACCGATGAAGAAGCCGCATCTCTGCGCGGAGATTTCGAGAAGGTGAGTACTTTTTCTGAACGCGAAAAACTGGCGATTCAATACACGCGAGTCATCTCGCAAACACCCTTGAAATTTCACCCTAATTTAGTGGAGCGTGTACAGTTAGCATTCACTGAACGCGAGTTCGTCATCCTTGCCAGCACTGCCGCACAGGTCAATTATTGGGCGAGGTTGATCCAAGCCTTGGGAATCCCACCTGCGGGATTTGGAGAATAAAAGAAAAAGTCATCCAGGTTTTCTAAAACTCGGATGACTTTTTGAGTTGCTGGTTTACTCGTCCCTAACCTCTATCAAAACAGCGCGGACAATGCGCCGGAATCGATAGCTATTGTTTTTCTCGTTATACCCCTGACAGGTTATCAGCGTCAGAAACGAATTGTCTTCCAGGTGCTGAAGGGCATAATCGGTGGTTCCAGGTCTCACTAGCAGCGTCTTGCGGACTTCGAAAATATATTGCTCGCCATACAAGTGGACGATGATCTGGTCGCCATAAGCGAGAGACTTGATGTTTACAAAGGGACCGGGTAAGCCATCCGCGTTGGTGACGTGCGCGGTCAGCGCCGAGTTGCCCTCCCAAGTGGGGAAGGCTGTGCCGTTAAGCCAGCCAACCTCATTGCCAAGCCAGTCTACATCCCAAGTGTTGTTGAGCTTGGGCACACCAACGATATTAGCGTTGACATTCAAAGCGGGGATTTCCAGCCAGATGTCGCCCAATGCACGATATGCCAACTCCGTGGGTTGATTCAGGAGTTGGGTAACGACCTTCGGCGCAAAGCCGGTATGTGGCAGGGATATTGCCTCGCCATCTCCTCCAGATACTGCTGTTGAAATGGTGAAGTCAATTATGAAATCGGATATGCCGTTATTAAGTTCCAGCCCGGCAACGCTCCAGATGGATGTGGTTCCACAGACGAATAAGCGATACGTTCCATCTATCAGCGAACTGGCGAGGGTGAGTGTGGAGTTCATGGTCGCGTTGTTGTAACTGGCATTGCTGATGGTTTGTTTGATATCGTCACCAGCAAGACCGGCCTTGCAGGATTGGGTATTGAAAGCCTTATCCGAGCCGCGTTCAACCAACAGATAGTTGTTGATGTTCTGGGCACCATTTGCCGAGGCATCGCCCACCATATCCTGATTGAAGGTGACAAAAATGGAGCTAAGGCTTGTGAGAATAGCATTGGTGGTAGGAGTGGAGGTCGTGACAGCGGGAATGACCGGACCGAACTCATATGCGCCGATATCGCATCCCGCGCCCTGTGGACGGTTCACGCCGCGCTGGTCAACATTGCCAATTCCGAGGCATATTGCGGCATTACCCACGTCAATGGCATGGGAACCGCTGAGCAAAGCCATTGTCTGGGTAGGACCACCGTTATCTGCCAGCTGACCGAGATTGATCTCGGCAATCGTCTTTTGGGTGGCATTACCGCATGACCCGTCGGTATCGAAGTTGTAGGCTTCTGCGGTAATCGAGCTCGTGCCTCCAGGTGAGCAATCCCCGCCAGAAACGCTATTTGCAACGATAGTATTACTGAGCGTTGCTATGCCGAAGATGCCGCCGCCGACAGATGCCTGATTGCCAGAGAAGGTACTGTTTGTCGCGCTCACGGTGCCCATGTAGCTGTAGTTGTAAATGCCACCGCCGTGGGGTGCCCGATTACCAGAGAAGGTACTGTTCTTCACGGTCAAAGTGCCAAACCAGTTGCTGATGCCGCCGCCACTACTTTTCGCGTAATTGCCGGAGAAGGTACTGTTTTGTACGTGCAAGGTTCCTCCGTCGTGGATGCCTCCGTTCTGAATGCCGCCGCCGTAGGTGTCTGCCTGATTGCTGGAGAAGGTGCTGTTCGTCACGGTCAGGTTGCCGCTGTTCCGAATGCCACCGCCATTGCTGGGGTATGCCTGATTGCTGGAGAAGCTACTGTTCGTTACGGTCAGGGTGCCCCAGTTGTAAATGCCACCGCCGGAGAATCCCTGATTGCCGAAGAAGGTACTGTTCATCACGGTTAGGGTGCCTCCATTGTGGATGCCGCCGCCACTGCTTCCGACTGCCTGATTGCCAGAGAGGGTGCTGTTTGTCACAGTCATGATGCCAGTGTAGGGATTGACAATACCGCCGCGACCATTCCTGATTGTGACGCTGGAGATGTTTACCGTAAACGCTCCGGTGTTATGAAAGATGCGCTCAATATTGTCGCCGTCAATGATTGTACTGCCCGCATCCGCGCCAACGATGTTCAGGCTCTTGGTGAAATCGAGATCGCCGCTTGCATTCGCATCCTCACCGTTCGCACCGGTGAGCGTAATCGTACAAGCTGCCGGGATGTTGATCGTGTCACCAGAGGCAGCTGCGTTCATCAACGTTCGTAACTGCCCGTCAGCGCCGCTATCTCTGCAATCAGTAACAGTGTGTGTCGCCGCGTATACAGGCGAGGCTCCTACCGCGCTGAAAGTCAACGCTAGCAGGTTGGCGAAGATCAGGGTATGAAAAAATTTGTTTTGTAAGGATTTCATTGCTTACCCTTGAAAAGCAGAAAATTTTCTCGGCCTTTCAGAGGTCTCTAACTTCTTTCCCAAAAAAATAACAATGAAGGAGACCAAATTGAGGTTTGATTCATTGTATAAGAAGTGAGGGGTTTCGTCAATATTTTAACCTGAAGTTCAGACATTAGATCGGACAGGCAGGAGGCAGGAATAAAAGGATAAAAGAGCATGAGAGAAAGCATGCAAAACATCAGGAGGGGAAAGGTTGATTTTGAGTTTCAAGAAAATGAACAGACCAGAATAAAGCTTTTGTTTGCGACTGTCTTTTGGAAAAATAGTCTCTCGTAAAGTTTCACCTAACCAGAGCGCGATCGTGTATGCAATCAAAAGAAGCGCCACCATCTTCTCCATGTGATCTCGGCGTTTCGACATCAACTTTCCCATGCCTAACAAGTTTTTCAGATCTCGAAAACTCTCTTCTATCTTCATGCGTTGCAAATAAATATCCAGACCATCTTCGGCTTTGAGATTGGTCATCACCCACATCGGTTGGCTGAAACCTTCTTTCCAGACCCCGATCAGATTGACAAATACCTTGCCCATGTAAAAAACCTTGTTGATAATCCGCGTTTCTCCTTTGGAAACCGTCAAAGCAATTATGTTCCCTTCCTGATCAGTGAATTTTGGTCCCACTTTCAGCCGAATGACAAAATTCAATCCTTCGAATACCAAATTTTCCATCAACTCCAAATAGCTAAACTCACGGTCCAGGACCAAAGGTCGATCCCCGATCATTTCTTTGACCTTGGCGAAGGCTTCGAAGTGGTGACGGTTTCGTGAGGTAGATTCTTGATTAATGGTTTTGGAAGAATAACTTACAAAACCACAGGGAATGGAGCGTCCGTGAAAAGCCGTCGACAAAAATAACAGCCAATACCCGCTTGTCTGACCATCACTCAATGTACCGACATAGTCCGTCTTCTTTGCCTGGGGTCGCGGCATTTCAGTTGGATCTCCAATCACAAAGGAGGCGCTCTCTTGAAATAACCGCAGTAATGTCTCCTGGGGACTTGTCTTTTCAAGAAACCGCTGGATGTATTTGTAATTCCTATCTTCTTTGCCCACCATTTCTCGCGCAATATCGCTCAATCGCGGTGAGCGAGCCTTCAAAATCCCTTCGATGATCGGCTTTGCTTTTTTGACTGTCTCTTTTTCATCAAACATAGACTGCACAAACTGCAAAAGATGGGTAAACTTGTTCATGGAAACCTTCTTTCTGGTTTGGGACCCTAAGCCCGTATAAACCAGTATAGAAGGTTTCCTTCTTTTTGTC
This sequence comes from Anaerolineales bacterium, assembly GCA_013140605.1. Lineage (GTDB taxonomy): Bacteria > Chloroflexota > Anaerolineae > Anaerolineales > Villigracilaceae > Villigracilis. Next base: position 24,899 of record JABFSL010000007.1, read on the forward strand.
CGAACTCTTGCCCGAAGATCAGTTTAACCGTTTCTTTGCATGGCTGTAGCAAAGTCAGGAAAAAGGGGTAACAAGAAGGGCAAAAGCTAGGGAAAGATGAGCGGCAAAAAACCGCCTTGCTTGTGCCGCATTTAAAAAGCCGGCTTGACGGATCAATGCCAAGATAAGATTGTTGATATTGGCCATTATTCGTGCGCCATTGCCAATGGTGAAGCGAGTGGCGTCTTCACGGAGCGTGAGATCCCGCCGATAATGGGAGCCTGTTTCAATACCCCAATGAGCACGACGAACTTCCAAGAGTTTCATCGGCGTGACTTTTTTGCGCGATAGGCTGGTAATTCCAAACTCAACTTCACGAGAAGTTTTGTAACAAACTCCTTGTCGCCACCATTGGAATTCACGTTCGAGACGATAGACTTGCGCCAACCCTGGCCAGGCAGCATAGGTATTGAGCATTTCGCTGGTCGTCAAAGTTCGTTTCTCGATCCGTCCATGACCCTTATTAACTTTTTGTGCTTGAAGAAAATCTGTTTGGATTTTCCCAAACCCAGGCTTGGGATATTCAGGCGCAAAAAGGGATTGGATGTTTTTGTACAGATTGGATTGGTTTTCTTTCACGGGAAAAACATAGTCACCTTTTTCATCCAAGATCGTTTGTGCCAAGCGTTTTTGAGTATGCAAAGCGTCTCCTGTGACCACTTTTCCAGCAATTTTCGCCAATTTTATAGCTTCCGGCGCCTTGGTGATTTCATTTTCCTTGCTCCCTACTCCCACTTGCGATATGGTTTTCCCTGCCTGCACATCATACACACTCAGGGCATATTCCGATGTGCCATCCTCGCGCTTCAACATGCCCAATAAGGCTTTGCCATCCAAGGCACAAATGTCGCCGCGCTTGTCGCTTTGATTGTATTCCCCCACCATTCGTTCTATTTCTGTTTCATAGACTTTGTATGCCATAAGCCGCTGATAGGTGCTTCGTTCTGGCATGCGTTTTGGTTTGATCCGCAGGGCTGCCACTACTTCACTCTGGTGATGATTGCCCCACTCTGCCATTGCAGTCGGCGAATCTGCCCCGCCCAACTTTGCCAACAACACAATCATCAACAAGGTTGCCAGGCTGTACCTTTTCCCTCTCGCTTTCCGCGTATCTGTTAGTGTCTGCAATCGCCCGTATACGCTCCCTTTGTCATAAATCACCCCTTCTGCGCTAATTTCTTGCCCTTTGCCAATCGTGCTATACTCCATTTCAGATCCTCCTCGTTTTTTGCTTGTTTTGTCACTCGCAATTTTACCGAGAAGGATCTGTTTTTTATCTTTTGTCAAGCGACTTTGCTACAGCCATACGTTTCTTTGAACAATAGCTTCGCCAAAGTTAGGCTGAAAAGTAGTTTTGCGAAAACATCCCAAGCCCAGAAAGCCTATAATAAAGATTCTAGTACTTTTACAAAATATTGCGCCATGTAATCTTTGGCATGTTGATCAGCGACGGACGGATGACCATGTTGGAAATATCACACTGGACAGAAATAGGAGGAAGTTACCATATCATCCAACGCTTGTATCATACGCCATGGATCTGGCTGCAAATCCAGTGAATAATTTTTACAAACCAGTTACAGAAACCAGGGTATAAATACATTGTCGCAGGAGATGAAATGGTATTTGGCAAAGCAAGGAAAGAGACATATGGGATTGGGCGTTTCTTTTCGAGTTTGCAAAACCGTGCCATTCCTGGTTTATCGTTCTTTACGTTTTCTATGATTGACGTCAAAGAGCGGCAATCGTATCCAATTCAAGTAGTTCAAATGATCAAAGAGAAAGAAGATAAAACCAAGAAGGAAAAAGAAAAATCATCTGAAGCAAAAAAACGCCCAGTAGTTCGTCCGAAAGGTAATCGGAATAAACGAACTGAAAACCCGACGCTGATCCTGAGTTATTGCGGGTTCAGCCTGTTTTACAGGCATCTTTGGCGATTTTGAAAGGCGTTTTAGATGTACATTATTTGGTGATGGATGGTCATTTTTGGAATCCCACCTGCGGATTTGGAGAATAAAAGAAAAAGTCATCCAGGTTTTCTAAAACTCGGATGACTTTTTGAGTTGCTGGTTTACTCGTCCCTAACCTCTATCAAAACAGCGCGGACAATGCGCCGGAATCGATAGCTATTGTTTTTCTCGTTATACCCCTGACAGGTTATCAGCGTCAGAAACGAATTATCTTCCAGGTGCTGAAGGGCATAATCGGTGGTTCCAGGTCTCACCAGCAGCGTTTTGCGGATTTCGAAAATATATTGCCCGCCATATAAGTGGATGATGATTTGGTCACCATATTTGAGGCTCTTGAGATTCGCAAACGGACCCGGCAAGCCGCTGGCATTGTAGACGTGACCAGTGATCACAGAGTTGCCATCCCAGCTGGGGAATGCAGTTCCGTTGAGCCAGCCGGTGTCATTGCCAAGCCAGTCTACATCCCAAGTGTTGTTGAGTTTGGGTACGCCGACGATATTGGCTTTGACATTGAGTGCGGGAATCTCCATCCAGATGTCGTCCAGTTTCATATAGGCGATATTGGAAGGCTGTGCTGACAGAGAGGTAATACGATTCGGGGCAAAGCCGGTATCGGGTAGTGATAAGGAACCGGGTGTTACTACGAAACCAAAGATGTAATCGAATGCACCATTATTGAGCGGAGTAAGCGCAATATCTACAATTGAAGTGGTTCCGCATACGAACAAGCGATACTTGCCGGGGGGCAGTGCGCTAGCCAACGTGACTCTTGATGTAAAAGTACCCGAATCGTAGATCACACTTGTGACTGTGATCCGTATATCATCAGCTACAACCCCTCCCGAACAGGACGCAGTCTCAACGAGACTATTTGCTCCTGTATTGACGAGGAGATAGTTATTCGGATTGGTAACATCATCCTTGTTGGTGTTGCCTGCGGGATTATTCACGGCTTCGCTGAACGTAACAGTGAATGTGGCTGGACCTGTCCCTACATTACTGGCAAGCAGGCTGGTCGAAACGACCGTGGGAGGGGTATTATCTTCAACAAATTTCCACAACTCGCTGCCTGTGCCATCATTACCGTCGGCGTTGAAGTAGAGCGCTCCATTATAAGCAGCTAAAAATGCAGGCACTGAACCGTTTGGCCCACTATAGAGATCAGTCACCCGCGAGGCGGTGTTGGTGGCGCTATCGTACTTCCATAACTCATGACCTGCGCCATCATTGGCATTGGCTTGGAAATACAGCGCTCCGTTGTAGACAGCCAAAAATTTGGGGGCGTCGGTCCACCAATCGAAGATATTGGTAACTCGCGAGGCAGTATTAGTGGCACTGTCATACTTCCACAATTCGGTGCCCTCGCCATCTTGCCCATCGGCGCTGAAATAGAGCTCTCCGTTATAGACAGTTAAGTAATCGGGGGTTGAACCGATTGGTCCGCTTGCGATGTCGGCGGCTCGCGAGGCAGTGTTCGTCGTGCTGTCATACTTCCACAACTCAGGGCCTGCGCCATCGTTACCAGTGGCGTGGAAATACAACGCTCCGTTGTAGACGGCTAAGAATGAAGGTCCTGGTCCACTGTAGATATTAGTAACGCGTGAGGCTGTATTGGTCGTGCCATCGTACTTCCATAGCTCATAGCCCGCGCCATCATTACCATTCGCGGTGAAGTAGAGTGCTCCATTGTAGACGGCTAAATCTCTTGGATTCCGCTGCGGCGGAAAAACCGCACTAAAGATGTTGGTAACCCGTGAGGCGGTGTTGGTCGTGCTGTCATATTTCCACAACTGCTGGCCCGCGCCATCGTTACCATTGGCGCTGAAGTAGAGCGCTCCGTTGTATACGGCTGAATATGAGGGGGCTAAGGAGAAGAAATTAGTTACCCGTGAGGTAGTGTTGGTGGCACTGTCGTGCTTCCACAATTGGTTGCCTGTGCCATCACTGCCCAAGGCCTTGAAATAAAGAGCTCCGTTGTAGGCGGTTAAGGATTCGGGCGATGAGCTATTTGCTCCGCTGTAGATATCAGCAACCCGTGTGAGGAGAGTATCAGCACCTGCAGGCCGGATGAAGAATCCAGCCAGTACGCCTATGATCAAGAAGGTGTATAAAAACTGTTTCAGGGATTTCATAATTTATTCTCCGCTTTTCAGGAGGATGTGGTATTCATGGGCGCTAGTGGTCCGTGACAGAACTCTCGGTAACCACTTACCCAAAATCACAGCATCCAGGAAAAGTCAGGATGCGTCATGGTTGCGTGATCAGGAATGGGTAACCTTCAATGTTATTTGCATAGAATAGCATTAATCAATGGGTGGGTCAACTAATGAAAGTAACAGACCTGCGAGCCAACTGACTTAAAGGTCTGTTTTCATGTCCACTGGTTTACTTTCTTACTTTCCTAAATTCTTAAAGAAAAAGTCATCTAGGTTTTCTAAAAACTCGGATGACTTTTTGAATTGCTGGTTTACTCGTCCCTAACCTCTATCAAAACAGCGCGGACAATGCGCCGGAATCGATAGCTATTGTTTTTCTCGTTATACCCCTGACAGGTTATCAGCGTCAGAAACGAATTATCTTCCAGGTGCTGAAGGGCATAATCGGTGGTTCCAGGTCTCACCAGCAGCGTTTTGCGGATTTCGAAAATATATTGCCCGCCATATAAGTGGATGATGATTTGGTCACCATATTTGAGGCTCTTGAGATTCGCAAACGGACCCGGCAAGCCGCTGGCATTGTAGACGTGACCAGTGATCACAGAGTTGCCATCCCAGCTGGGGAATGCAGTTCCGTTGAGCCAGCCGGTGTCATTGCCAAGCCAGTCTACATCCCAAGTGTTGTTGAGTTTGGGTACGCCGACGATATTGGCTTTGACATTGAGTGCGGGAATCTCCATCCAGATGTCGTCCAGTTTCATATAGGCGATATTGGAAGGCTGTGCTGACAGAGAGGTAATACGATTCGGGGCAAAGCCGGTATCGGGTAGTGATAAGGAACCGGGTGTTACTACGAAACCAAAGATGTAATCGAATGCACCATTATTGAGCGGAGTAAGCGCAATATCTACAATTGAAGTGGTTCCGCATACGAACAAGCGATACTTGCCGGGGGGCAGTGCGCTAGCCAACGTGACTCTTGATGTAAAAGTACCCGAATCGTAGATCACACTTGTGACTGTGATCCGTATATCATCAGCTACAACCCCTCCCGAACAGGACGCAGTCTCAACGAGACTATTTGCTCCTGTATTGACGAGGAGATAGTTATTCGGATTGGTAACATCATCCTTGTTGGTGTTGCCTGCGGGATTATTCACGGCTTCGCTGAACGTAACAGTGAATGTGGCTGGACCTGTCCCTACATTACTGGCAAGCAGGCTGGTCGAAACGACCGTGGGAGCAACTGTATTGCAGGTGTTGAGTAGGATGGAAATATTATTGCTATTATGGTTTGCCGTCGCCAGATCCAGTTTTCCATCACCGTTGAAATCGCCCACCGCGACGGAGAGTGGGCTCGTTCCCACTCCAAAATTCGTTGCTGCACCGAAACTTCCCGCCCCGCTCCCTAATAGGACGGAAACATTATCGCCGTGGAGATTCGCTGTTACTAAATCCTGTTTGCCGTCGCCATTGAGATCGCCTACTACGATGGCTGCTGGGCCTATGCCCACCCCAAAATATGTCGCTGTGCCGAAACTTCCTGTTCCGTTTCCCAATAGAATTGCAACACTGTCAGCATGATTGTTTGCCGTCAAATCCTGTTTACCATCGCCGTTGAAATCGCCCACTGCCACAAAGAATGGGAAGTTTGCCGCCCCAAAATTTGTTGATGGGCCAAAGCTCCCTGTTCCATCTCCCAATAGGATGGATATATTATTCATACCACCGTTTGTCGCTGTCAAATCTTGTCTGCCGTCACCATTGAAATCGCCTATCGCGATAGAGGACGGGTTAAGCCCAGCTCCAAAATTCATTGCCGCGCTGAAACCCCCGGTTCCATCTCCCAATAAGATGGAGATATTATTGCTGGTACTGTTAGCTGTTGCCAAGTCTTGCATGCCATCGCTGTTGAAATCGCCTGCCACGATGTCATATGGTCCCAGTCCTATTCCAAAATTTGTTGCAGCACTGAAACTTCCGGTTCCGTTCCCCAACAGGACAGAGACATTATTACTTAGGAAATTTGATGTTGCCACGTCTTGCATGCCATCGTTGTTGAAATCGCCGGTCGCGATGGAGGATGGGAAGGTTGCTACTCCAAAATTAGTTGCCGCACCAAAACTCCCTGCTCCATTTCCCAATAGGATGGATACTGTATGGCTTTGGTAATTTGCTGTTGCCAAATCCTGGCTACCATCGCCATTGAAATCGCTCACCGTGACAGAGTATGGGTATATCCCCACCCCAAAATTCTTCGCTGCACCAAAGGCAACAGAACTGCACGCGACCAAAGAGTTTCCAATAGCGAAGGATGTATAGTTTATGAGCGCAGACACGGGAGTGATCTGAACCATGCTTAGTACTAGCATCAAAAGAAAAATTGAGTTTAAAATTATCTTAAGTCTACAAGGTGGCATCATACAATTTCCTCCAATTGATTCCGCTGACTTTAACAAAACCACTTGTTGAGGGAATGTATCCATGAGTAATCTCCTTAGTCGCGCAGAAGATTAGCATTAATCAGCATGTAAGTCAACTAACGAAAATAACAGACCTTTAAGTCAACTTTCTTAAAGGTCTGTTTTGTGTTTATGTGTGTATTTATCTACTTCCCCATTTTCTTCTTCATGGCCTCTGTCAACGCAGGGACAATTTGGAACAAGTCACCAACCACGCCATAGCGCGCCTGCTTGAAAACGGGTGCATCCGCGTCTTTGTTGATAGCCACGATGACTTTGGCGTTTCGCATGCCCACAAGATGCTGGATCGCGCCAGAGATGCCGCAGGCGATGTACAGATCGGGAGTGACAACTTTGCCTGTCTGCCCGACTTGATGGGCGTAGGTGATGTAGCCGCCATCTACAGCCGCGCGGGATGCGCCGACTGCGCCACCTAGTAAAGTTGCGAGATCGGTGATGAGCGCGAAGCCTTGCTGGGCGCGCCAGATCTCGGCTTGTTTTTCATCCATGCCCGCGGGCGGAGTTAAGGATGGGTTATTTGAGACGCCACGCCCGCCAGAGACGATCACAGCCGCATCGCCGAGGTTTACTGCGCTTTCAGCGGCAGAATAGCCTTGCACGGTTGAGAGTGCATCGGTCTTGGCATCACCTTTTGTGAGCGTGCCTGTCTTGCCAGCTTCACGTGCGGGCTTCGGGAAAACACGTCCGCGAATGGTGGCCATGACGGGTTTGCCAGAGCAGACAGTTTTCTCCAACAACTTGCCTTCGTAAATAGGGCGGGTTGCAATAACTTGATCGCCATTCATTTCAAAACCTGTGATATCGGTTAACACGCCTGTGTTTAAGTCCACGGCGGACATGGCGGCCAACTCACGGGTTCGAGCTGTCGTCGGAAACAGGATCAGGTCCGGGGTCGAAGAAGAAGCGAGCGCCGATAACGTTGAAGCATACGGTTCAGCGCGATAATCTGTCAGTGCTGCATCATCCACGACGATGACTTCATCGGCGCCATATTCAAAAGCGGCTTTTGTGATTTCATCTGTGCCTGCGCCAAAGACCACGGCCACGGCTGTGCCATATTTTTTCGCGAGGCCAATCGCCTCCCATGAAGCAGGCTGAACCTCACCTTTGAAATGATCAATGTAAACAAAAGTTTTCATAGCACTTTCTCCGCGAGAATTTTGTCGGCGAGTTTGTCGGCGATCTCGGCGGCGCTGTCGCCTGTGATCATCTCAACTTCTTTTTCCTGCGCGGGCGGGTTCATCAACTCGCTGCGCGTGATAACGGGCGCGGGCGCGGCGGTGCTGAGATCTGCCAGCGACCAAACGGGGATGGTTGCCTTCGACGCTTTGCGAATGCCCATGAACGACGGGTAGCGCGGTTCGCCGATGCTTTGGACAACGCTCAACACGACGGGCATTTTCGCGCTGACGGTTTGCCGGCCTTCTTCGAGGACTCGTTCAACGGTCACGCTTCCACCGTCGACTTTGATCTGGCCTGCCAACCCAAGCATCGGCCACCCGATAATGCGGGCGGTCTGCGCGGGGGTGAGACCTGCGCCATTGTCGAGGGTCTGACGGCCAAAGATGACCATATCCGCGCCGCCGATCTTGTTGATTGCGGCTGCCAGCACGCGAGCCGCGCCAACAGTATCAAGATCGTTAAGCGCCGCGTCAGAGACGAGCACTGCGTCATCCGCGCCCATGGCGAGCGCATGCTTGAGCGCATCCCTGGCTGATTCGCCGCCGACGCACAAGGCTGTCACGGTGCCGCCTGAAGCTTCCTTCTGCTGAAGCGCGCCTTCGACCGCGTACTCGTCGAACGGGTTGATGACCAACGGCGCGTCCCCCCAAGAGACCTGCCCGCCCTCGGCTTTGACTTTCGCCTCCGAGTCGGGTACTTGCTTGATACATGCGATGATTTTCAATGTGGTGCTCCTTGTGAGGTTAATATTTTTACTGACCAAAAATAAAAGCATAAATTAATAAGCAGTCAACAGCCAACAAAATAAGAGTATTGAATGTGCCTAATGCTCTTCCTTGAAAAGCCCATGCCTTCTTATTTTTGATTAGGTTTTCTGCATAACTTCTAAATGGATATTTCGGATGTAGATTTTTAATTCTATTTTGGTTTCGCTTATGATGATTGTCAATATCAAACCAGAATCTATATAAATTATATAGGGATAACATTGTTACAGAAGAAGCGGCAATTACGAGGAGTAAGGGAGGTTTCATTAGCATTTTTTATTTACCATCAGATATAGATCTCATAAGTACCAAGACATCCGCGCTTCCGTCATTGCGAGGAGGGTGCTTTTCCCGACGAAGCAATCTCTTTTCCGTTGATGGAGATTGCTTCGGGCTAAGAACAAGAGCGCCCTCGCAATGACGGGAAAGGTTATTTATACAAAAAACTCATCGTACAAATCTTTCCACTCAGGATTCTTGCTTTTAATCAAATCAATTTTCTTTTGTCTTGAACCGCCTTTGATCTGTTTCTCGCGGGCGATGGCTTCCTCCATTGTGGCGTACTCTTCGTAGTAAACCAGTTTTGTCACATGGTATTGGCTGGTAAAACCTGCTATTGTTTTCTCTTTGTGCTCGGTTATTCTTCTCGGTAAATTGCTGGTCACGCCTGTGTAAAGAACTTTGTTGTATTGGTTCGTCATAATGTAAATACAAGGGTGAAGTTGTCTTTTCATTATATGTCTCTCTTCCATCATTGCGAGGAGCGAACGATAGTGAGCGACGAAGCAATCCCGTTTGCCCTGTTAGAGATTGCTTCGGGCGAAAGAACGTCGCCCTCGCAATGACGAGAATTATTGTATGAAAGCCATCACAACCAAAACATCCGCACCAAAAATTGCCACAAACCCGATCACGCTGAAAATCTTTTGCTCCACTTCCCAGCGTTTTCTGTTTTCCAGACGCTTTAGGAAAAACTGCTTGAATGGCACAGGCGAGCGGAGGAGACTGTTGTAAACATCTTGATAGTACGAGTCCGTTTTGAACCAGAGCTTGTAGGTGTTCGAGAGAAAGAGCAAGCTAAATAGCAGAAAGACGAGCACAAATCCGAATGAAGGTTGAGCGGCGTTGGTCATCGAAAGGAGGTAAAGCTGATGAGTTTCCCATCTTTCAGGTTGAGTTCACAGGCGTGGCCGTGAGTGGTATATGCGGAAAATGTATTTCCATCCTCGTTTAGTTTTACGCGCGAAAAATAGGTGCTTATATCGGGCTTTTCGGCTTTCCAAATGATGTGTCCGTTTTGCTCAATCAGGTATAAATTAGATTCATTGAGCGGGAATCCGCTTGAACTCTCCAGCACGATGGTCCCGACCGAGAGTTGGATCGTTTTTTCAATTTTCGTATAAAGCGCCTCGACAGCCATTTTTACCTATCCTTGTCATTCCTGCTCATGATAAGCAGGCCGCGTAAATTCCATGAATGTTTGGAATTATATCTCAAAACAATTCAACCTACCGCTCGGTAGGGAAGTTCGTGGCAACAAAAAAGCCCGACGCTTTGTTGATTGCGTCGGGCTAGGGGATGGGGTGGTCGTCTGTCATTTCTCTTCGACTCCCATGCTGCTCAGTTCGTCTGAGTCATACTGGGCCACGAACAAATTTGAGCCAGCCAGGGTAAAAAGAAAAATACAAGCGACTGCGGCGAATACAAACATATGCAACTCCTTTCTTTATATATCTACTATAACAATCCTGGAAACAAAAAGATATTCCCCTATCGGTACTGTAATGAATTAACAATACAATTGTGAAAGGATTGGTAGGCAGACGATTAAAAATGTAAATTTGTTCCCGGATATTCAACGTTCATTTAAACTTCCCGATATTTGACAAAACACTCTTTTGAGATAAAATACAACCCGCACAACTTAAGCCGAAGTGGCGGAATTGGCAGACGCGCTACGTTCAGGGCGTAGTGAACTTACGTTCATGAGGGTTCAAGTCCCTCCTTCGGCACACGATAATAGACCCGCATCATGCGGGTCTATTATTTTATTAAGTCACACCTTACGCAGTGTCGTTCTGAGCGAAGCGAAGAACCTCTGAGATTATCGTAGAGACCCTCACCGCACTGGCGCGCGGCGCAAGTGTCGCTCCGCTCAGGGAATCACAGACAAGAGTGAAGTGATCCTATAAAAACAGCACTCTCCAACTCGTTAGTATAAGGGCTGGAGATGGTATAATTGCACTAACAAATAGAGTTCCCTTCATCTAATGCAGACACGAAGTTTTTCCCCATCTTCGTGTCTTTTTGTGCCATTTTGATGCAATTTTGACCACATTAAGGATATTTTATGGCTGAAGAAAACATAGTCCCTGCAAATACAGGAAACATCGAGAGCGTTGATATTGACTCGCAGATGCGCACCGCCTATCTCGATTACGCCATGAGCGTGATCGTGGCGCGCGCGCTGCCCGATGCCCGTGACGGCTTGAAACCTGTCCATCGGCGCATTTTATTTGCCATGCATGAACTGGGAATGCGCTCAAACTCTGCTTACAAAAAATCCGCCCGTATCGTTGGTGAAGTACTTGGTAAGTATCATCCGCACGGCGATTCGGCGGTGTACGAGTCAATGGCGCGCATGGCACAGGATTTCTCCCTGCGTTATCTGCTCGTGGATGGTCAGGGTAACTTCGGTTCAGTTGATGGTGACTCTCCTGCCGCCATGCGTTATACCGAGGCCCGTCTGCAAAAAATGGCTGAGGAATTACTGGCAGACCTCGAAAAAGATACAGTGGATTTTGGCCCCAACTTTGATGATTCACTTGAAGAGCCGCTCGTTCTTCCTGCTCGTTTGCCAAATTTATTATTGAATGGTTCGTCGGGTATTGCTGTGGGTATGTCCACCAATATCCCGCCGCAGAATTTGCGTGAACTGGTTGGGGCGATCAACTATATTATTGATAATTACGACAACGCCGAAGATATCACGGTTGATGATCTGATGAAATTTGTTCTCGGACCCGATTTCCCGACTGGCGGCATGATTGTCGGGGTGGAGGGAATTCACTCGGCGTACGGAACAGGCCGGGGCCGAATCGTGATGCGCGGTATTGCTCACATCGAAGAGTCAAAGGCCGGGCGTTATCAGATCAACATAACGGAGATTCCGTATCAGGTAAATAAATCCACTTTGATCGAGCGCATCGCCGAGCTTGTGCGTGACGATAAGATCGATCAGATCTCTGACCTGCGGGATGAATCTGACCAACGCGGCATGAGCATCATCATTGAGTTGAAGCGCGGTGCGCAGCCGAAGAAGGTGCTCAACCAACTTTATAAATATACAGCCTTGCAATCCACGTTTGGCGTGCAAATGCTCGCGCTCGTGGATGGTGAGCCGCGCACCCTGCCGCTCAAGCGCATGCTGCAAATATTCCTTGAGCATCGTCAAACGGTGATCACACGCCGCTCGAAATTTGAACTTGCCAAGGCGCAGGCGCGTTTACATATCCTTGATGGATATTTGATCGCGCTCAATAATATTGACGCTGTCATCAAGACCATCCGCGAAGCCGAAGATGCGGATGTAGCCAAGACCAATTTGATGAAACGATTCAAGTTGAGTGAGTTACAAGCTCAAGCTATTCTTGACATGCAATTGCGCAGATTGGCCGCATTGGAACGTTGGAAGATCGAAGAGGAACACAAACAAGTGCGCGCAGTCATTGAAGGTCTCGAAGACCTGCTCGCGCATCCGAAAAAGATTTTAGCTCTTATCAAATCGGAATTGATCGAGCTTGCTGAAAAATATGGTGATGATCGCCGCACGCAGATTTCAGCGGAGGCCAAGGAAAATATTCACGATGAAGATCTCGTTGCTGATGAAGCAGTGCTGATCAGCCTCACCGCGCGCGGATACATCAAACGCGTTGCCGCGACTGCGTTCCGCTCGCAAAGCCGCGGCGGGCGCGGTGTGATGGGACATACCACCAAGGATGAGGATGAAGTAGTGATGCTCATTCCTGCGCGCAGTTTAAATACCATGTTGTTCTTTACAGATAAAGGCAAAGTGTATTCCGAGAAAATTTACCAGATCCCCGATTCTGACCGCGCCACAAAAGGCATTCCATTAGTCAATGTGTTGTCACTGGATGCCAACGAAAAAGTAACAGCCGCAATGGCGGTGGGAGATTTCTCCTCGCATAGTTTCTGTATGATGATGACCGCGCGCGGCAAAATTAAACGTGTGACGATGGAAGAATTCGCATCGGTCCGCCCTTCAGGTTTGATCGCCATGTCTTTGGAGGAAGGTGACCAATTAGGCTGGGCGAGGTTAACATCTGGCAAGGATGAGATCATCATCGTCACCGAAAACGGGCAGGCGCTGCGCTTTAGCGAAACAAAAGTCCGCTCGATGGGACGTCAGGCGGCAGGCGTGCAGGGTATTAAACTTAAGAAAGATGATGCTGTGACCAGTATGGATGTGGTTGAAAAAGAAGGCTCTCTGTTGATCGTGACCACCAAGGGTTTTGGTAAGCAGACCCCTCTTAATGAGTACACTCCAAAAGGCCGCGCGACAAACGGCATATCTACGATAAACATAAAAGCCATCAGCGAAGTTGGAAAGATCGCAGCGGCGCGTGTTGTGCAGAATGCAGATGATTTGACCATTATGACCGCCAACGGTGTGACGTTACGCATGAAGGTAAAAGATGTGAAGCAGTCAGGCCGTGCGACAAAAGGTGTGCATCTCATCAAACCGAACGAGGGTGATGGCGTTGCGTCCGTGGCGCGCACATCTGCGGAAGATTTGAAGAAGGTTGGGGCGCAAGTCAGCGAAAATGGCGGCGAGAAGGAAGAGGCGCAGCAGAAGATGATGTAAAAGCAAAACGGGCGAAGCTAACAACTTCGCCCGTTTTTTTTATATGTGGCGCGGATTCAAGTCCGCATTCCGAGTGCTTAGATCGCGATCTTGTTCATCACAAACAAAAACATCACCCCGATAACACATACCGTGATCATCAGCATAAAGACAATAACGAATCGTTGGGCAGATGTCATCCCCAAAAAGCGACTCGGTGCTGCGGGCTCGTCATAAGATGATGTGCCTGCGGCGGGTTGAAATTTTGCTTCTTCTTCTTCGTAGAACGGTTTCGATGCGGCATCTTCGCGGAGATTATCAAACATGTTGACCTCTTTTTTCACAAGGTATCGCATAATTTACCAAACAGAAATTGTGATGTTTACTCGCAATTTCCGCCAAAAATTTAGTAATTTATGAGACAGGCGATAAAGTATATCACGCGGCGGGTCTCAGGCTGACATCGCCAAATCGGACTATTATGGATTTGTCATGCGCATTACGCAGGCGCAGACTTCCATCTGATTCAAGCCCGAGCAGTTCGCCTGTGATCGGGTTTTCGCTTCCGGTCTTGACCTGAACCTGCTCGCCGCGAAAGGCGAGGATCTCCTCCCAGGCTTTGATCAAATCATCGCTTTCCAAACGCGCGCGCCAGTGGATGAAAGAATTTAAAACGTTGTATAGAATTTCCTCGCGTGCGGGAGGTGCTTTTCCAAGTTCGTCTTCAAGGCTCGTGGCGGGGAATTGCAGGAACTCTTGCGGCGGGATAGATGTTGAATGAACATTGATTCCCATGCCCACCACAACCGAGTCCACATCCTCGCCAGACCAGACAGTCTCGATCAGGATGCCAGCCGCTTTTTTACCGTTCAGTAAAATATCGTTCGGCCATTTAATGCGCGGAGCGAGTCCAAGCGTCCGACACGATTCTGCGATTGAAAGTGCAGCCAGCCCAACGGTCCGCGAGAGATGCGTGGGCGCGGAGGGGCGCAGGATCAAACTAAAAGCGAGAGCGCTCTCTTTTGGTGTGAACCATTTTCGGTTGAGTCTGCCGCGTCCCTGCGTTTGTTCATCCGCAATGACGATGGACAGGTCGCGTGCATTCTCTGTTGCCCATGCCAGCGCCTCATCGTTTGTGGAACCGATGGAATCAAAATAGCGCAAATCACCGATGGTTAATTTGGAGAGAGTTTTTTTGAGGGAGTTTTCGTTCATGGATTAAAACATCTCGTCATTGCGAGGGCGACGTTTTTCGCCCGAAGCAATCTCCAAATGATGAGTGAGATTGCTTCGTCGCGAAGAACACGAACGCTCCTCGCAATGACGAAACGTTATCTATTGAACAATATCATACGGGTTGACGTTCGTGCCACCGATGCGAATTTCAAAGTGCAAGTGCGCGCCAAAGGAGTTGCCCGTATTGCCGGAGTAGCCGATCAACGTGCCTTGTCCCACTGGTGTACACACACCCACATTGATCTGGCTTAAGTGGGCATATACAGTCACGTAGCCATTGCCATGATCGATTTGGATCACGTTGCCATAACCATAGTTATAACCGCCCTGTGCCATGGTTACAACGCCAGAGCCTGCCGCATACACATTGGAACCTTCCGGCGCAGAAATATCAATGCCAAGGTGGCCTGGCCCATAGGGATTTCCTGAAAGGCTATGGTCATCTGCGGGCCAGCCAAACCCGGATGAAACAGGTCCGCCGCCGCAGGCGTTGCCGCCAAAATCGGATGTGCCGGTGCTGCCGTTATTACTGCGTCCTGCGGTTTGCAAATCCGCGGCCCAGTTGCGTAATTCGCGCGATCCGCCGGGGATCATTGCCAATGTGCCGGGTTCAATTTTAGGATCGGTAAGGTCAACTCTGTTGCCGGGGAAATTTATAATTTCCTCGGGAGTCGTATCGAATTTTTCCGCGACGGCCTCAAAGGTGTCTCCATCCTGCCATTCATAATACAAACCATCCACAGGCGGAATGGTCAATTCCATGCCGGGCTTGAGATTATGCGGATTATCTTCCAATTGTTTATTGACGTAGAGAATGGTTTCGGATGTGATCTTGTATTCATCGGCAATCGAAAGCATTGCATCGCCGCGTGTGACACGATAAATGACGGAATCATATCGCGGCCGTTCTGGGATGTTTGTCTTCAATTGCAGTTCGCGCAATATGGATGAAGTGCCGCTTCCACCTGACCCGGCAACTGGTACGCCATCTTGAGACAGACCAGCGCCTGATTCAACTGTCGGCAGCGGCGATTGCGTGATGGTGGACGGGCGTGAGTTTTTATAAAGAATTGTTGAAACCAATAATGTAACAACGATAAAAATGGTGAACACCCAACTAATGATCGTAAAACGATCCGCTTTGCCTTTGACGCGCGGAACTGCATCCGCAGCATTCACCTGTGCGGATGATTCACTCTTTGGTTGTCGTTTGAATCGTTGAAGAAAGGTTCGAATATTCTCTAAAATATTTTTCATTCTTTAGTTTTACTCTGGAGTGTGACAGCTAGCTGTCACATTTGCAGGAGCAAGCTCCTGCATTCCAAATGATTAAGCATCTCTCGTCAAATTCTCAAGGAATTCTATATTATTCTTCGCGCGTTCCATGCGGGTGATGATGGCTTCGGTTGCGACTGCATTATCCATGCCAGCGCCCTGAGGGGGAGGAGAGATCATTTGGATGAACATACGGCGCATCAGCCAAACGCGTTGGAGAAGATCGGGTCCAAGCAGCAGATCTTCGCGGCGGGTGGACGAGCGTTCGATATCCACTGCGGGGAAAATGCGGCGTTCCTGCAATTTGCGCGAAAGGATCAATTCCATATTGCCGGTACCTTTGAACTCTTCATACACCACGTCATCCAGGCGGGACCCGGTATCTACCAAACAGGTTGCTATGATCGTGAGCGAGCCGCCGTCTTCCACATTACGCGCCGCGCCGAAGAAGCGTTTGGGCGGGTAAAGCGCTGATGGATCCATACCGCCGGAGAGGGTGCGTCCTGATGGGTTGACGACCAGGTTATAGGCGCGGGCGAGGCGGGTGATCGAGTCCATTAAGATTACCACGTGACGGCCGATCTCAACCAATCTCTTAGCGCGCTCTAAGGCAAGTTCCGCCGTGCGCACATGGGAGGTGACTGGTTCATCGAAGGTGGATGCAACCACTTCCGCATCCACAGAGCGGTCCATATCGGTCACTTCTTCTGGGCGTTCACCGATCAGGGCAATAATAAGATGCACATCTGGATATTTGGTTGAAATGGAATTCGCAATTTGCTTGAGGATCGTGGTCTTGCCCGCCTTGGGAGGAGAAACGATCAGTCCGCGCTGGCCTCTGCCTATGGGTGCGATCAGGTTGATCAGACGAGGGGCGAGGGTGTCATGTTCAATTTCAAGATCAAAACGTACTTCTGGAAAAATAGGGGTGAGATTTTCAAAAATAACTCTTTTTGCGCCTGTCTCTGGTTCCAGCCCATTGATTGATTCTACTTTGAGTAACCCGAAATGCCTTTCACTTTCACGCGGCGGGCGGACTTGCCCAATCACGAGGTCACCTGCGCGCAGATCGTATTTTCTTAACTGCGCCTGTGAGACGTAAACATCGTGGTCGCTGATGCGGTAATTGGTTGCCCGCAGGAAGCCGATACCTTCGCTCATGATCTCCAGGATACCACCGCGCAGTTCAATGCCTTCCTTTTGCGCTTCCGCCTCGCGGATCATCATTGCGAGGGATTCCTTCTTTAAACGGTTGTAATTTGGAATATTGAGGGTTTTCCCCATGGCGCGCAGTTTTGATAGCGGTTCGTTCTCTAGCTCGAGTATTTTCATGTTGTGTTTTCTCTTGGTGGATTTTTAATATGAATGCGAAAAAACCAGCATCCCAAATTGAGGGCTGGTAAATTTCCTTAGGATGTTGTAGGTGAATCAGGGGTTTCGGTCAAGGTTCTCGTTACGTTCTTCCACGAAGTTTTATTTCATGCGTATGGAAGTCAGTTGTCAAATATCTGGGGAGTTGCCGTCATTATAGCACGCACATTAATATGGCGCAAGCAAGTTAATCAAGAATACGATTTTGATACGTCCACAAGCGATGATACAAACCGTTTTCCCGAATCAAATTCGCGTGAGTTCCGCGCTCGACAATGCGGCCATGATCCATTACCAAAATCTCATCCATATTTTCCATTCCCACCAAACGGTGGGTGATCAGCAGGGATGTTTTCTTTTTCATCAAAGCATACAAAGTCTCAAGCACCTGCTTTTCAGTCAACGGGTCGAGGTTGGCGGTGGGCTCATCCAAAATTAGAATAGGCGCGTCTTTGATGATCGCGCGCGCAATGGCCAGCCGCTGGCGTTCTCCGCCTGAAAGGCGCAGTCCCTGTTCGCCGATCATCGTGTCATATCCTTTTGGCAGCCCCATAATAAAATCGTGGATTTGCGCGGCTTGTGCGGCAGCTTCGACGTCTTCTCTTGTGACTCGGCGGCGGGCGAAACGTAAATTTTCAAACACAGTTGTGTTGAAGAAATAAGTATTTTGGGAGACGAGACCGATTCGCGCCCGAACCTCATCCTGCTCATACACCTTGAGCGACTCAGCGCCGAGAGTGATATCGCCTGAGCTGTAATCCCAGAAGCGTAATAGTAAATTAGCCAGCGTGGATTTCCCCGCACCGCTTGGGCCAACGATGGCAATTGAAGTTGAAGGTCGAAGGTCAAAGGTCACGTTTTGGAGAGCGGGCGTGGATTGATTGGGATAGGTAAAGGATAGATCAGTAACTCGCAAATCGTAACCCAAAGGGGTAATTGGTAACTGTTCACTGCCCACTTCCCACTGTTCACTGACCACTGGTTCCGTATCCACCACTTCAAATAATCTTCGTGCGGCTTCACGCGCAGAGTTCCACATTTGAGCAGCGAGAGGTAGCGGCATGACAGCTTCGAATGCGGCCACGGTCAATAATGATAAAGAAGCCAACATCGGACCTGCAATTGTCCCTGCGTTGACAAGCGGAATAGCGAGTACAAGAATTGTCCACAAACCAAGATTGGTTAAGAGCGTGGACAATCCAGAATGAAACCCAGTCACACGAGCCATGCGGCGTTGGGCGTTGCCGTAATTAATCCCGTTGTTGGAAATCTCGGTTAAGCGATGAGCGCCGCGTCCATAAGCCAGCAAGTCCGCCATGCCTTGAATGCCGTCTACGAGGCGGGTGTGCAAATCTGCGCGCAGGGTGATGGTTTCCACTGCGGGTTTGCGGCTGATGATTTGGGCGAGGATCGGCAGGATCAGGCCGAGGCTGAGAAAAAAGAAAACGAAGGCCAGAGCAAGTTGAAGTCCGAATGAAGCGAGAAAAAGGGCGACGAAGAATCCGATCAGGATGGCGGTCAACGGCGGCGAGACAACTCGAACGTAGAAATTTTCCAGCGTTTCCACGTCGCCGACAATGCGGGCGAGCAGATCGCCTGCGCGGTATTCCATCAAACGGGCTGGGGCGAGCGGCTCAAGTTTTTCGTAGAACCAAATGCGCAGACGCGAGAGCAACCTAAATGTGACATCGTGGGAAACCAAACGTTCGGCATAGCGAAAAAGTCCGCGTGCGATACCGAAGAAACGCACACCAACAACCGAGACGCCGAGGTCAGCCACGGATGGATGCAATGCGGCGGTGGAGATGAGCCACGCGGATGTGCCCATCAGCGCAACGCTTGAGCCAATTGTGCCCGCGCCAATAAAAACGGAAAGTGCAACTCGCCCCCAATTGCCTTCGAGGAAACTGAGTAAGCGGGGGAGGATTTTTGATTTTTGATTTTTGATTTTCGATTTTCGATTGGTGGAAGGTTCTTTAATGTCAAAGGTTGAAGGTTGAAGGTCAGAGGTTGATGATTGAAAGTTTTCGACTTTTGACTTTTGACCCTTTGACACGGTGAGCGAATGTCGAACCGTCAGGGCAGGCTTTTCGACCTGATAGCTTTTTACCATGCTCGCATACATGCCGTTGTTTGTAAGTAGTTCGTTATGTGTTCCCTGTTCCACGATGCGGCTTGAGTCGAGAACGACGATCTGGTCGGCTTGGAAGATGGTGTTGAGGCGATGAGCGATGGTTAGGACAGTACGTCCCTTCATAAGGCGATGAGTGGATTCTTCAAGCAAAGATTCGGTCTCAGGGTCGAGGCTGGAAGTTGGTTCATCGAGGATGAGGATGGGTGCGTCTTTGAGGAATGCCCGTGCCAACGCGAGGCGCTGCGCCTGTCCGCTGGAGAGACGTGCGCCGCTTTCGCCAATGACTGTTTCATATTTTTGCGGAAGCGAGTCGATGAATTCATGCAGGTGTGCAGACCGTGCCGCAGAGATGACTTGTTCATCTGTCGCTTCGGGATTGCCGAGACAGATATTTGCTGAAATCGTATCGTGGAAGAGATATGGCTTTTGCGGGACCCAGGCTATGTTGGCAGTGGACGGTGGACGGTGGACGGTGTTTGGGCCTTCTGAAGTCAATATCTGGCCAAAGGTAGGTTTAATGAACCCGAGCAGGAGATTGATGAGTGTGGTTTTGCCTGCTCCGCTTGGGCCGACGAGGGCGATGTTCTGTCCGCGCTGGATGGTGAGGTTGATATTTTCTAGCGCGGGGGTAGTTTCATTTGGATAAGTGAACGAAACATTTTCGAAAATAATTGAAGTTATTTCAGCGGACTGATCACTGTCCACCGCCCACTCTCCACTGTCTACTTTTGTATCCAAAATTTCATAAATCCGTTTTGCCGCTGTTGTCCCAGACATTCCTGCATGGAATCTTGCGCCGAGGGCACGCAATGGCATGTAAAACTCTGGCGCCAGTACCAGCAAAAAGAGCGCAGGTTGGAATTCCATTTTGTCGTAGAGTAAACGGAATCCGATTTCAACGGCGATCACTGCTGTACTAAGTGTGGCAAGTAATTCAAGCGCCAGCGCAGATAGGAATGTGACGCGCAGCACTCCCAGAGTTGTATCGCGGAATTTGTCGCTGACTTGCGCAATGGTCTGAGTCTGCGCTTTGGATTGGCCGAATAATTTCAGCGTGGTGAGGCCTTGCAAACTGTCGAGGAAGTGGGCGCTCAACAGGCGCAAGGTTTCGTATTGACGTTTGGTGACGATCTCCGCACCCTTGCCGATCATGATCATGAAGAATGGAATCAATGGCGCGGTAATGAGAAAAACGATTCCAGAAAGTAAATCAATGGGGAAAACAAAAACAAGAATGGACAGAGGAACAAGTGCTGTGATAACTAATTGAGGAAGATATTGACTGAAATAAGCATCCAGCGCTTCGATGCCTTCAACTGCGGCGGCGGTTAATTCACCCGTGCGTTGTCCACGTGAGTAAGCTGGACCGAGGTTGAGAATGTGTGCGAAGAGCCGATTTCTTAGATCCGTTTTGATTCTCACGGCCACGGCGTTGGCCGCGATTTCAGTCAGCCATGATAGAAAGGCGCGTCCGCCGATGGCGACCAGGATCAGGCGCAGGAGTACGGTTACTTGCGCAAGAGTTTGTCCCTCAAGGAAAACATTGTTGATCGAACTGCTGAGGAGCCAGGCCTGCCAAATCGTAAGCAGACCAGCTAAAAATCCAGAAAGGATCGTTAAAGTCAAGGCGGAACGGGTGTCACGGGTGAGTTGTAAAAGTCTACGATGCATAGTCGCCTATTATAAACGACTGAGCCGGGGAACTTCCCCGGCTCAGTCTTCACGCTCTTGACTTTAGTGCCACTTGCTTTGTACGGCAATCGTGTAGATCTTGACGTTGAGCACGATGAAGCGCCATAACTGATACAGTTTAAAGTTCATCCAGAACTTTTCTGCTTTGCTAAATTCTTGTTCGTTTTGCATGTCAGTCTCCTATTCAGGGATCAATTTCCAGCCCAGCAGGCCTTTGAATTTCCAGATGAAGGTGTAATGGAGCATAAACTTCATCCATGCGCCGCTCACGCCCATTTCGAGATGTGAGATGAAAAGGTCGCGACCGAATTCATTTTGATATTTCTTGCGATCTGGAACCACCGGTCGCATTACGATTGTGACTGCGTTGCCATCCCAGAGAGAATCTCCCATTGAGGCGATGCAGGCGGCCACCATTTCGGTCATGCGTTCGCTATGAGTCATCTTGCCGGTCTGAATCAAGTCCGCGATATTCATGGCTACCACGCGTCCAATCACACCGCTGACCATACCTGTGCGCGGCGGAGCCGGGGCAATGGCAAGGTTGTTCTTGTTGGTAAATGGTTTGGAGATCGGGCCTGGAGGCGCAAAGGCGATTCCCGCCGCAAAGACATTTTGATAATTTGGATTTTGATATTGGGCAGGCCAGGCTTCGGGAGTTTGTGAGAGTTCAGGGTAGGGCAGTCCATATTTGCCATCCACAAGCACAAATCCCATTGGGTTGATCAACTTGGAAGAAACGTCAGAACCATCTTTGCCGATATATTTGAACGGCTGGCCTTTGAATTGCGGAATGAGCATTGAGAAATCGAAATCGGTTGTGCCTTCTTCGCCTTCATAATTCTGCCAGTGGATCCTGCCTTCCTCCACTTTTGTTACGCCGGTCTGCACTTGATAGCGGATGCCATGGTCGTTGAAAACAGATTTGATGAATTCATCACTTTTTTGCACAACCCCATTCCGCTTGATCTGCACGCCGTTGACGCCAAAATCACCCAGTGCTGGTTCATTGGAAAGCCAGAGGATGTCGGCTTTGTCGCGCAGGCCCTTTTTAACCAAATCCTTATGAACGTTGACGATGTACTCGAAGGCCGCACCCTGACAGGTGGCAGCGGGGTGACCGGTACCGATCACGATCTTTACCTTTTCACCTTTCTTCATGCGATCACACAAAGCGAGGTAGGCGTCGCGGGTCTTTATAGCGTGGGGCAGGGAGCAAATGGAGTGAGTGAATCCGTTCTCAGGTCCCAGCCCGGGCGTGCCGGCAAAGTTGAGCAGGGGACCCGGTGCGATGACGAGATAGTCATAGTCCAGACGAACCTCTTTGCCTGTGCCAACTTCATCGCCCAAGACATACTGGTCGCCATCATCGGGGTGAATTTCCTTCGCGGAGGCGTGAACGAATTTGACATGCATGCGGTCATAGACTGGCTTAAGTTTGAATATGGTCTTCTCGGGCTTCATATGTCCCACGCCCACCCAGACCCATGAGGGAACATAGCCAAACACATCTCGATTCGATATTACAGTTACTTCATGCTGTCTGCCGATTTTATTCCCCAAATAAAGGGCGGCAGTGTGACCTGCAAATCCTGCACCGATTACAAGAACTTTTGCCATAGCTGACTCCTTTTGCTCTTTTTGAATTTACAAGGTATCACTTATTTGTGACGGTTGGTACAAAAAATAAAGGCGGAGTGAATTCACTCCGCCTTGTTTATACTAGTAGACCAGTGTCTTTTTGTCAGTGCTAATGCGTTTGCGGAACATGTAGTATGTCCAGCCCTGGTAAGCCAGCACGATCGGCACGAAGATCAGGGCTACGATGGACATGACCGTCAATGTATATTGTGACGATGATGCGTTGTAGATGGTCAGCGACCAATCGGGGTTGGTGGTGGAGAGCATCACGTTCGGGAAGGTCATGCTGAAGAATGTGACCTGGGTCAACACGATGTTCAGTGCAACCATGATGAACGACCAGCCTTCCATCTTGCGATTAAGGAAATAACCCGCCAGCAAAAGAACGACCACTGCTGCGATTGGGACAATGCCAGGGTTGACAACTCCACGTGACCAGAAGCCTGCTACGTATGTGAATACACCGAGCAAGATATACAGGACGGTTGTTACTGCCCAAATTTTCTTGGCCGCCGCGTTGACGCGGTTGCGCATTTCACCTTCAAGTTTGAGGCCGAGGAAGTTTGCGCCGTGCAGAAGGAAGATCGCAACTGTGGTCACGCCGCCGAGCAAGCCGTAGGGATTGAGCAGGGTGAATAGATTGCCTGTGAACATTTTGTCTGCGTTGATCGGTACGCCGCGTGCGAGATTTGCAAAGGCGGCGCCAAGCAAAAGAGCGGAAAGGAATGAGCCAATTGCAATCATCCAGTCAAAGCGATTGCGCCAGGCGGGAGCGGCATCTTTTGAACGATATTCAAAAGAGATACCGCGCAGGATCAGGCCGACCAAGAGCAGGAACAGCGCCAGATAGAATCCGCTGAACATGGTGGCGTACCATTCAGGAAAAGCTGCGAAAGTTGCGCCGCCTGCGGTGAGCAGCCATACTTCATTGCCATCCCACACAGAACCGATGGTGTTGATGATGGCGCGGCGTTCTTCATCTTTCTTTCCGAGGAAAGGCAGGAGCATACCCACACCGAAGTCGAAACCTTCCAGGAAGAAGAAGCCGATCCATAGTACGGCGATCAGAATGAACCAAAGGATTTGTAAAAATTCGTAAGACATGTTGTTGTTCCTCCGCGATTAATCTTGTGAGCCAACGCGCGCAGGAGCTACATCAACTGACTCGTGCATGGCGGCATCCGGGCCGGCGATGGCGTATTTCTTCATCAGGTACACCATGGCAACAGCCAGTGAACCGTAGACAGCTGTGTAGCCAATCAGGGAGATGAGCAAATCAACTGCGGTCAGGTTCGGGGAAACAGCATCCTGCACTTTGAGCAGGCCGTAGACGATCCAGGGTTGACGTCCCATCTCGGTCAGGATCCAGCCGCTGGCGTTGGCAAGATACGGCAGGATCAGCATCGCAGGCACCCACTTCATCCACTTGGCTTTGGTGATATCGCCGCGTGAATTCGACCATACGAAGAATGCAGTCATACCCATCATAACGAAACCAAAAGCCATCATGATACGGAATGTCCAGTAGGTGACAATCATGAGCGGGACATAGTCACCGGGGCCATATTGCTGTTCATATTGCGCCTGGAGTTCGTTGACACCTT
Organism: Anaerolineales bacterium; assembly: GCA_013140605.1. Lineage (GTDB taxonomy): Bacteria > Chloroflexota > Anaerolineae > Anaerolineales > Villigracilaceae > Villigracilis. The sequence continues at coordinate 49,313 of JABFSL010000007.1, forward strand.
TGACTTCACAGGTGAAGTTATTGCATGCGAGGAAACTCATTGCGCCTGGAATGCGGATCGACCAGACTTCCTTTTTGCCTGAAAGATCACCAATGGTGAGCAGAGAGAAAGATGCGGGCTGTTCAGTTTCCCAAATGGCTTCGATGGCCGCTAATTTCATCGGCTGTACTTCGCGCATGTATTGTCCCATGGTGTGACCACCAAGGAAGATCAAAACGCTGGCGACCAAACCAACGACTGCGGCGATTTGGAAGGAAAGTTTGAAGAAAGCCAAATTTTGTTTGCGGATGATATGGTAGGCGCTGACTGCAAGGATAAGGAATGCGGCCATTGCCAAACCATCAGAAATGGTGTGCCAGAAGAATATCCAGCCCTTGGGGTTGCCAATGAGGGCGAAGAAGTTGACAAGTTCAAGACGCCCCTTTTCTGCATTGAAAACATAGGAAGCGGCGGGGGGAGCCTGCATGAAGCTATTTGCCAGCAAGATCCATAAAGCCGAGAGATTCGAACCGAGTGCGGCCAGCCAGATCGAAGCGAGGTGTACCTTTTCAGGTACGCGGCCTTCACCAAAGATCCAGATGCCGAGGAATGTCGATTCCATGAAGAATGCCACCAGAGCTTCCACAGCCAGCGGTGCGCCGAAGATATCGCCCACATAGCGGCTGTATTCGCTCCAGTTCATACCGAACTGGAATTCCTGTACGATGCCTGTCACTACGCCAATGGCGAAGTTGATCAGGAATAACTTGCCCCAAAACTTGGTCATCTTGTGCCAGGTCTCATCTTTTGTTTGGTAATAACGGGTTTGGAAAAAGGCCACAAACCAGCCCAAACCCAATGTCAATGGGACGAAGAGCCAGTGATAGATGGTCGTGAGTGCGAACTGCAATCGAGAAAGTATTACTATGTCCATATCTTTGTTCTCCAAAAGGATTTATTAATTACTTGGTGGTGATGAATTGTGTTGCGGGATTGAACTTGGCTGGTGATGCCTCCTTTTATACGTTTTGACATTTTCCCTGGTTACTAACTTTAGGTATTTGATTTTACGAAACGCTCATCGGAATGAGTTGTTCTACAGGAATCAAAGTGGACGAGGCTGTTAGATTGGCTTCGATCAGGTTGCCTTCTTCCACAAGTTGTTCAAAGGTGATACGGGCCATTTCGTTTCGAAGTATGTTTTTTAGCCGTATCCACTGACAATGGACCGGGCAGCGGGTATCGAATGGACATTCGCCGGGTTTCAGGACACAATCTGAAAGATAAAGTTCGCCTTCAAAATGCTCTACGACCTGAAGCAGTGTGATATTTTCGGGATTGTGGGCGAGTGATATGCCTCCGTCACGCCCAACTTGGGTGTTGATGAAACCACCGCTTGACAACTCCGCCACAATTCTTTGAAGCAGAACCGGGGGAATCAGCATTTCGCGCCCAATTTCGGAAGTGGGGAAAAGTTTGCCCTTTTCTTTTTTAGAGAGAGCCAGCACTACTCGTACGGCGTAATCGGTTTGACGGTTGATTCGGAGCATGGTTTTGTCCAGTTTTATATTGACCACGGTGGTAAATGTTTACTGCTATTGTATGGATTTAGCTTAATTTTTCATGTGGCTTTAATCACAATTCTTAAATGACAATCGTCTTTTCTTTTGTGTTTCTGTGTGCGATATTTATTACAGTAATTGTCTGGATTTTTTCACGCATTTGCGTACGAATTCTTTGTAATGTTTGGATGATATAATCTTCAAAACTTAATTCACGAGGTAGTAGATGATAGATCCAGTAATTTTTGAATTCAATCTTTTAGGTTTGCCAATTGTTCTGCGCTGGTATGGAGTGCTGGTGATGCTTGGCGCAGTAAGCGGCGCACTGATCGCAGAACGGGAGATCAAACGCCGTGGCGAGAATGGCGAGAGCGTCTGGGACGCGCTTGTATGGATTTTGCCAGCCGGTATTATTGGTGCGCGTTTGTGGTATGTGTTGAATAGCATTCTGGGCGGTAATACCTACTATATTGATAATCCCGCCAACATCCTGTACATTTGGGAGGGCGGCCTGCATTTCTTTGGCGGCTTATTGTTTGGCGGCATCGCGTTGTACTATTTCTTAAAACAGAATGGAATGGATTTTTGGCTGTTTCTGGATGCGATTGCCCCAGCCGCGCTGATCGGTCAGGCTTTGGCGCGCCCGGCGAACTTTATTAATCAGGAACTGTACGGTCAGCCAACCAAACTTATGTGGGGAATTCCGATTGATGCTGGTCATCGCCTCCCGCAATTTTCAGATTTGACTCAATTCCCCGTTGAGACGACCCGTTTTCACCCGACCTTTGCTTATGAGATGATCTTGAATATTCTCCTGGCATTGTTACTATTATGGATTTCCCGCCGATATGCAGAAAAGATGAAGCCGGGCGCAATATTTGCTGGCTGGTTAATTTCTGCGGGACTCATCCGCACGTTCATTGAATTCTTCCGCCCCGATCAACCGCGCATTGGTGATTCAATTGTTACTTATTCGATGTTTGTTTCGATCCTGATGGCGATTTCAGGCGTGGTGCTGCTGCTTATTCGTTATGGCAGATTAAAATTTGCGGTGGCAGACGGTTGGGAAGAGCAATATCAGATCAAACCAGTTGAGAAAAAAGCGCGCGCACGCAGTGAAAGACCCATTGCTGCTGATTTGTCTGCTGAGGTTGACGATGAATTAGACGGGGATGTGGTCGCAGAACCTGTACAAAAGAAACGTGTTGCGAAAGCAAAAGCGCCTGTAAAGAATACTCCAGCGAAGAAAGCGCTCATAAAGCCGACAGAGTCAAAAAGTAAAAGTGTGAAAAAATAAGAATCAAAGACATAATTAACCCCAAATTTAATCTGGACGCAGATGAACGCTGATTTCGCTGATTCAAGAGCAAAAATCAGCGTTTTCTGCGTTTATTTGCGTCCCTTTTGTTCTTAAAAACAAACACGCCCACGAAAGATTAATTTCGGGGTGTGTCATGTCTCTTTATTTTTATATTTCCGCTTTGACGTTGTTATTAACTGCTGGTTCGCGTGTTTCAAAATTAAATCGTTCAAAAATTTCGGGGTACATTTCCACAATTTGCTCGCGGGTGAATCCCATTTTTTCATATGAATACGCGTGATCACTATTAAAGGTCATTGTCTCTTTTACGGCCTGGTCAATGATGATCGGCAGGCCGGGTTTATCGGGGTAGCCAAATTGCTCATAGAACCCGCGGATGACATGCTCCGGGCGCTGAACCATGTCATCGTATTTCAGGATCAGGTGTCGGGGCGAAGGATGCGCATCCAAATATTTAAGCGGGTGACTGTACCAGTGTTTGGTCATATCCACGATCTCGTCCAAATAATGAAATCCATCGACGGGATCGGTGAATTGCCGCCGCGCGTAATTGATCCATGATACGGTGGAGGGGAGCATGTCCAGCGGATTGCGGGCGAGGTAGATGATGCGTGCATCGGGGAAGAAATCCACCAGCGTTTCGATCTTCGCGCTGAAAGCTGGATTCTTCGCGACATAATATTTCTTACCCGTGGCATACATGTGCCGCTGTACCATTGATTTATAGAAGGTCATGATGCGGCGTTTATGTTCTGGGCTGAGGGCCTCGTCGAAATGCTGATAGTTCGGCATCTCATCCATGAAGGGGAAAAGAAATGTGACGAAGTAACCGTCCCAAATGTGCAGGTGAATGTTTTCATCCTCCTCAGGCTGGAAGAAGGAAATGGGATGGATCTTTAATTTGCCAAGCGTGGCATCGTCAAATTTATGGAGCAGGCGATGAAAGGTATTGTTGAAATATTTTGTGTCGAGCTTCGCGAAAAATTGGGTAATCTTCTTTTGTGTAACGGAGGGAGTCAGGTAAATATCCCACGTGGTTAAACTGGTGAAGGTCTGGGTATCGCGTGAAAGCAGGCGGTGCAGAAATGTCGATCCGCTGCGCAGATTGCCGAGGATGAACAACGGCTTTTCGATGGGATGATCTTTGTATGCGGGGAAGAGAATGTCATCCAGCCAAAAGAAAAACCAATGCATGAGCGAGCCGAGCGGCCAGACGATGTAGAAGAGCGCAAGGAAAATAATGCGTTTTCGAGTGAGGCGGGCGGTGGTGTTTTTTGCGGCGAAGAATGAGCGGTAGAGGGTGCGCCAGAAAAGGCGGAAGTTATATTTCATGTACGAGAATGGTTCCTTGCGTTTTGTGTTTACACATAAAAAGCCCGTTAGGGCCTTTTCAAATATTCTATCACCAATTAATGTTTATGTTTATGATTTTTCCACAAACGTCTTTATGCGTTTTAGCATTTCTTCGTGCGCGGTTTGCGCCTGCTGGAATGCATAACTGAATAACATGTCTGGTGCTTTGAGCGTAACGGTTTCATGCAAGGTTACACCATTTTGCGCGGGCATCACCTTGGTCATATTATCCACAAATGTGTTCGGTGATTGATACGCCTCGGTATGGACGGAATTTTCCGTGATCGCAAGAATATCAGCGCGATATTTGATCTTGAATTTGAACGGCCCCCATTGCAATTGATCGGTGATGAAATATCTTTGCAATATGTTCGCGGGCGCATCTGCGCGTTCAACTTTCACGATCAGCGGATGCACCTTATGATGCTGGCTGTATTCGGATACAACCGCCATCACTTTTTTTGCCTCTGCCTGAATGAATATTTGCTTTTCGAAAGTTCCTTGTTTCATGGGATGATTATACTCTGCGGAAGTTAATCTGTGAAAATGCGGCGCTTCATTCCGCCCTGATAATTGATTCTGCGTTCTACCAGCCGCTCAGCGCTGATGCTTTATGGCTTCTCCACAAAATCCTTGAAGCGCTGCATATCGCGCTCGGTGCGCAGGATGTAATTTGTTTTCATGGACGGTCCAATGAGCTTCATAATTAATGTCTTGAATTTGAATTCGACCTCGCTTCTCCAAAGTGTTTCATTATCATTGACGATAACAAAAGTGTTCTTGACGCTGTTGTCAGCAAACTCGTTTTCATAGATAATGTCAAAGCGGTCTGGCTCGGCGCGATGGGTAACTTTTTCGATCAGAGAAAATTCGCGTTTACCTTCCTTATAGGTAAGCTTGGATACCGCTCCCGTCTGGCCTTGTGTTCCGCTGACGGTCTCAAAATTGATCAGGCTTGGCTGCCATATTTTCGTATTCTCAGGGTTGTCAAACGCCTTCCATACTTCATCTCTGGATTTTTGCAGGGGAAGTTCCAGCGCAAATTTCATTTTAGACTCCTAAAACGGAAGTGAATTTTTTCCTGATATTATAAAACCAATAACAGGCAGTAAAATGTAAGTATTAGATTTGGAGCGCGGACGCTTGTGCTGAGTTTATCGAAGCATCAGTCCGCAATTTGTTAAAAAGCGGACTGAAGTCCGCGCTCCATTATTAGGCTAGAAAAAAACTTTGGAGGTATCTTATGAGCGAATTAACGTATCAGGCAACACAAAACTATCTGACATCCCTTGTCCCGCCGCGAGAGCAGGAATTGCAGGAAATGGAAGCCTATGCCGAGAAGCATAACTTTCCCATTATCGGCCCAGCGTGCGGATATTACTGTTATCAACTGGCGCGGATGATCGGCGCGAAATCAATCTTTGAGTTGGGTTCAGGCTATGGATATTCCACCGCATGGTTTTCGAAGGCTGTGCGGGAAAACGGAGGCGGTGTGGTGCATCACACTGTCTGGGATGAGGAACTGTCAAAGAGCGCAATCAGCCACCTGTTAAAGTTGGGATTCGCTGACATAGTCCAGTACCATGTTTCTGAGGCCGTTGAATCCCTTCGGCAGGAATCGGGTCCGTTTGATATCATCTTCAATGATATTGATAAACAGGCCTATCCAGCGTCTTTGCCTGTCATCAAGGAAAAATTGCGGAGCGGCGGATTATTGATCATTGACAATATGCTCTGGCATGGACGTATCTTTGACGATACGGATATTTCTCCTGCCACGGAAGGTGTGCGCGAATTTACCCGCCAAATCACTTCGGATAAAGATTGGATCGTTTCGCTCGCGCCCATGCGTGATGGGATGATCGTAGCCTATAAAAAATAAAAGGAAAACTCATGGCAGATTTCAACAAGGTACCAAATCGTCGCAGTTCCAGTAATTCGATTAAGTGGTTAAAGTATCCAAAAGATGTGCTTCCAATGTGGGTGGCGGATATGGATTTCCTTTCACCTAAACCGATCATAAGCACGCTACATAAAGCTGTGGATCATGGTGTGTTCGGATATGAGCTGCCCACAAAGGCGTTGAAAGAAACCGTCGCCGCCCGCATGGATAAGTTGTACGGCTGGAAGATCAAACCTGAGATGGTGATCGCCACAACTGGCATTGTCAGCGGACTTAGCGTTGCGGCGCGGATTGCCTGTACACCGAAACATGGCGTGCTGATACAAACGCCAGTTTACAATGAATTCCATGAAGTGAAAGATAATATTGGTATTCCGCAACTGGATGCGCCGCTCATCAAACATGTAAATGGAAATATCATCAGTTATGAAATTGACTGGGATGTTTTCGAAAAGCAGGTTAAGAAAGCGGGCATGTTCCTGTTATGCAATCCGCATAATCCGCTGGGAATTATCTTCTCGCGCAAAGATTTGTTGAAGATGGCGGAATTGTGCATTAAGAATAATGTCTTGATCGTTTCGGATGAAATCCATTCTGAGTTGCTGTTGGATAATAATAAATTCACCCCGATGGCGAAGCTATCCGCTGAGATCGCAAGGCATACGATCACATTGATCGCACCATCGAAGACCTTCAATGTCGCAGGGCTGTTTTGCGGATTTGCCATCATCTCAGATAAGGAATTGCGCGAACGCTACGAAAAGGAAGTCAACCATTTGCGATTGCATGTCGGCAGCATGGGGTTGCTCGCCGCGCAGACCGCGTTCTCGGGCAGGTGTGATGACTGGCTGAAAGAACTTAATCGCTACCTGACAGGCAACCGTGATTTTCTTGTGGATTATGTCACCGAGCACATGCCTGATGTTCGCCTGACTGTTCCCGATGCGACCTATCTCGGCTGGCTCGATTTCACTCAAACAGGTATTGACGGTTCGCCATTTGAATTCTTCCTGAAGAACGCCAAAGTCGCCGCGAGTGAAGGGAAGATGTTTGGCAGGGAAGGTGAGGGGCATCTCCGCTTGAATTTTGGGACTTCGAGAAAACTGCTTGAGCAGGGGCTTGAGCGGATGCGGAAGGCGCTTCAATCAATTTAATAACTGATGTTTACGCAGTGTCGTTCTGAGTAAAACCACGGCCAAAGAAACAAAGGCTTCAGCCGCAGATTACACGAATTTTCGCGAACTGGTTTAAAAAAATCCGTGTAAATTTGCGAAATTCGCGGCAAAAAGGTTTTGAAAATCCTTGTCGCTCAGGGAATCACAATTGAGTGCGTAACATCAGTTAATAATGAGACCCTAAAGGTTCAGAAACCTTCAGGGTCTTTTGATAAAAAAAGACGGACGAGAGTTTACTCGTCCGTCGAAAGTTCACTATGTTAGGAAAGGAACGAATCAGCAACCTTCATATCGTTTGGGGAACGTCTGGTTCTACAATAAAACTTACTTGACCAGGTCAGTGCGTCTCGACCTTTCCATATTTATGTAGTTCAGGTGGTGTATTTATCGCAACCTCCTTTTAATGATCTACAATATGTTTTGGGAGAGTATCTGATTACTAAGGGCAAGTTCAAATCAGATCAGGGTCTACAATCTTTCCCTTGGTGTCAATTAGGTGGTCTTTGTGTCGCAACCTCCTTTTCGTTTTCTAGCTTCATCATACAACGAAAAAGGTTTGCTACATTAAAACTTTATGAAGATAGCATATTAAATTTGCAAACTCTTTTTTGCGGTATATGCGAATGAACAAATATTTCAAGAACATATGAACAGTACTGCGGGCTATTGCAAGGCTTTATCCATAAGATCGCGTAAATAAGTGACAAGCGGCTCCAATCCCGAAGCGGATAATGTGACATCATCCACCTGATAGACAACCTTTTTTCCATTTACCTGCGTTTCAATGCCATAGATAAAACAATCAGCGCAACTGGATCGTTGAGGTTTTGTTGCTGACGAGAAATTTGAATCTGAAACGATCCCGTTTATTTTTGACAACTCATTTGCAGTGAGTTCTCCTGTGATCGTTTTATCGGCCATTTCATCCGCAACAGTATATTTCCCATCGGATGAAATTTCAATTGAACGAGCCACCCCCATGATGCCGCCAGAGTGCGTCATTTTTATCGACCATTCGGCTTCAACCGCTTTGGGCGTTGGCAAACTGGTATTGAGCGGAATGGGCGTTGAAGGTGAGAATGAGGAACAACCTGTAATGAGCACAGTCATTAGCAATGCGAATAAATAAATGGTTCGGGACATGTGAATCTCCTTTTGGTATAGCATAGCAAGGAATAGACGAGAGTGCAATATCATTTGTTCAGCTATTTGGATAGTTCCTGAGAGAGCAATGCGGTAGAATTTGAGAGAGGTCTTATGAGAAAAATAGCCGTTCTTGGAATTGGTCAAACAAAAATCGGCGAGCATTGGGAGAAGTCCCTGCGCGAGATCGGGGGCGATGCCGCCTTTGCCGCCATGCAGGACGCCGGTGTTGAAAAAGTGGATTCGCTTTTTGTGGGCAACATGCTTTCGCCATTGGTGAATGGACAGAATCAACTCGGAACATTTTTTGCGGATTGGATCGGGCTGTGGAAACAGGAAGCCGTGAAGGTCGAGGCCGCTTGCGGATCAGGAGCGGCGGCGTTTCGGGCCGCGCTGATGGCTGTTGCCTCCGGCGACGTAGAGTCAGCGCTGGTAGTGGGTGTCGAAAAGATGACCGACAAAGCCGGTCGCGATGTCACTGCCGCACTGGCCACCGCCGCCGATGCGGATTACGAAGTGGATCAGGGTGTTTCATTTGTTGGCATTAACGCCCTGGTCATGCGAAGATATATGCACGAGTTCGGCTGGAAACATGAAGACTTCGCACCGTTCTCGATCAATGCCCACGCGAACGCCATGCATAATCCGTATGCGCGTTTGCATGAAAAAATTTCTGTTGATAAATTTGAAAGATCATCCATGGTGGCAACGCCCATCAATTTACTGGATGCATCCCCAACTGGCGATGGGGCGGCGGCGATGGTGATTGTCCCTGCTGAAAAAGTGCAACGCCATCCGCGGGTTATCGTCTCAGCCTCCGCTGCTGCAACGGATACGATTGCGGTACATTCACGCAAAGACCCTTTATTTTTGCAGGCCGCGTATGCATCTTCACGGCGCGCTTATGACATGGCTGGCGTCACACCAAATGACATTGATGTCTTTGAATTGCACGATGCTTTTTCCATCATGGCCGCGCTCTCACTCGAAGCCAGCGGATTTGCGGAAAGAGGTCAAGGCGTAAGACTCGCTCTCGATAACGAGATCAGCATTCAGGGCCGTGTGCCCGTCTGCACTCGCGGCGGATTAAAAGCTCGCGGTCACCCAGTCGGCGCAACGGGGATGTATCAACTTGTGGAGGTAGTCCAGCAATTGCGCGGCGAGTGCGGGCACACACAGGTGGATGGGGCAAAGATCGGCATGGCCCAGAATATTGGCGGCTCTGGTGCGACGATCCTGACCCATATTTTGCGCTCTGAAAACTGAGAAATCTTATTGCGCCGCACAAAATTTTGATTTATACTCACAGCCACCTTTCAATTTTGCAAGGAGGTTGTTATGGTAACGGATCGACGAAAATTGTCGCGGCGAAATCTTTCATATTACATGCGAGTGTTGGATGAGGCCACTGGCAAATTACTGGGGCACCTTTCAGATATCAGCACGGGTGGTTTTAAGTTGGATTGTTCGCGGCCCCTCGCCCTGAAAGTGGATTATCGCCTTCGTATTGATCAGACCAATGAGATCTCAAACAGAAGTTACATGTCATTTTCCGCGCGTGCCATGTGGTGTCAGGTGGATCAATTTGACCCCAATACCTATAACGTTGGTTTTCAGATCGTGGAGATGACCCCGGCAGATTATGATGTGTTCATAAAAATGTTCAATACCTATGGGACAAAAAGTTCCCCTCATCATAAAAGTAATTCGGATTATCTTTTTGGATAATAAAAATGAAATTGAAAGCCCCGTGAAAAACGGGGCTTTTTTGTAGGTCATTGGGAATCGCCGTGATAAACCTTTTTTAGTACACGGATTTCACGGGAAACACGGAAAAGAGCAGATTTTAATGGTTTTTCCGTGTGGTCCGTGTTGTCCGTGTCACGGCAAATCCCAGAGAGCTTTTTTATAGGAGCATCTTTGAAAACCGTGTAAAATTACATGTGCCGCATAATTAACTAAACCGTAATCATGATCTTTACTCGTAATTTCTCCCATATAAGTATGGTAATTTATGCAATAGGCGGTAATCCATGAAAAAATTTCTACGCTGGTTGATACATACTGTTTTAAAGATACTCACAAAGATAGAAACAAAAGGCTATGAAAACCTGCCTGAAAAAGGCGGGTTTGTCATCGCTGTCAATCATCTTGGCTTTTTGGATACGCCCATGGCATTTTACGCGCTGGATAACTGGAATCTATTTATCCCTGTCGCGGAAAAATGGGAGAAGATCCCGATCCTTAAATGGCTGGGCAAACATCTCAACTTAATTTTTATTGACCGTTTCAACCCCGACCTTAAATCGATGCGCGAGATGATAAAACGCATGGATGAAGGGCAGACGTTGGTGATCGCGCCCGAAGGCACGCGCGCCCGCGATGAAAAGATGGCGCAAGGCAAACCCGGTGTCGCGTACCTGGCTTCAAAGATGAATTGGCAGATCGTGCCTGTGGCCGTCTCTGGCACCGAAGACCGCATTTTTCTTGGGAACCTCAAGCGGCTTCGTCGAACGCATATAAAACTTACAGCAGGAAAATCTTTTAAACTACCGCCCTTCCCGAAAGAGAACCGCGAAGAGATATTGCAGGAATATACCGATGAGATCATGTGTCGAATTGCGGTGATGCTGCCTGAAAAGAATCGCGGATATTATGCGGAGAATCCGCGTGTAAAGGAATTATTGAGTGACTAAAAAATGAAATATAAAACTTTGCGTTCCATTGTTCGTTTTGTTATGAATATCATCGCCGATGTGGAAGTGGTCGGCATGGAGAAAATTCCGCAGGGAAACCTCATGATCGCCGCCAATCATCTGGGTCGGCTGGATACGGCTGTTCTGTTGTATGCGATTGACCGCGAAGATATCATCATGGCGGTGGCTGAAAAATATAAGGATCACCCGCTGTTTGGCGCAATTGGCCGCACAGTTGATGCCATCTGGCTTAATCGCTTCGAAGCGGATTTTTCCGCGCTGCGTGAAATTTTGACTCGAATGCAAAAGGGCGGATTGATGGTCATTGCGCCCGAAGGCACGCGCTCCAAAACCGAAGCGCTGCAGGAGGGCAAAATGGGCGTGGCGTTTCTTGCGAGCAAAAGCGGATATCCTGTTATGCCCGTCGCGCTCACTGGCACGGAAGACCGCAGTGTGATCGAAAATCTAAAAAGATTTCGCCGTTCCAAGATCAAGGCTGTGGCGGGAGAGTTGTTTTACGTTGAAATTCCCAAGGGCAGGGGACGGGAAGAAGCCATGCGAAAAGCAACCGATGAGATCATGTGTCAGATCGCGGCAAAACTGCCCGAAAGTTATCGCGGATTTTACAAGGATTACCCGAGGGTGCGGGAACTGATGCAAAAGTAGCGAAAAATATAAAGAAGCCGAAACACTGAGAAGTGAAGTCGGCTTCCTGCTTTATAGACTTATAACATCAATGAAATAAATGAACCTCTCAACCTATAAATCGATCAAACCTTTCCTGCTTTAGACAGAACTCACACCTGCGCCTCTCAGCCTCGACGATGGCCTGATCGCTGGACCAAAAGAAATTTTTCTCCCCGATGATTTTTACCAACCCGCCGCGTTCCATCATGTTGCGTGCGTTGTCATGAATGCCCGCGAACATCAGCGTTCCGCCTTGCTTATGCAAACGTTCATACAGTCGGTGAATGGATTCGAGTCCAGCCGTGTCGATCAACGACACACCGCGCATTGAAAGGATCAGCGCGTGTGTATCTCCCAGATTTGCAAATGCTTCGTTGAATTGACCAGTGGCCGCAAAGAAGAGCGGACCTGTAAGAAATGCCACGCGCACATGTTTGCATTTGCCTTCGGTTTCAATTCCCCTTTCTCTTAATCGTTTTATATCCACATCCTGCACGGTGATGTCAATGCTGGCGATCTTGTTTAGGAAGACCGCGCCCGCAAGGAATGAACCGATCAGGATGGCTTGCGTCAAGTCAAGGACAATGGTGGCGACCATTGTGATGACAAAAGCGATCATGTCTGTTTTGAAGAGGTTTCCAAACATGAACTTGATCGCCGCCCATTCATTCATGCGGATGGCGGTCACCATCAATACACCAGCCAGCGCCGCCAGCGGAATACGCGCCATAAACGGCGCAAGCAGGAACATGGACAATAGCAATCCAACGGCATGAATGATGCTGACCAAACGAGTCTGTCCGCCAGATTTGATGCCCACACTCGAACGCGCGATTGCGGCAGTGGCGGGGACTCCGCCAAAGAATGGAATGATCAAATTGCCCACACCTTGCGCGATGAGTTCCTGATTTGCTTGCAGACGAACCCCTGTCATATTTGAACCGACTGCGCCGCTTAACAATGATTCGACAGCGCCGAGTGCAGTGATGGTCATTGCGGGTGCGAGGAATTCAGGGAAACTTGACCACGGAATGCTGGCGAAGTTGAGGCGTTGTTCGAGAAACAATGTCTGGGGGATGGCTCCGATCATCGCGACTGGCCAGTTCAAAGTCCAGTTAAGAAGCGTGGCGAGGATGATTCCCAAAAGCGAAGCGGGGAAGCGCGCGTTCCATTTCGCAGGCAAAAAAAGCATGGTCGCAATGACAACGAGTCCGAGTGAAAGGGAGCGCAGGTCGGGCGTGAATCCACCGCTGAAATATCCGATCAATTTTTGCGCGGCGGTTTCGGTGGCGGCAGTTTTGATGCCGAGAAGATTATCAATTTGGCCGATAAAGATGATGAGCGCGATGCCCGATGTGAAGCCGCTGATGACGGGCGCGGGAATGAATGCGATGAAGCGGCCAATGCGCATGATGCCGATCAGAAGCAGGAACGCGCCCGAGATCAAGCCTGCGATCCAAATGCCTTCGAGTCCGTAGCGTGAGACGAGCACGATCAACACGGCAGACATCGCGCCTGTCGGCCCGCTGATCTGATATGGCGCGCCGCCGAGCAGCCCCATGATGACACCCGCCAGAATCGCGGTGACCAATCCCGCCGCCGCGCTTGCGCCTGATGCAACGCCAAACGCCAACGCGAGCGGAAGCGCGACTGCCGCAACGGTCAGACCTGCAAGCAAGTCCTGTTGAAATTTGGCGAGTGAATATCCTGAGAATTCATCCTGATAAAGACGTACAAGGCTTCTTCGCGGCATTTTTTATTTCTCCAAAAACCTGAATTGGCGGGATTTTATCATGAAGGTTTGGTGGGAATCATTCACCCATCTGATGCGACGCATTACTTTCATTATCTGATTCGCAAAACTGACAGCGGCGCCTCTCTGCCTCGACGATGGCCTGGTCGCTGGACCAAAAGAAATTTTCCTCGCCGATCATTTCCACAAGATCGTCGCGTTCCATCATGATGCGCACATTGTCATGGACTCCTGCGAGCATCAGTGTGCCGCCCTGCTTATGCAGTTTTTCATACAGGCTGTTGATCCGTTCGAGTCCTTCGGTATCAATTAATGGCACTCCGCGCATCGAGAGGATCAGCGCGTGGGTATCTGTCAGGTTGGCAAAGGCTTCATCGAATTGGCTTGTGGCCGCAAAGAACAGCGGTCCCGTTAGAAATGCCACGTGAACATGTTTGCATTTGCCAGCCGTTGTGATCCCTTTTTGTTTGAGACGATTTATATCCACATCTTGAACATCTATTTCAATGCTTGCGATCTTGTTTAGGAAAACCGCACCCACAAGAAAAGAGCCGATCAAAATCGCGTTTGTTAAATTTAGGAATACTGTCGCAAGCATGGCTATGGAAAAAGCGATCATGTTCGTTTTGAAGCGTTTGCCAAACTTGCGCTTGATCGCATCCCACTCAATGGTGCGAATGGCTGTGACCATTAATACGCCAGCCAAAGCAGACAATGGAATCTTTTTAATAAATGAAGCCAGAAATAACATGGCAAGCAATAAAATGATCGAGTGGATGATGCTGACAAGCCGAGTCTGTGCGCCTGAGCGGATGGCTACCTTGGTGCGGATCATGGCTGAGGTGGTTGGGATCCCGCCGAAGAAGGGCAGCGCCATGTTTCCCAATCCCTGCCCGATCAATTGTTGATTCACTTGCAGGCGCACGCCTGTCATGTTCGAGCCAGCCGCGCCGCATAGGAATGCTTCGATTGAGCCAAGCACGGTTAATGTCAACGCGGGGGCAATGAAGTCAGGAAGATTGTCCCAGGGAATTTCCGTCAGGCTGAGGTGCGGGGTGAGGATTAATGTGCGGGGGATGTCACTGATGATCGCGGCTGACCAGCCCAAAGTCCAGTTAAGAAGCGCGGCAATGATGAGTCCGAGAAGTGATGAGGGAAAATATTCATTCCATTTTTTCGGCCAGAGCACCATAATTCCGATCACCAAAAAACCGAGTATGATGGCGTGCGAATTGGGGCTGAGTCCGCTGTTGAAATATCCGATCAGTTTTTGCGCGGCGGTTTCTGTGGTGGGCGTTGTGATTCCAAGCAGGTTGTCGGTTTGGCGGATGATGATTACGAGGGCGATGCCTGATGTGAAGCCGCGAATGACGGGGGCGGGGATGAATGCGATGTAGCGGCCAAGTTTGAAGAGGCCGATGGCGAGCATGAGCAGGCCTGAGAATAAGCTGGCGAACCACATGCCTTCGAGACCATAGCGATTGACGAGCACGATCAATACCACGCTGGTAACTGCTTTTGCCCCGCTGATTTGATACGGCGCCCCGCCCAGCGCCCCGATCAGCAGGCCGCCGATAATGGATGTGATCAGTCCCGCCGCCGCTCCCGCTCCCGACCCAACGCCGAATGCCAGCGCCAGCGGAAGCGCCACCGCTGCGACGGATAAGCCCGCAATGAAATCCTTTTGAAATTTGACAAGTGAATAGCCAGAAAACTCGTCCTGATATAGGCGAGTGAGTGAACGACGAGGCATATTTTATTTCTCCGAAATTATTAGTTTCACAAAGGCTCGTGCTCCCCCAGCCGTCCCTTGTTTAGTGAAGGGATTTTATCATAATGGAACTTGGAAAAAAGACGGTCGTCTGCCTGATAAAATTCTTCGATTCTATTCAATTCATTAACTCACCTTACGCAGATTTACTTAAAGACCCCGAAGGGGTCAAATGATTATAGCTATTGGATATGGCAAATTCAACCCCGCAGGGGTGTCAGAGCTCGTAAAATCAATATCATCCCTTCGGGATTTGGAATTCTTGCGTGCAATTTTCTATAACCCTACCATCCCTTCGGGATTGTACTGCGTAAGGTGAGTCATTAATTCAAAAACTACAATGGGGATTTTTCTTTCCGTCATCTTTTGATATTCCAAGTAGGGGGCATGTTTCTTCGTGACGTATTCCCACAGGCGGATGTATTCCTCTCCCTCGGCAAAGCTTGCGTTGACCTTGATCATCCTGCCATTTACTTCGATTCTGGCTTGCGGTTGTTTCAGTAAATTGAAATACCAATCGGCGTGATTGACCTTGCCCCAATTTGATTCTACAATGAGATATTTCCCTTCGTGGAAGAAATACGCGATCGGGATACTGCGCGGCTGGCCTGATTTCCGTCCTGTGGTATGCAGGATCAGAATGGTTTGTGTGCCGAGCTTGCCGCCGATCTTCCCATTGCTGATTTTTATCAGAAAGGCATTTATCGTCATGAACCATTTAATAAAGATGTTTTTCATTGTATCCACTCGAATAGATATTTGACATCATGCTCGATTTCGAACTTCTTGAGGAAGTCCATATATTCTTCCTGAAACGTCTGTTTGTGATGATGCGCTGCCTGATTCAAAATATAGTTGTATACATTCTCAATTTGCGAATGACTGTATGAGAACGCCCCATAGCCTTCCTGCCAACTGAATTTGCCTTTTATCCAGTTTTTGTCATTGATGAAATTAGTGGAGTTGTTCTTTAAATCCCGTACCAAATCTGATAATGCCGTCGAAGGCTTTAATCCAATAAAAGCGTGAACATGATCTGCAACGCCGTTGACGATAATTGGCTTTTGTCCCTTGTTCTTGATGATTCCAGAAATATATTTGAATACATCATCCCGCCATTCTTTTTGGAGTAGATTCTGTCTCCCTTTTACGGCGAAAACAATTTGAATGTAAATCTGGGAATATGTTCCTGCCATGTCTCCTCCAAAATTATACTTATACAAAACGATTTTCTTATGATAACCCCGAAGGGGTGCAATGATTATAGAATATCAATACCAATGAATTTCAACCCCGAAGGGGGTGTCATGGGTTTGAGCATCATGTCATCCCTTCGGGATTTGAATTGCTATTTCGTAACGAACTAAAATCATACCATCCCTTCGGGATTGTGTTACGAATTCTGCTCGAACGTGCCATTGAGATTCAAATAATAGGTATCCACTTCCAAATGGGGGAAGAGGCGCCTGATCTTTTCCTCGGCGTTATTTAGGTCTTCTTCGTGGCGTTCCTCTGTGCCTGCTGTGCCATACATCCCGCAATCTTCGTGGTTGATGAGGATCACTTTGGTAATTCCATGCAGGCGCGCGGAAATGTCCACCTGGCGGATGACATCGTACACGTCAAATACTCCGCCTGCGATCACGGCTCGGTCATAACTGCCGAAGGATAGATTCTTCTCCAGCCATTGGTTGATATAGGATTGCAGGCGGTAGTCCATGCAATGTACAACAATTGCTTCACATTTGTGGGTCATGGTAATGGCTTCCTTTTTATGAAATTGCCTCGAAGGTTCCGTCCAAATGCAGGTAGAAGGTTTCCACTTTTAAGTTTGGGAATAAGGCTTTGATCTTGAATTGCGAGTCCATCAGGTCGTGCTTATGGCGTTTATACGTTCCTTCGCGTCCATACGCTCGGCAATCTTCGTGATTGATCAGGCACACTGTTTCAATGCTGTGAATTAACACGGCAAGCTGAACATATTTCAAGACCATCTCATAATCATGCACACTGCCTGCCAGCGCCACGATATCGAAGTTGTCATAGCCAAAGCGGACAGTGATCCACGGTTGCAGGAATTTTTGCAGGCGGTAGTCCATGCAATGAACGACAAGAGCGTCACAATGGATGATTGGCTTTGATTTTTTCATGATTTTCAAGTTTATGGCGAGAACGTTAATCGGTTGCGTCCCGCGTGTTTGCTTTCATAAAGCAATTGATCCACTCTTTTGAAAAGCGACTCCGTTGTATCTTCTGCGCGGATCAAGGTTCCACCACCGGATACTGTCACGGATACATTTTTGTGTTCGATTCTCAGGAACGAATTTTCAATCAACATCCTCAATTTTTCAGCGGAGCTTATCGCTTTTGCTTCATCCACGTTTTGAAGGAAAACGATAAATTCCTCCCCGCCCCATCTTCCCAGAAAATCCATCGGGCGGATGTTATGACTTATGGTGTTTGACACCATCTTCAGCACCTGATCTCCAATATCATGTCCGTAATCGTCATTGAACATCTTGAAATGATCCACGTCAAATAACAGCAGACCAATATTGGCCCCAAATTCATGTGCTTCGGTCAGCCCGGTTTTTAATTTCATTTCAATGAAGCGGCGGTTGCCAATGCCGGTCAAATCATCCTGAAATGCGATCTCGCTTAATAATTTGACCCGTTCGATCACGGTTTGAAAAGCGGAGCTGTCCGTAAAACTTTCAATCGCGCCCACGATCTTATGACCTTCCCCATACAGCGGAATTGCATTCACAAGAACGGGTACGCGATGCCCATCCTTGTGATGCAGGTAAATGTTGTCCTGTCTGGGTTTGCCATCCCTCATGGTATGCGAGAGCGGACACATGGTCTGGCATAACACAATGCCATTATCGTTGACATGATTCAGAATATTATCCGCACAAAACCTGCCCAGCACTTCAGCGGATGTGAAGCCGCTAATTCGTTCCGCTCCTTTATTCCAATAGGTTATTCTGCGCGCCCTGTCGGCAAAATAAACGCCATCGTAAAGATTATCCAATACATCCTTGTAAAAATTTGTCTGATCCATGCGGCTCGTTGCTCCAAAGTTTATTTTTATTCTTTCGGCAATGGTTTTATAAAATTTCGCCTTCACTTCTTTTCAAGAATTTCCCATCGCCAGATTTACCCAGCCATTTCTCACCATCCACGATCAACCTGCCGCGCAGGAAAACTTTTTCAGGGTAGCCCGTTAATTCCCAACCCTCGTATAAGTTGTAATCTGTGCGTTGATGCGATTGCTCCACGCCGTATTTGACTTTCTTTTCTGGATCCCAGATCACGATGTCCGCGTCTGCGCCTGGAGTGAGTGCGCCTTTGCGTGGATATAAACCAAATATCTTTGCAGGGTTCGTGCAGTTGTATGCCACGAATTGATTCGGCGTGATGTGACCCGCGCGCACGCCGTACGTCCACATGATCGGCATACGGTCCTGCACACCGGGCAGGCCGTTGGGAATCTTTGTGAAATCGTCTTTGCCCAATTCCTTCCCTGCAATGGCGATCTCTTTGCCTTCATACATGATCGGCTTGGTGCCGTCATAATAAAACGCGCAATGATCCGTGCCGACGGTTTGCATAATGCCATCGTGTAAACCTTCCCATAATCGCGCGTTATCTTTTTCCGTTCGCATCGGCGGGGAACATATCCATTTTGAGCCGTCTTTGCGGCGCAGATTGTCTATCGTGAAGAATAAATATTGCGGACAAGTCTCGCCCATCACTTTGACGCCGCGCTCGCGGGCATACTTCAACATATCGACTTCGCCGCCCGCGTTCATGTGGACGATGTAAACCGGCGCATCGGCTTCTGCGCTCATGCCTGCCACTCGTAAAGTGGATTCGACTGCGCCCCAACTTGGTCTGGTCAACGCGTGCCATTCGGGGGTTGTGTGCCCCGCTGACAGGGCTTCGGCGATCAGCGTATCGATCACATCACCGTTTTCGCAGTGTGCCATGACGAGCATCCCATTTTCTTTTGCGAGTCTGATCGCTTTGAAAATTCCGCCATCATCAAGACGTAATTTTCCATTGTAGGCAGTGAAGACTTTTAGTGTTGTGATTCCCATCTCGCGCAATGAAGGAATTTCCTTTGCGATATTGTCATCGAAATGGGTCAGGTTCATGTGGAAGGAATAATCAATGGCGGCTTTCGCGGCTTTCTTCATCCATAAATCAACTGAATATTTGAAAACACCCTCACCCTGCCCTCTCCCTGAGGGAGAGGGAGATTCCTGCACGACGAAATCCATCACGGTGGTTGTGCCGCCGAAGGCTGCGGCTTTGTGACCGGTGTAATGGTCGTCAGATGAGACCGTTCCAAACATGGGCAGATCAAAATGAGTATGCGGATCGACTCCGCCGGGCATGATCAGCTTGCCCGTAGCATTCACCACTTGTGCAGAATCAGCTTCCAGATTAAGTCCGATGCGGGTGATCTTTTCATCCTCGATCAAAATATCCGCTTGAAAGGTTTCGAAGGCGGTGACGAGTGTTCCATTCTTTATCAAAGTATTCATGGTTGTGTCTCCTGTGATTCGAGAGCGTAGAGTCCATCTTCGAGAAGAAGATAAAGGCGGTCGGGGACTACCGCGCCCCCAAGAAGCGGGGCGGGGGATTCAACTGAAATATCCCATGTGGGGGTTTCGGAGCCAGGTGCAATGTTGATGCAATTCACGCGCACTGTGGTCGAGCCGCACAAAATGGCTTCGCCTTTTTCGCCGATGGCGATCACCTTTGGATTCGGGTTTTTGAATGAGTAGTTGCCAACGACGCGGCTTTGCGCATCGAGCCAGATCATGCGGGTGTCATTTCCGAACCTGGTGTAATAAAACCATGTCAGGCCGTCTTTTGTAACGCCTTGATCGTAGGGCAGCAGAAGGACTGTTCCTTGATGCGCCCAGGTCAAGCGTGAGTCGATCTTCAATTCAGTCTCTTCAAAATGCCAACCGATGATCTCGTGGCCGAGTCGGTAATAATTCAATCCGTTCGCGCCGCTGAAAAATGCCGGGTCGGTGAAGAGCAACTCTTCTGGCGGGGCGAGTTCAATGGTTTTGAGCGCGCCGCTGGCCGTGTCAATTGCGCTGTTTTTCAGGAAGACCATGCTTTGATCGGGGCTGAGGCGGGGTGGTTCTTCCAAATAGGTGTCTGCGGCTTTGGTTCTCCACAACGATGTTCCATTGGGTGAGAGTGCTGCGACTGTATCCACCGCTGTGAGATAGATATTACCTTTCGCATCCACGATCGGACCTGAAGTTGCCTCCCGTCCTGTGGATGCCAGTGTACGCCAGAGGCGGTTTCCGCTTTCATCGAAGGCGGTTACGTATCCTTTTGCATCCGCAACAATGATGCGGCCATTTGAGTCCAATGCGGGTGCGCCGACTGCGATCTCATCAAGCGGCGCTTCCCAAATGATCGTGCCGTCCGGACTGATGGCTGACAATATTTTATTTTTTGAAGAAACGAAGATCGTTCCATCTGTATTGACTGATGGTTTGCCAACTGCGCCGCTGGATAATGGGACAGTCCATAAAAGTTTCGGTTCAGAATCCAAGCTGACTGGAACCCACATTGTGCCGTAGGAATCGTGCCGTTCGGTGGCCCATAAATGCTCCACGCCGCTGACCTCGATGGGCGTTTCTGCGGCGGCGAGCGGTTGGACATATAACGATTTGAACGTCAGCCAGGAGCCGAGGAGAATTGTCAGGATAACTGCAGCAGTTCCCAGCGCGGTGCGATGCGATTCGATCCAAAATAAAATCGGGCGCATTACCCGGACTTCGATCCATTCTTCGGCGGCTTCGGTTAGGAATCTAAATCGACGCCCGCCGCGCAGCCATTCCTGACTCAGGCGCGTACGCAGGCCTTCGCCCAGTAAATTGAATCCAAGCACGCCAATGCCGATCACACTGCCGACGATGATCAATGTGGATGGGTCGGTTATTTTCACCAATGACGATGAGATCATTTGACCAAGCTCGGGCAGGCCTTCGACATTGACCGCGTTGAAATCGGAAACCTCGACCCAGATGCCGCCGCCAATGTAATAGCCGAGAAATCCAAGTTCCGCTGAAACAAGCAGGGTGGCGCTGATCTCGAACGCAAGCAGCATCCATAATAAAGACATGATCTGGCGCAGAACGTGTGAATACAAAATGCGGCGGTCGGATGCGCCGAGGGCGCGCGCGGCTTCAACAAAGGTTTGGGTCTTGATGGCGCGCGTCTGTTCGCTGACCATGCGGGCTGTTTCTGCCCAACCGGTTAATCCCAGCCCGAAGATGAACGCCCAAAGACCACGGTCCACGCCGACCATGAAAATACCGATCAGCGCCGCGATCAAAATTGGAATGGACAGCGCGGTGGAAAGCAGTGATTCGAGGAAGCGGCTTCTCCTGCCTTCCGACCAGCCGATGATCATCCCCAAAACCAATCCCAGAAAAAGCCTGACTCCCGCAACAGTGATGACCATGATCATGGTTGGTCTGACCGCCCACAGGATGCGGCTCAACAGGTCGCGGCCGAAACGGTCTGTGCCAAGCGGATAGCCGGGGACTTCAAATGCGGGATAGGGCGCTACGCGAATCTTGTCGTTTACTTTGAGCGCGTAATTTTCCTTCATCGGGTCTTGCTGTGCGAAGGATGGCCCGAAGATGGCGAGGAATGCCATGAAACCGACCAGTATTGCACCGATCAACAAAGGCCAGTTTCTTTTTTTGTGCTGCGTTTGCAGACCGCTGAATGAGGCAATTTCTGATTTTGTCGTCATGCCGCCGCCCCTTTGAATTGCATTTCTGAATCCGCTCGTAGCCGTGGGTCGATCAGGCGGCTCAGGAATGTGGCGAGGAAGTCGATCAACAAAAATACGCCGACCAGAATGGTTAGCACGGCGGCGATCATTGGCGGAGAGAGCAGATCAGCTGAAAGCGAATGTCTGCTTAATAGTGTCGAGATTAACCTTCCCATGCCGGGCCAGTTGAATAAGCGCTCGATGATAATTAACTCGGCGATCATGATTCTTAAAGATGCGGCAATGGTCAGCACCACTGGAGCGAGAATATTGCGAAAGGCAAATTTTCCTTTTATTTTATTAAAAGGATGTCCGAAGCTCATAGCCGCAGTGACGTATTGTTTTTCCATTTCCTCCGAAAGCAGGCTGGCAGTTACTTGTGCTATTTTGACAGTCGGTTGAATCACGAGCGCCAGCACCGGCAGGATCAAATGCGCATCCCAGCCAAATCCCTGAAATGGGATCAACGGAGTCGTGGAGGATATAACGTAGATCGTGATCAAAATGAAAAGCGCGATCAAAAGAATGGCAACGTAAAAACTGGGCAGAGCCAGGCCGATGGTCGAGATCAATGTCAACCATGAAGAGACTCCGCTTCGGCCGCGGCGCACGCCAAGCCGTCCAAGCGTTACCCCGAGAATAACGCTGATCGTCATGGCGATCCCGATCAACCCGAGGCTGGCAACACTAAATCTTGAAATGGTTTCAAGGACCGGTTCATTGGTAAAGGTACTGCCAAAGTCACCTTTGAAAATATTTTGCAAATAATCCAGATACGCTGGCATGACCGGGGGCAGTTTATTTGTCCCAAGTGAATATGGATCGCTGGCCGTTACGATCGGCGCGGTTGAAAAGGCAAACGCGTAGCCAATGAAATTTGCAATTAATAAAGTAAGTGGAAATATGGTTATACGGCGAAGTGCAAACTGAAACATGGTCTCTCCGTCAAAAAATCATCTCGTAAATCTTTGCCATTATAACTGGCAGAAGGTTCCATCTGTAAAATGGGCGCCAACTGAATCCTGATATAATTTCATTAATGAATTCCAAACGATTTTTTATCTTATTTGCTCTGGTATGTCTGCTTTTGCTCGGGTTGTGGCTGCCGGTAAGCGCCGCGCCCATTGCGCAACAACAACCTCCCACGCTCACGCCCGGCCCTGACGGTCGTATTATTTACGTTGTGCAGCCCGCTGATACCTGCACACGTGTGGCGTTTTTGAACTCAATTTCCGTTGACCAACTCCGCCAGTTAAATTCAAAATTGGATGAGAACTGCACGCTCATCGAAGGACAGGAATTGCTGGTCGGGATTATCTCTGTTGCGGGGACTCCGACTGCCGGGCCGTCTCCCACGCCTGGTCTGCCCACGCCCACCCCTACGCCGCTAGCTGGTACAACAGAAGTATGTGTTCTGCTCTTTGAAGATGCCAACGGCAACGCGCTGCGCGAAGAGACTGAGCCTGCTCTGGCCGGCGGCGCGGTCAGCTTGACGGAAAATAATGGTGAATATTCAGCCGCGCTGGATACGGTCATTCCCGCCGACCCGGAAGCGTATCAGGGAATATGTTTTTCTGATATTCCCGAAGGCAGTTACAACATTACCGTGGGTATTCCCGATAATTACAACCCAACGGTGGATTTGAACTATTCGCTCATTGTGAACGCTGGTGACCGGGCCGAGGTGGGTTTTGGTGCGCAGTCGAAAGATATTGTGGCGGATCCCGGTGCGCAGGAAACTGGCGATACTGGCGGCGGTACGACTCCCTTGTTCGGTATTCTTGGCGGATTGCTCCTGCTTGGCGGAGTTGGGTTGGGATATTACGCGTGGCGTTCGGGTAAACCGGAAAGCAAATTAAGCGGCGGTATGCTGAGAAAGTAAATACGAAGCGGACGTTTTAGAAACGTCCGCTTTTTTTTATCTTGAATGTTTTTCGATGAATGGGGGAGTAGCCCAGTGTTCTGATCTTCTGGCAATGAAAAGTTGTCCCATAACCCTTGTGCTTTGAAAAGCCATATTCGGGATGATTCAAATCCAACGCACGCATTAAGTCATCACGCGCGGTCTTTGCCAGGATGGATGCGGCCGCAATACTTAAGGAGCGTTGATCTCCCTTGACGAGCGCGGCTTGCGGAATATCCAATTCAGGCAGTTCGAGGCGAAAATCTGTCAGTAAAAAATCGGGGAAGCAATGAAGCATTTCCAGTGCGCGGCCAGCGGCGAGACGTGTGGCTGGAACAATTCCAAGCATATCAATTTCTTCCGCGGATGCAAAACCAATTCCCCATGCTTGCACAAACTTTTTGATCTGCGGAGCAAGTTCACCGCGCTTCCGGGGAGATAACTGTTTGGAGTCACGCACCCCGCTCAAGGTTTGGGCAAGAAGCGGATCGTTATTTGGCAGGATCACCGCTCCCACGCAGACGGGACCTGCCAGCGCGCCGCGTCCCGCTTCATCCATTCCCGCAATATGTTTGCAGACAGGCCAGAGTTCCTGTTCGTAGGCAAGGTCAGGGCTTGAGATCATATCGGCCGCGCATTGCGTTAAAGTGAATGCGGAAAATATCGCCGATCATGCGCAGGGCGTCTTTGACCGCATTCACTTTACTGTCTGCGTCGAAATACCATTGGATCGGAATTTCCTTGATGCGTAATTTTTTTCGGCGCGCGAGATAAAGCAATTCGATATCAAATGACCAGCCCATGAGGGTTTGGCGGTGGAAAAGTTCTTCGGCCACATCGGAGCGAAAGCATTTGAATCCGCATTGTGTGTCATTAAGCCCAGGCAGGATCAAAACCTGAATGGCAAGGTTGATTGCGCGCCCGCCCCAATGACGGTAGGAGGGTTCGTCGTATCGGATCGCTCCCGGCGCTTCGCGTGAGGCAATGGCAATATCGAAACCATCCAACACGGGCGGGATGAATTTTTGCAATTCTTCGATTGGCATGGAAAGATCGGCATCGCAGATAAATCTATATTCGCCGCGAGCTTCCAACATGCCGCGTTTGACCGCGTTGCCTTTTCCGCTTTTTTCTTCGTGGAGAACGATCAGGTTTGAATGTTGTTGCGCAAATTCGCGCGCTAATTCGAGCGTGCGGTCTGAGCTTTTATTTTCCACGATAACAACTTCGGCTGTATAAGACTGCTTTTCAAGAAACGCAAAAATCTGCCCCAGCGTGCGGGGCAGACGGCTTTCTTCGTTATGAGCCGGGATGACTATGGACAGAAAAGGATTGGCCAACTCAAAACTGGGTCAAGTATATGAAAACGCCAGCTCCAATGACAACACAACATTCAACAATGAACATGCCGATCAGCAAAATAAGCTGGCGGTTGTTCAAGCCAAGGATCTTCCCCTTATTGGCATCAGCTTTTGGTTTTGGCAACTGGAGGGATGGATTTGTCTCCCGCAAAGTTGGCGGGACAGGCTGCGAGGCAGGCGGTACTTCTCCATCTTCAAATGCAAAACCAAGTCCATTGGCATCAAAGGGTTGTGCGGTTTCCGCGGCATCAAATATTGCCTTGGCACGCGAGACGGGTTTTCCGTCAGCCGCAGGGGCGGGGGCTTCAGGTTTGGCTTCTTTGATCGGACGGGGATCAACAAGACGGTCGGCAAGTTCGTAAATATAATCCGCCCGCCAGATGGGGCGCATCTGTAAAATCGAGCTTCCGAATTGCTTGATAGCATCACTCATCACCACGCGTGCCGCAGGCCGCAGTGAGTCGATGTGCGCGCCGGGATCGGTTGCGATCAAAACCGCTTCCACAGGTACGCTCATGTTGACTCTTTGCATTTCCAAATATTTTTGGAAAGCGCGTGTCAATTTCGATACACGGTCAATTAAATTAATGCTAGCAGGCAGTCCGCGCCCGTTGGTGACCGTGTTCCATTGGTCGCCTTTGGCTTCGAAGAATCCCTTGACGGGTGTCACATAGATCACCGAAATGCCGCCCGTGCTGATCAAAATGAGCGGGATCACGATCTCGCTGTTGGGCAGGGTGAAGTTGCGGATGAGCACAGCGCCTTTTTCAAGGATGCGGTCCAATTGCGCGATGACCGATTTTTGGGCTTCCAACTCGGCGTACCAGTTCAACCCGTATTTCAGCGTTCCCTGAACGCGGGCTGGAAGACTGATCTGGCCTTTGGCATCTTGTAGTGGGGTCTTATCTATGATCTTCATGACAATCCGTTAGAAATTCGGTATTTCCTCAAGTTCATCGCGGGTCGCGTTTTCGCGCGTTGCGAGCAACTCGCGGTCATCCTGTTTTACGATCATCACAGGTTTTCCAACGATAAATGTGCTGGCTTTCAAGTCTTCGCGAGTGCCGATCACATACTGTTTGCCTTTTTGCAGGCGCTCCAGCAGTGTTTTACGATCCACCAGGACACGATCTGAAAAAGTAGCTCCGCGCCGTTCATAGGCACGCACCAGCGTGATCTGCCCATTTTTATAGCGGGCGGCTTCGATGACACCATCAATTTGTTTGCTCATTGGCTTTCCTCTGGGGTAATTTTAGCACACACAGGTTTAAATCATAAAGACACGGACCACAGAGAAATAAACTCCGTGTCTCCGTGTCTCTGCGGCCAAATTGTCGGGGCGAAAGGATTCGAACCTTCGACCTCTTGCTCCCAAAGCAAGCGCGCTAGCCGGACTGCGCCACGCCCCGATGAAATGAACTGGCCGAGTATAATGCGAAGGATGAATACCCGTCAAGCTAATATGCTGATGACTTGCCTCGCGCTTCTCATCCTACTCTCAGCCTGTTCGCCATCAATTGGCATTGTCGCAACCCAAACAGTGATCCCCTCAACCCCAACTG